>JBOGVK010000118.1:0-24312 GCA_050692375.1 Actinomycetota bacterium
CAAGCGGCGAGCCTGACGCCTCGGGTTGACCACCGTCGTCGTGCCGGAGGGCGTTCAGTCATCGCCTGATCCGTCGTCGCCCCCGCCCGGCGATGGGGAAGGCGATGGTGCAGGCGCGGGTGGCGGCGTCGGTGACGCCGTCGGATCGTCGGACCCTGAGCCGTCCGTCGGGGGCGGGGATGGAGACTCGCTCGGCTCCGGGTTTGGGGTCGTCGTTGGTTCGGGGTTGCCTCCCGGTTGCGGGTCCTGGCCGTCCCCACCCGACGGGTTCGGCCCCGTGTTCGGCGCCGACGGAACGACGGCGGGTGCGACGGCGACGGTGTTGGTTCCGGCGGGCCGGACCGCGGAACCGTCGTGTTTCGGCGTATGCGCAGCCGTGTGCGCTGCCTGACGATGCGCTCCGATGTGCGGACCTGCCGCGCTCGCGACCGGACCAAGCGCCCCCAACGCGAACGCCACGACCCCCATCACCAATGAGCCAACGAGACCCGCCGCCACCAAGACCGCTGAACGTTTGTTCACGCTTCCCCCCTCTGTCGGAACCGGCTCGATCGCTAGTCCATCGGCGAAGCGTCCGTCCCATCTGAAGGGACCGACGGCTAAGAGCCTGCTAAGCCGGGTTAAGAGACGGCAAAGGATGCGTCTCCGACCGATCGAGGGGTCTCGTGCCTCGCTCGGGTTCTTAAGGAGGAGCTAGCCATGCGTTGGGATCCCCTTCAGCGGTGCAGACCTAACGTGGCAGAACACGACGAGGAGGTACGGGATGAACAAGAAGTCTGCGCTCGCGACGGCGGGGGCTCTCACGGCGTCCTTCGTCGCCGGAGCGGCCGCCGTCTCCTTCAACTGGGGGCTCGGTGCGTCGGCGGCTACTTCGGCCGCCGCCCCCACATCCACGGGGCGCCCCGCGGCGGTCAAGCCGATCATCAAGCACCGAACCATCGTGATCCACAAGAAAGCGCCGACCAGCAGCTCGCCCGTCGCCCGGACGGTGATGGTGACACCTACCACCACGGTCCCCCCGGTTGCGACCACGAGCGGCAGCCACACCGGCGGCGGCGGAGGCGACGACGGCGAGGGCGGCGGAAGAGACGACTGATCCTGATCGCCCACCCGTGTATCCGTGATCCATCGCGACCCAAAGAGAACGGAGAACCATGAACGACGCGATCGAAGCTGCTAGCCGGCACCCGGAGCCGGAACGCCGCCCACAGCTCCACGCGCGCGCTGCATCGAGGCCGAAGCGTGCGAGCCGGCGCCTCGTCCGGGTGTGGGCATGGGCGCTCGGAGGGCTGAGCTTCCTCTCGCCGCTCGCCCTGTTCGGGGTGTTCCCGAAACCGGCCCAGGCCGCGGCCACGTCATCGACCGCCGCCGTCGCGCAGTCGCATCGGCCGGTGGTGGTGGTGATCACCAAGAAGATCATCTACACGAAGTCGGCCTCATCGTCGATCTCCTCGATTGGCGCCGGACCGGTCAACTACGTGTACGCGCCGGCCGCGGCGCCGGTCGCGACAACCTGTGGGACGCACCCATGCTGAGGCTCGAGGCAGGGCCCGATCCCCTCCGCCATCCGTTCAAGGCGATGGGAACACGGGTGGAGCTGATCTCGTCACCCGCAACCGATCCGCATCAGATGGAAGCCGCCGCCAAGCGCGTCGAGCGTGTGTTCGCGGGTCAGGAAGCGCGATTCTCGAGGTTCCGTCCGGGAAGCGAGCTCTGCCGCGTGAACGAGCGCGCGGGAAGCTGGGTGGTCGTCTCGCGTCCCTTCGCCTCGCTCACGAGGGTCGCCCTGCGGGCCGCCGAGGAGACGGGAGGTCTGTTCGATCCCACCGTCCTTCCGGCACTTCGTGCCGCTGGATACGACCGCGACTTCGGTGAGGTCCTGGCGAGAGACGCGAACCCGGACACGGTGGATGAGGAAGTCCTCGCGATCCGTCGCGACTTCCGGGATCTGCTGATCAAGGACGCCGTCACCTGCGGTGCCTGGCGAGACGTCGAGCTTCGAGGAGATCAGCTGAGGCTGCCGGAGGGTGCCGAGCTCGACTTCGGCGGGATCGCGAAAGGCTGGACCGTCGACCGTGCGATCGAGGCCATCCCCGCGCTCCCGTGGGCGATCGTCGACGCGGGTGGGGATCTGCGGATCGCAGGCGACGCGCCCGGCGGTGGCATCGACATCGGGATCGAGGACCCGCAGGCGACGGGAGTCGAGGCGCTCCGCCTCCGGCTCCGCACCGGGGCGCTAGCCACGTCGTCGGTCACCGTCCGATCGTGGGGAACGGGAGCGCACCACCTGATCGATCCCAGGACGTCGCTGCCCGCCTCGACCGGTGTGCTGCAGGCGACGGTCTGGGCGGACACCTGCACGCAGGCGGAGGTCTGGTCCAAGGCGACCCTGCTGGCTGGACCGCCGCTCCTGGATCGCGTCGCCGCCACGCTGGTGATGGGGTCCGGCGAGATCGTGACGAGCTTCGGGGCCGCGCCGGTCGAGCAGGCACGAACGGATGAGGTGAGCGCGTGATCGAGTGGAACATCATCCGCGCGGCCGGCATCGGCGCGTTCATCATGTTGTGGGGGTCGGTCGCCTGGGGGCTCGTCTCGACGACGTCCGTCTTCGGCAAGAGGATCCCCAAAGCGACCTCCATCGCGTTGCACCAGGCGTTCTCGACGTCCGGTTTGCTGTTCCTCGCGTTACACCTCGGATTCCTGCTCGCGGACCGGTTCATGCCGTTCGCGCCGCTCGACCTCGTGATCCCGATGCGAGCGACCTACCGTCCCATCGGGGTTTCGCTCGGGATCGCCTCGATGTTCGTGGTGGTCCTGGGTGTCCTCGCCACCTCGTGGGGTCGCAAGCTGATCGGGACCACGTGGTGGCGGCGGACGCACGCCTTGTCGGTTCCGGCGTTCGCGCTTGCGCTCATGCATGGGCTGATGACCGGAACCGACTCCAAACGCCCAGCCATGTTCTGGATGTACCTCCTGTCGGCCGCGATCCTGCTGTTCCTGCTGCTGCTTCGCGGGCTCAACTCCCAGCGCCCGCAGCGGGCTCCGCTCCCCGAGGGTGCCGTACGGAAGGAACCTGAGAGAACCACGACTCCATCAGCGCACGCCATCGCCGATCCGGCACCACGACCCCGCTCTCGCCCGAGGCCACCCTCGTCCGCGAAGCCTCCGGTCCCGGTCGTGATCGTGAAGGCGACGATGGCCGGGGCACCACCTGATCTTTCGATCGGCCCGGACCGCTCGAACGGTGCCCAGGGTCGTTCCGTAAGGGGTCCGCGCGCCCACCAGCCGCCGTCCGAGGGTCGTCGCGAACATGCAGCCCGACCTCCGCCCACCAACCACGGACGCGACGGATGACGCCGCAGGGCAAGAGCCGTCGGAGATCCGGGTGGTGTCGCCGTCGGCGGACGAGCCATATGCTGTCGGCGTCCGACCGCCTTGTCGCCAACCGTCTCTCTTACAGGAGTCGAGCGCCACATGTTCGAAAAGATCCTCGTCGCCGTCGACGGTTCGCCGCACAGCAGCAAGACGCTTCCGGTTGCGGCCGATCTCGCGGGACGGTATGGAGGGACGGTCACCGTCGTCCACGTCCGCGAGCACGAGCGATACGAGGGACAAGACGTCGACCTCGGCCCTCCGCAGGAGGCGGAATCGCTCGTCGACGAAGCCCTGGCGACGTTCCGCGAAGCGGGCGTCCCGGCGACCGGCGAGATCCGACGGGTCAAGCCCGGCAACACGCCTAAGGAGATCCTGGAGATCGCGAAAGAGAGCGACGCCGATCTGATCATCATGGGCACCCGCGGGATGACCGAGTGGAAAAGCCTGGTGCTGGGAGGCGTGGCGAACAAGGTCGTGCAGCACGCGACCTGTCCGGTGCTGCTGGTTCGCTGACGCGGCTCATGCGCGCCGACGCAGCCTATGCGGTCAGTGGCGCGGAGAGGAACGGCGCGGTCGTCGGTTGCGACGGGCAGGAGCCGTCTTCCACCGTGACGGCCATCAGGTCCACTCCGCTCAGGTCCGCGTTCACGAACGTGACGATGGATCCGTCGTGGGGACGGACACACCCTCCACTCACCGGCGTCGTGCCGCGGATCATCCAGATCTCGTAAACCTTGCTCGTCCCCGGATCCGAGAAGTCCGATCCGAGGAACACCGCCCCAGGTTTCCCGGGCTCGTACGCCATCGCGAGCTCGCCACCTTCCCCGGTGAAGTGAACGACGGTTTGGTTCGTCGTCGCGTGCACATCGGTGGAGCGGAAGGGACCCACGATCGCCACCGCCGACCCCACCAGGACGATCGCGGCTGCGGCTGCGGCGATCCGAGGCCACGAGCGGCCGGGACGGCCCCGCCGAGCACCGAGCTCGTCGGCCGGCGGCGAGAGCGGCCCCGGCGCGACGTCTTGCGTCGCAGGGTGTGTGGCCCGCTGAAGGATCGCATCCGCTTGATCCGAGCTCACCGGCATCGGATCCAGCGCGAACGCGAGCAGGCCGGCGGTCTCTTCGTATCCGGACTCCAGCTCGCGGCACTCTTCGCACTCTCCGTGGGCAGCCAGCTCTTGCTCGAGCAGTTCCACGTCGTCACCGTCCAGCCCCCCGAGGGCCCTGACGGCCAGGAGCTCATCGATCAACGCGTGGTCGCGGTTCACGGTTCCTCCTCCGCGAGCGCGGCCCGCAAGCGGCGCATCCCCAACAGCGTGCGGGACTTCACGGTGCCGAGGGGTAGTCCGGTCTCTTCCGCGATCTGACTCTGCGACCTGCCGTCGAAGTACATCCGCTCCAGAACGGATCTCTGCGCTTCCGGCAACTCGTCGAGCGCCGCTCTGACGCGCCGCCGTTCTTCCGGCAGACCGAGCTGTTCCACGACCTCGTCGGCGTGATCAGATTGTTCTTCCATCGCGTGTTGAGCGGTCCGCTCCGCCCGGCGTCGGTACGACTCTTCCCGGCGGACCAGGTCCACGGCGCGGTGATGGACCATGCCCATTAGCCAGGACTTCACCGAACCCCGATGCTGGTCGTACGCATCCGGGTTGCGCCAGAGCGCCATGAACGCCTCCTGCACGATCTCCTCCGCCAGGTGCGATTGCCGAACGATCCGCATCGCGAGCGCCTTCGCGCTGGGGGCGTATCGGCCGAAGAGCCCGCGGAACGCGTCCTCGTCGCGACGGCGGATCCCCAGCACCAGCTCGCGATCGCGAGCCTCAGCGAGGTCGATGGCCTCCACCGGCTCGCTCCGGAGATGTGCCTCGGTCCGAACGATCACGGCGTTCGCAGGAGCTCCTCGCGTTGCCATCGTGCTCATTGGCGTGCTCTTTGGCGTGCTCTTGGGCGTTCTCGCGGGCGTTTCTCGACCCGTATTCGCGGCTCATGGCTGCTCGGATCGTTCGAGGTCGGCTTGGGCGGCCAGCCGGCGGTCGGCCGTCGAAAGGATCTGCTCGAGGGTGCCCGGATGATCGGGGTCATAGAGCGCGCTCCCGACCGAGAGGGACAGCGAGCGTGGTTGATCCAGGCGCGCGTCGTGGACGGCGATCGCCTCGACCAAGCGCGAGAGCACCAGGGCCTCGGCTCCGCGTGCGTCGCCGGTCAACAACACGCAGAACGTATCGATCGTGATGCGCGCGGGAACGTCCGAATCGCGGACGGCCTCCAGGAGAACCGCGGCCGCGTCGCGCGCGAGCGATGCCGCTTCCTCCGCGCCGTCCGACACGATCCCGGCAAGTTCATCCAGGCGAACGAACAGGAACACGACCGGCGTATGGGCCCGGTCGGCCATGCGGAGATGGTGCTCGGCGATCGGGGCGAACCCACGCAGGTTCAACAGGCCGGTCTCGTCGTCTTGGGTCGACAGCTCCCGCCGGAGGCGTCGCACGGTCACGGCGTAGCGGACGGCCCGGGGAAGCATGCCGACCGGGATGGAACCGCGGACCAGGTGGTCGTCGGCGCCGGCGTGCAGCGCGACCGTCCCGTCGGCGACGTTCCCGGGTTCGGTGATCACGACCACCGCGGCCGCGGGCGCCTGCACGCGCAGCGCGGCAAGCGCCTCGAGCGGGGCAACACCGGAGAGCGACAGCACCACGGCGTCGACGTCGGCGGTGCGTGTGTCGCCGTCCAGCCGCTCCGCACGATCGACCGTGAATCCTTCTTCGCTGAGGAGCTCTTCGTGAAGATCCTCGTCGGTCCCCACGACGAGGACCCAGATCGGGTCCCTGACCATGTGCTCCCTCGTGCTTCCTCTCGTCTGATGCGCGGCCATCCTAATCGGCGTGCCCCGCGAGCACGAACGATCCCTCACAGGAATGACATGTGCCGATCGACGACCCACCTCAGGACCCCAGGTACGCTGGCACGCGATGACCTCCAGCCCCGATCGGCTCGACCCGCCACGCGCCCACCGCAGGTTCGCGCGCACGTTCATCGGCGTTACCGCCAGCCTTTCGCTCATCATCGCCATCGCGTCCGGGTACGCGTACGTCGCGTACGGCGAAGCGCAAGGCGGGATCCGGACGTTCGGGGATGGATCGACGGGGAGCACCGGACCTCAACACGACTTCGGGCCCTGCGTGGACAACGTCTGCAACTACCTGATCCTGGGAAGCGACTCGCGCGCGCGCCTGTCGCAAGCCGAGCAGAACCAGTTCGGGACGAATCAGGACATCGGCGGGTCGAATCGCTCCGACGTCATCATGCTGGTCCACACGGATCCCCGCCTCGAGAAGGCGATCATCCTGTCCTTCCCTCGCGATCTCTGGGTCAACATCCCCGGGCAGGGCGAGAACAAGATCAACGCGGCGTTCGAAGGTGGTCTCCAGCACGGGGGCCCTCAGACGGTCGCGAAGACGGTCGAGCAGCTCACGGGCCTGAAGATCAACCATGTCCTCTACGTGGACCTCGCCGGGTTCCAGGGCATCGTCGATACGTTGCACGGGGTCACGATCTGCATCCCGGGGAACCTCGCCGATCCTTCGACCGGTCGGGTGCAGGATCCGCTCACGGGGTTGGACGTCGCTCCGGGTTGCCAGCACCTCAACGGCTATCAGTCCCTGGCGTACGTCCGCACGCGCCATCTCCCGTGCGACTTCATCCCGGACTTCTCGCGCATCGGTCGCCAGCAGCAGTTCCTCCGGGCCGTTCTGAACCGACTCCTCTCACCCGCCGAGATCGCGCAGGCGCCAGGATTGATCGGCCCGATCGCGCACAATCTGGTGGCCGACCCAGGCTTCAAGCTCGCCGACATCATCTATCTGGTGAAGCAGCTCGAGGGCATCTCGACGGGTGCCGTCGAATTCCGCGCAGTGCCCGGCACGCCCACCGTCGTCTACCCGTCCTGGTCCCCGTCGGGGCTCGACATCGTGCAGATGGACCCGGTGGATCAGCAGATCTTCGCGCGGATCCGTCAGGGGAAGCCGCTCGGCACGCTCGGTCAGGCGTTGGCCGGCACGGCGACGTCCGAGGCGAACATCGTGGTACCGGTCATCGACCACAGCTCCGCGGGGACGGCGACCTCCGTGGAGCAAGTGTTGGCCGATGCCGGATTCGACATCACGCCGGGGGTCATCGACTATGCGACGTTCGGTGCCGACGTGAAAGGCTCGGTGATCGTGTACAAACCGGGACATGAGAACGAGGCGCAGGTCGTGCAGAAATACTTCTCGAACCTGACGATCGCCGAGGCGCCGAAGGGGGCGCTCCACGGGAGCCCGGTCGCGATCTTCATCACCGGCGGCTTCCAACTCCAGCCGGTCGGTTCGGGCGGGGACACGACGGGCTGCGTCTCCGCGGGGGCCTGATGCGCGCGCTCATCCTGGCGGGCGGGCAAGGGTCCCGCCTGCGGCCGCTCACGCACACGAACGCGAAGCAACTGATCCCGATCGCCGGGGCGCCGATCCTGTTCCACGCGCTCGAGGCCATCCGGGACGTCGGCATCATCGAAGTCGGGATCGTCGTCGGCGAGACCCGCGATGAGATCCGTGCCGCCGTCGGTGATGGCTCACCGTGGGGGCTCTCCGTGACGTACATCCCCCAGGAGCAGCCCCTCGGTCTGGGGCACGCCGTTCTGACCGCGCGCGACTTCGTAGCTGGCCAACCGTTCCTCATGTATCTGGGCGACAACGTCCTGCTGGAAGGGCTCGGCCGATTCGTCGAGGAGTTCGAGCGGACGCGGCCAAACGCGCAGATCTTCCTCGCGCGCGTTCCGGAGCCCGAGCGGTTCGGGGTCGCGGTGCTCGAGGGCGATCGCGTCGTGCGTTTGGTGGAGAAACCGAAGGAGTTCGTCAGTGCCCTGGCGCTCGTCGGCGTGTATCTGTTCGACGACTCGATCATCGAGGCGGCCGAGACGCTCGAACCCTCGTGGCGAGGCGAGCTCGAGATCACCGAGGCGATCCAGTGGCTGATCGATCACGGCAAGACCGTGCGCGCCGAGATGGTGAGCGGTTGGTGGAAGGACACCGGCCGTCCCTCCGACCTGCTCGAGGCGAACCGCGTGATGCTCTCGGTGCTGAACGCCGAGGTCGATGGCGAGGTTGACGAGGACTCGACGCTCCACGGCGCGGTGCGGCTCGAACGCGGCGCCAAGGTCATCCGGTCCCGATTGCGAGGGCCGGTCGCCATCGCGCGCGACTCCGTGATCGAGGATTCCGTCGTCGGCCCGAACGTCTCGATCGAGCGGGACTCGAGGATCGTGCGGAGCGAGGTGGAGGACTCGATCGTGATGGAGGGCTGCCAGATCGTGGATGTCCACGGCCTGGCAGCGTCGATCCTCGGTCGCAACGTCGAGGTCCGCCACTCCGGCTCGGACGGCGTTCACCGTCTGGTCGTCGGTGACCAGAGCCGCCTCGAGCTCGACTGAGTTTCAGGCTGAGCCTCCGCATGGACCCTCAGGCCGGGTCCCCCACTCGGTCTCCGCTAGCCTTCGCGTGTGCGAGTCGCGATCGATGCCCGGCCGGCGCTCGACCCCCGACGAACCGGGGTCGGTCTGTACGCGCAGCAACTGATCCGCCATCTCCCCTTGGCGGACCCGGATGACGGATTCGTCGCCTGGTACCTGCACGCTCGAGGGCTCTTCCGTCCGCGGTCGTTCTTCGCCAATATGCCCGCGCCGAACCTCATGGAGAAGGCGTCGCGGTTCCCCGCGCGGATCTTCCAACCTGCGTCATGGCGATTGGGCGTTCCCCGCGTGGAGTGGCTGGTCGATTTCGATCTCTTCGTTGCCACGAACTTCTTGGCGCCGGCGACGCGGCACACCGATCGCGTCGTGCCGGTGGTCCACGATCTGGCGTTCCGGCACTACCCCGAGACCGCGCCGCACATCGACGCTCGATGGCGCGGGCGTTTCGCCGCGGCGCTCAACGATGCCCCCGCGATCATCGTCCCGTCGGAGTCGGTCGCGTCGGACCTTCGGCACGCATACGCGGTCGACGGCGATCGCGTGCACGTGGTGCAACACGGTGTCGATGCCAGCGCGTTCGCTCCCGTTTCGCAGAGCGCGATCGAAGCCACGCGGCGCCGGTACGTGATCCCGGGTTCCTATGTGCTGTTCGTCGGTGGCATCGAGCCCAGGAAGAACCTGGAGCTTCTCGTTCGCGCCTTCGCGTCGAGCGACGCACGCCATCTTTCGCTGGTGCTGGCCGGAGGCCCGGTTCGCTGGTTCCCCCAGGCGGCCGAACGGTTGGACGCGACGATCGAGCTGCTCCCTCCGGGTGTACGGAGCCGGATCATCCGCACCGGCTACGTGAGCGAGCGGGACAAGCTCGCATTGCTCTCGGGAGCGACCGTCCTCGCCTATCCGTCGCTGTACGAGGGCTTCGGGTTTCCGGTGCTCGAGGGGTTCGCCGCCGGGATCCCGGTCCTGACCTCCAACGTTTCGTCGCTGCCGGAGGTCGCGGGGGATGCGGCCGTCTTGGTCGATCCGGGGGACGTCGACGCGGTCGCGACGGCACTGTCCGAGCTGGTGGCCGACGACGATCTGCGAGCTGTGCTCTCGGCGGCCGGGGTGGCCAGGGCCGCGCGCTTCACGTGGGAATCGACGGCGCGTGCCACGGCGACGGTGCTCCATAGGGCAGCAACGGGCCTGGGAAAGACGCCCGAGTAGACTCCTGACGTCCCGGTCCCGCAAGAGGTCCAACCATGACCACCGACACCGACGTCCTCGTCACCGGCGGAGCCGGATTCATCGGCTCGCACATCGTCGACGCGTTGCTCGAACGAGCGTCAACCACGGTGACCGTCCTCGACCGGCTCTCCACGGGCGGCAGCCGCGCGAACCTCGAAGCGCATGACGCCGACCCACGGTTGCGCTTCGTGCTCGGCGATGTGGCCGATACTGCGCTCGTCGACGAGCTCGTCGCCGGCGCCGGCGTCGTGATCCACGCAGCAGCGGAATCGCACGTCGATCGGAGCATCGACGACCCGGCGTCCTTCCTTCGAACGAACGTGCTGGGAACCCAGGCCGTCCTGGAGGCCTGCAGGACTCACGATGTTCAGATGCTGATGATGTCGACGGATGAAGTGTACGGACCGGGCGACGCCGGCGGTGGGGTCTTCGATGAAGATCGTCCGCTCCGGCCGGTCAGCCCGTACGCGGCCAGCAAAGCGGCGGCCGACCTTCTCTGCAGCGCATACGTTTCCACGTTTGACGCGCCCGTGACGATCGTGCGCGGCACGAACGCGTTCGGGCCGCGCCAGATCGAGCGCGTGGTGCCGACGTTCGCGATCTGTGCGCTCGAGGGTCGACCCGTCCCCGTCTATGCGCACGGGAAAGAGCGCCGAGAGTTCCTCTACGTCACCGACTGGGTGGCTGCGGCGCTCACGGTCCTCGATGCCGGCGAGCCCGGGGCCGTCTACAACATCGGCGACGGTTACGAGCTGGAGAACATCGACCTCGCGCGCCGGATCTGCAAGCTCGCCGGAGCTCCGGCCTCGCTGATCGCATTCGTGCCCGACCGTCCGGGGCACGACTTCCGATACGGCCTGCGAGCCGATCGGCTGCATGCACTCGGATGGACGCCGCAGGTGTCGTTCGACGACGGATTGGCGCTCACGGTCGACTGGTACCGCGATCACCTCGTCTGGCTCCGCGAGGCTCACGACGTGCCGGTCGTGACCGGATCGCGCCCCGCGAGAGCCGACCGATGAGGTTGGTCGTCACCGGAGCAGGCGGGGGCCTCGCGCGCGCGTTCTTGGCGCAGGCGCCCGGGCATCATCAGGTCCACACGTTCACCCACGCGGAGCTCGACATCGGCGATCACGACGCGGTCATGCAGGAGATCCCGCCGTTCGGCCCTGACGCCATCTTGAACTTCGCGGCGCACACACAGGTCGACGCGTGCGAGACGGATCCACGGCTCGCGGCGCGGGACAACGCCATCGGCGCGCAGAACACAGCGCTCGCGGCTCGCGCCTGCGGCGCGATCCTGGTGCATCTCTCGACCGACTACGTCTTCGACGGGACGAAGGGCGCGTCGTACGACGAGCTCGACACGCCGAACCCGCTGTCCGTGTATGGGAGAACCAAGCTCGCGGGGGAAGCGTTCGTGCGGAACGTGCTCCCGGAACATTTCGTCGTGCGGACCGGATTCGTCTTCGGCGCTGGCGACGACTACGCGAGCGACGCGGTCGAGCGGTTGCGCAGGGGTGAGAGCGCCGGTGGCATCCGCGATCGGACGGGATCTCCGACGTTCGTCCGACATCTCGCTTCGCGGCTGCTTCCCCTCCTGCTCACCGGTCGCTTCGGCACGTACCACCTCGCCGGATCCGAGCCGGCCTGCTGGTTCGAGGTCCTCGAGCGCGCTCGCGCCATCGGCGGTCTCTCCGGGACCGTCCATCCCCAAGAGGTGGGATCTCTCGGCCTCGTCGCCGCCCGACCGGCGAACTCCTCGCTGACGAGCGTGTTCCTGGAGCACCTGGGTATCGAACCGTTCCCGTCGCTGGACGGCGCGGTGGAGGAGTGGCTCGCTTCGACGGCAGGCTGAGCGGTCGGCGGCCGAGCGGATGCTAGGCTGACCTGCGCTGATGGCCGCACCGACCGACCACGATCCCGCGTTCGACGACCTCTCTCGTGAGCTCTACTGGGCCCAGGAGCGCGCGTCGCGCGCCCGCATGGACACCGCCGAGGTTCGCGACCGGCTCCACGACCTGTCCATGCAGATGCGCGCGGACGAGAAGGTGATCATCCCGCAGGGCGAGGGGAACCTGGCTTCGACGTCACGGTGGCGCCGGCAGATCAAGTACCGATTGTTCCGCGTCGCACGGCCGATCTCGTGGCGATACGACCGGTTGATCGCCGATCACGCGGAGCTCACGACCAGCCTGGCCGAACGGTTGATGGCGGCGGAGGCCGAGCTCGCACGTCTCCGCGCCGCGGTCGAGCCCGACGCCGATGGCGCCGACGACGTCGATGTCGATGCCGCGCGGAAGGATCCCGCGTGAGGGTCGCCGTCCTTCATCCGCAGACCGCCTTCGTTCGGGGCGGCGCCGAGACGCATGCGGAGGGGCTGGTTCGCGCGTTGCGGGCGGCCGGTCACGAGGCCGATCTGGTGCAGATCGCCGGCAAGTGGTACCCGGCATCGCAGCTCGCGCACCAGATGGCGGTATGGCGGAGCTTCGACATCACGGAGTCGAACGGTCTGAAGGTCGACGCCGTGATCGGTCTGAAGTTCCCCGCGTACCTCGTCGAGCACGAACGCAAGATCGTGTGGTTGATGCATCAGCACCGCACGGCGTATGAGCTCTGGGATCACCCCGACTACGCCGACCTTTCGCGGCAAGAGGACGGACCCGCCGTGCGCAACATGGTCTGGAACGCCGACCGCCTCGCGATGAACGAGGCGAAACGCGTCTTCACGAACTCGAAGAACGTCAAGGATCGGCTGTGGAGCTCGCTCCGGATCCCCGCCGAGGTGCTCTATCACCCATCGCCCGTCATGGAGCACTTGATCGCCGAGCCGTCGGGAGCGCTCGGCGACTACGTGGTGTTCCCGAGCCGGATGGAGGGTCTGAAGCGTCAGTCACTCGTCGTGGACGCCATGAAGTACGTCAAGAGCGCGGTGACGCTCGTGCTGGTGGGCAAGGGTCCGGACGAACAAGCGCTGCGTGACCAGGTCGAGCTGCTGGGACTGCAACAGCGTGTGCGGTTCGAGATCGATGTCAGCGACGAACGTCTGTACCAGTTGTACGAGGGCGCGCTCGCCGTCTACTACGGCCCCTTCGATGAGGACTATGGCTATGTCACGCTCGAAGGGTTCGCGGCCGACCGTCCCGTGGTGACGCTCTCCGACAGCGGCGGTCCACTCGAGTTCGTGGTGAACGGCCAGACCGGTCTGGTCGCTCCGCCCGAACCCAAGGCGATCGCGGGGGCGTTCGACCGGCTGCATACGGATCGCGATCTGGCCTCGCGCTTGGGGGCAGCCGGGAACGCGCTGGTGCGCACGGAGGTTCCGAGCTGGCCTGACGTCGTCGCGCGGTTGCTCGACTGATGCTCCGCGACGTCGTGCGCAGGGTGGTCCGCCGGCCCACGCCGGCTGCACCGGGATCGGTCGGGGAGCTGGTGTTCTCAGGCCCGTTGCCCCCCGCGCGCACGGGCGTCGCGACCTACGACCGTGCCGTCTTGGACGGGTTGCGCCGCATCGGCTTCTTCGAACGGCACCGGATGGATGTCCTGTGGTCGATCGAGGCGAAGGACACGCCGAGGCTCCCGGGCTATCGGCTCGGCGTGTTCCAGCTGGGCAACAACGTGGAGTTCCACTTGGAGGCCTACCGGGCGGTCTTCCTGGCCCAAGCGTCGCTCATCGTGCTCCACGACCTCGCGCTCGACGACTTCGTGCGCGGACTAAGGGCGCTCGGCGATCCGCTGGGTTTCATGGCGACGCGCGAAGCCGCCCGGCTGCGGCTGAACCTTCGGTCGCCGGATGTCGTGCGGAACGAGCCGTTGCGCGAGCCGTGGTGCGCACACGTGGCGCGTCGAGCGCGGGGGATCGTCGTGCATTCGGAGTTCTGCCGGCGCTACTTGGAGGAGTTCGGCTGCCGCACCCCGGTCTTCGTGGTCCCGCACCCGGTCGTCGAGTCCGACGCCGACATGCTTCGGGCGGTCGATCGCGGCCGTGAGCTCCGGGTGGCGCTCGAAGCCAGAGGCATGCGCACCCTGATCGTCGCGCCCGGTGACCTCAACGAGGCGAAGCGATTGGATGCCGTGCTCGCCGCCACGACCGAGATGGATGACTCTGTCCACGTGGTCCTGGTCGGGCGTCGGATCGAGGGCTACGAAGTCGATCGAGTGGTCGACACCGCGCGCCTCGGCGGTCGCGTGACGCTCGCGGCCGATGTCTCCGACGACGACTTCCGTGGATGGATCGCCGCGGCGGACGTCGCCGTCGACCTCCGGTTCCCGCACCGCGGTGAGGTGAGCGGCTCGTTGATGCGGGCGATGCAGGCAGGGAAACCCTCCATCGTCAGCGCGTCGGGTACCTACCTCGACGTGCCCGATGGCGCCGTGCTCCGCGTGGCGCCGGGACCCACGAACGCGGCCGAGCTGGCCGGCCGGGTCCGCACGCTCCTCGAGAACCTCGACCTTCGCGCGCGGATGGGTGCCGCCGCGCGTGCGCACGTCGATGCCCTGCGCGCGACGGAGGCCACCGCGAAGGGATACGAGCACGCCATCGAGTCCACCCTGACGCTCGTCCGCGACCCGGCGCACAAGGCCATGGCGATCTGGGGAAAGGCGCTCGCCGACCTCGGCGCCGACGAGACCGATCTCCGGGAAGGGCTGGGCGTGGCCTATGCGCGCGGCCTTTCGACCTTCCGCGGAACGTCATAGAACCTTCGAAGTCGAGGTAGGACCGGTTGCTAGACTCGAACGCACCGCCTGACCTGCGCATCCACTTTCGAGGAGCTACGCGATCGCCGCTTCGCTGAACGTCACCGAGCGCACGTCGGAGTCCATCCGATTCCGTCCCGTGCAGCGCGTCCGCGAGCTCTTCGCGTACCGCGAGATCCTGCTGAATCTCGTCCGCAAAGAGCTGAAGGTGAAGTACACGGCGTCCGTCCTCGGCGCCGTCTGGTCGATCCTCAATCCGATCGTGTTCCTGGCCGTGTTCACGTTCGTCGTCAAGATCCTCAGCAACCCGACACCGCACTATCCCGTGTTCCTGCTCTCCGGGCTCCTGGCGTGGAACCTGTTCTCCGTCGCGGCCGGCAACGGGACGCGCTCCGTGATCGACAACGGGAACCTGGTCAAGAAGGTCGCGTTCCCGAGGGAGATCCTCCCGCTCGCCGTGGTCGGTGTGGCGCTCGTCGACTTCGTGTTGCAGTCGGTCGTGCTGCTCGTGTTCATCCTCATCAGTGGATATGGCATCCATGCCTCGGCGCTCGCGCTGTATCCGCTCTCGTTCGTCACCCTCGTGGTCTTCACGACCGCGCTCGTCTTCTGGGTGTCGGCCTTGAACGTGCGGTACCGCGACATCCAGCACCTGATCGGTCTGGCGCTCCTCGTCTGGTTCTGGATGACACCGATCGTCTATCCGGGCGGCCTGGTCCAGGACAAGCTGATCGACCCCACCTCACCGTGGTCGCCGCATCTGTGGACCGTCTACCTGCTGAATCCCCTCACGCCGATCGTCTCGGGCTTCCAGCGTGCCCTGTACGCCACGGTGCGCCCGATCGTCGTGGACAAGGCCTCCGGGATCGGCGCGGCGATCCACGTGCTACCGGACGTGAGCATCGCTTGGCTCATCGGGGTGATCTCGCTGACGCTCGTGGTCTCCTCGTTCCTCCTCCTGTACGCGTGGCGGCTCTTCTTCCGGCTCTCGGGCGATTTCGCGGAGGAGCTGTGACGCTCGCGTTGGAGGTCCAAGACGTCTCGAAGGTCTTCCGGTTGTTCCGGGAGAAACCCAGCTCGTTGAAGCAACGCGTGCTCTCCGGACGGATTCGCGCCGAGGAGTTCTGGGCGCTCCGCGACATCGCGTTCACCGTGGAGGAGGGCGCGTCGCTCGGACTGATCGGCCACAACGGATCCGGCAAGACGACGCTCTTGAAGTGCATCGCGGGGATCCTTCGCCCCACGTCGGGCCTCATCCGATACCGCGGCCGCGTGGCGGCGTTGCTCGAGCTTGGGGCCGGGTTCCACCCGGAGCTCACCGGTCGAGAGAACGTCTACCTGAACGCGTCGTTCCTTGGGCTGTCGCGCAAGGACACCGATCTGGTCTACGACGAGATCGTCGCCTTCGCAGAGCTTCAGGACTTCATGGACAACCAGGTGAAGTTCTTCTCGTCCGGGATGCTGGTTCGCTTGGGGTTCGCGGTCGCCGTGCACGTCGATCCGGACATCCTGTTGATCGACGAGGTGCTCGCCGTGGGCGACGAGGCGTTCCAAGCCAAGTGCCTCGATCGCATCCGGACCTTCCAGGCCGAGGGGCGGACGATCGTCCTGGTGACACACGCGCTCGACACCGTTCGAGCTGTCTGCGACCGCGCCGTGATGCTCGATCACGGGCGCATCCACGCGATCGGACTTCCCGACGACGTCGTTCGAGAGATGCGCTACGTGCTCCTCGGGGTGACCGATCCGGGATTCGTCTCCGAGGAAGGCTCCCGTGAAGCCGAGATCGCTACCGTGGAGTTGATCCGCGCATCCGGTGCGGGAGAGGGTCCCGTGCTGCGCGACGATCCCCTGACGATCCAGATCGACGTCCGAACGAACGAACCCGTCGAGGACCTCGACGTGGACTTCGCCATCCTGGACGGTGCCACGAACCACTCGGTGATCCAGGAGCGGACATCGCAGCATGGCATCGTGATCGCTCGATTCGAGGGGAAGAAACGCGTCCGGTTCCGGATCCCGACGTTCCCCTACACGGCCGGGAAGTACTGGGTCACGATCGGGCTCTCATCGTGCAAGACCGGTCACCTGTACCACGTGCAGACCCAGCGCTACCTGTTCGAGGTGATCGAGGTTCCGCGCGTGCAAGAGCACATCGACGTCGTCGTCGAGGCGGAGGTCGAGGACCTGTGACCGCGGCTGTCCCCACCGGGCCCGCTACACGGATGGCCAAACAACTGGAAGGGAAGAGTCACCCCATGTTGATCGGACTGATCCTGGTGTCGGTGGCGCTCGCTGCCGGCGCGCAACTCACGTTGAAGCACGGCATGAACCAGGTCGCCGCGAACACGGGTCAGCTGCAGCTCTCGGTCGCGTCGTTGAAGAACGTCGTGTCGACCCCGGCGGTGTGGGCGGGCCTCTTCCTGTTCGGACTCAGCGCGGTGGTCTGGCTCGCCGTCTTGTCGCGGACCTCGCTCTCGTTCGCCTACCCGTTCGCCTCCCTTTCCTACGTGCTGATCCTCCTCGCGGACAAGTTCGTGCTCGACGAGACGGTCCCCGGTCTGCGATGGGCGGGCGTGTTCTTCATCGTGGTCGGCATCGTTCTTGTCGCCCAGACCCCGCGTCCATGACGTCGTCCACCACGATCGCTCCGCCGGCGGCCGAGCTCGCCGTCGTGATCGTGAACTTCAACACCGGTGACTACCTCGAGCGTTGCCTGGCCTCCCTCGAGGCGCACCGCGGTGAGATCGCGATCGACGTCCTGGTGATCGACAACGCCTCGCACGACCGTAGCCATGCGGCCGCCGTCGCCGCGCACCCCTGGGCTCGCCTGATCGAGAATCCGGCGAACGTCTTCCTGTCGCCCGCGTGGAACCAGGGCATCCGCGCCACCGAAGCGCCCTATGTACTCTTGCTGAACCCGGACACCGAATGGTGGAAGGGGACGCTCGCGGACTACGTCGCGGTGGCGCGCGCGAACCCGCATGCAGGGATCGTCGGGCCGATGGTGCGCAACACCGATGGATCCGTGTACCCCAGCGGACGGCCACTCCCGAGCGTCGTCGATGCGGTCGGCCACGGCTTCCTGGGGCCATTCGCGCCGGGCAACCGGTTCACGCGCCGGTACCACATGCAGGGATGGGATCGGTCGACCGAGCGCGAAGTCGACTGGGTCTCGGGTTGTTGCATGTTGTTCCCACGCAAGGCGTTCGACGAGGTGGGCCTGCTCGACGAATCGTTCCTCCTCTATGGGGAGGAGCTGGACATGGCCACTCGCTTGCACGATGCGGGTTGGACCGTCCTGTTCACGCCCGAGGTTGAGATCCTCCACGAGCTCGGCGTCTCGACGGGCCGTTCTCGCCGGATGACGCTGATGCATTCCGAGAGCATCTACCGCTACTACCGCGGACATCGCGCGGCGGGATGGCGGAAACTGACGCTGCCGCTCGCGTGGATGGCGCTCCGCATCCGTGGCGAGCTGGCCTGGCTCAAGCGAAGGGTCGAGGGATGAAGGCCGTCGTGCTGGTCGGAGGCGAGGGAACGCGTCTCCGACCGCTCACCGAAACGATGCCCAAACCGCTCGTCCCATTGATGGATCGGCCGTCGCTCGACCATGTCCTGGATCACCTGGCCCGCCATGGCGTGCATCAGGTCGTCCTGTCGTCTCCGTACCTCGAGGAGATGTTCGACCCGTTCATCGAGTCGCGACACGGAGATCCGGGTATCACCTGGATCACGGAGACCGCACCTCTCGGCACCGGGGGAGCGATCGTCAATGCCCTTGAGGCACTGGGCACTGCCGAGCCGTTCTTCGCGCTGAACGGCGACATCCTCACCGACCTGGATCTCACGGCGATGCTGGGTTCCTATCGCGAGTACGATGCGGCCGTCACGATCGCCCTCCATCACGTGGAGGACGCGAGGGCGTTCGGCTTGGTGCTGACCGATGCGGCCGGCCGCGTGCTCGAGTTCCGAGAGAAGCCGGAGCAACCGATCGCGGGAGACATCAACGCCGGAACGTACCTCCTGGATCCGGCCGTGTTGCAGGGTTGGAGCCCAGGCGAGCAGATCTCGATCGAACGCGACGTGTTCCCGGCGGTCATCGCCGCAGGGCACCACGTCTCGGGGTTCCTCTCCGAGGCGTACTGGCTCGATCTCGGTACGCCTGCGCAATACCTGCAGGCGCATTTCGACCTCTTCGAAGGCAAGGTGCACGGCGTGTCCTACCCGTCGCCCTGGGTCTCCGAGACCGCCGACGTCCACCTTCGGGCGCACCTCGGGCGATGGGTCGCGGTGGGCCCGGACGCCGTCGTGGGGGCCGAAGCGCAGGTCGACGACTCCGTGATCCAACGAGGCGCGGCCGTGGGATCGCAGGCGCGCATCGTGGCCTCCATCATCGGACCGGGAGCACGCGTGGGCGCTGGGGCCACGCTCATGGGATGTGTTCTGGGCGAGGGTTCTTCCGTGTCCGATGGGTTCGCGTTGGAGGGGGCCCGTGTCTCCGCGGGCACCCAGGCGGTGCCTGAGTAGTTCGCCGATCCGGCGGAGATCGTGTGTTACGGTGCGGTCCCGACCGGGGAAACCTCCATGCGGCGCATCCGTTCTCTCGTGCTCGTCGTGGCCGTTTCGGCGGCCCTTTCTCCCGCGGTCTCCGCCCACGCAGGCGACGCGTTCACCCTCTACGGTTCCGGCTGGGGTCACGGGCTCGGTCTCTCCCAATGGGGCGCCTACGGGCTCGCGAGCGAGGGCTGGACATCGAAGCAGATCCTCACGCATTTCTACAGTGGGACGAAGGTCGCCGAGATGTCCGATCCGCCCGGCGATGTCCGCATCGCGCTGACCTCCGGCGAGACCGCGATCCATCTGACGGCAGCCGCCGGCCCGGTGCGCCTGTCGATCGATCACCAGGTAGGGGGCAAGCTCGTCGGTAAGATCCCGGATGGGCAGACATGGGTCGTGAAGGTCGTCGACGGCGCCTACGAGATCCACGACGCTGCCGGTGACGTGGTCGGCGGAACGACCTGGGGGAGCGAGTCCTCCGACCTGTTCGCCAGCTATGCCGACCACGGCGCGCGCGTGACGGTGCCCGAGGGTGGTGCCACCTACAGCCGGGGCTTCCTCGAGTTCAACCTGATGGCGTGCACGGGTGGCTGTTCGTTGCGATTGATCCTCCAGGTGCCGTTCGAGCAATACCTGCTCGGGATCGGCGAGGTGCCCAGCAGCTGGCCCATGGAAGCGCTACGCGCCCAGGCAACCGCGGCGCGAAGCTTCGCGCTCTACAAGATCCGAACCTACGGCGTGCAGGCAACGTGCAACTGTCACCTCACCGACGGTTCCAACGACCAGGTGTACATCGGCTGGGACATGGAGGGCGGGCCGGACGGGAAGCGCTGGGTGAAGGCCGTCCGGTCGACGGCCGGCCAGATCGTGACCTACAAGGGCGCGGTCGCGCTGACGGTGTTCACCGCCTCCGACGGGGGGCACACCGAGGATCTGAACGTGCAATGGGGGACACCACTCTCGACGTACCCGTACTTAGCTGGGGTCTGCGATCCGGGCGACTACACGGCCGCGAACCCGTGGACCGACTGGAACCGCCAGTTCTCCGCGAACGCGTTGACCACCGCGCTCCTCGCTTACACCGGCGACATCGGCAGCGTGTCCGGGTTCGGCGCCGTTCACCGGGGCGTTTCCGGCCGCATCGCCGATGCGGTCGTGCACGGCGCTAACGGCGACGCAACCGTTACCGGCAGTGAGCTCCGTTCCGCCCTGTCCCTCCCGGATGATCGCGTGTGGGTCAACGCGGACAAGAACGTGCTCGGCGACATCCGCACGAAGTACGACTCCCTGATGTGTGAGCCGGGTCAGCCCACATCGACGACGAAGACCCTGCCGGGAGGGAGCCGCCAGGTGTTCCAGACAGGAGCTATCTACCGCAACGCCACCGTCGAGGCGACGGTGTGGCTGAAAGGGCCTGTCTACGACGAATACATCGCGGCCGGCGGCGCCCTCGGGAAACTCGGCCTCCCGATCGCCGACCCGATCAATATGACGAAGCTCCCGGGCGCGACCTGTCCCCTGGGGTGCTCGCGCGTGGACTTCGAGCGCGGCCGGATCTACTGGAAGGGCGGGATCGGCGCCTTCGCCCTCTCGGGAGACGTGCTGGCGTTCTACCTCGACCACGACGGAGCGAGCGGACCGCTCGGATTCCCCACGTCGGGCGTTCAGCAGGCGGACAACGGCGCCGCGTCGGCGACGTTCGAGCACGGCACCATCACGTGTCCGAGCGGCGGGACGTGTCGAACGTCTTGACGATCCCGGTCAGCACCCCTCACCGTTCTGCGACTCGGGCGCGTTGCCTGTGCAGAGGTACGAGTACAGGAACCCCTTGGCGATCGTCGTCGCCTGCGGCCCGCTCACGGTTGCCGGACACGTCTGGAGCTTGTTCCACGCCGTGAAAGCGAGCGCCGTCCCGTCCGGCAGCGGGTCGTACGGCGCCAGGATGGTGTTGTGCGAGGTATTCGCGATCGTCGTCATGCGATCGATCTTCGCCTGAGATAGCGCGCCGTCGCCGGACGCGCGGTAGTAGATGATCACGGCGCCGTGCTCGAGGTTGTGGACGGCTTTCGTCTCCGGGATCGGTGCCGGGTAGACGCGGGGCGGGATGCCGATAGGTGCAGGATCGTGGGGCCCGGACGTCGCCGGATGCTGCGAGTACGTGTAGCTGGCGCCCGGATCGAGGTGCGATCGATCGACCTGGCCCTGCTCCGGTGTTTGGATCGTGCTGCAGCCGGCCGCCTTGGCTGCTTCCAGCGCCGCCGGAGGGATCGGGCGAGGGTTCGCGGCTCGCTGGAAGAGCTGGATGATCAGGACCCCGACCACGGCGACGATGGCGAACGTCGCTGCGCGACGGATCCTGGCCGTTCTCTGTGCGCGCTTCCGGGCCGCCTCCCGGGCCTGCCGGGCCTGCTCCTTGCGTTCCCGCCGTTCCGGGCTCGCGCCGCCGGTCCTTGGCGGGCCTGTCGGGGACGAGGGCGCTCGATCGCCGGCGGGTCTGCGTGGCTTCCGCTTCTTCGCCATCGCGTCAGATCGGCGTCGTGGGCTCGCGCGCCACCCCGGCATACGTCCGGCCGCCGAACCCGGGGACTTCGAACTGCGACGAGAAATCGAACGCCACGGCGAGGTTCACGGCGCTGCACGTCTCGAGCCTGTGCCACGCGACGACCGCCATCCGTACGCCGGCCGGCAGCTGCCCCGAGGTCCCTTGGTCCGGGTAGTCGTACGGAGCGACGATGATCTTCGCCTGACCGATGTTCGCGTCGGACTGCGGCTGTCCGTAGAACGCGAGCAGCTCGTCGAGCGCTTGGCCGGTCGTGCCGGGGGCGTACCAGATGATCACGGCGCCGTGCTCGAGCGAGTGGATCGTCCGGTACACGTCGGGGGGTGAGGTGTAGATCCCGGCTGGGAGCGGCACGGGGTTGTGCGGTCCAGAGGCCGGTGGAATCGTCGCATACGTGGAAAGGGCAGGCGCCGGCGAGGATCCGATGTGCTGATGATCGATCGCAGGGTCTGACCCGGGCGCGTTGGCGTAGTTGGGTGTCGTCTGCACCGCGTCGCATCCGGCCGACTGTTTGGCGGCCGGGGCTTGCTTCAGCAGGTCCGCAGCCGACGCGATGTTCGCGTTGCTGCCTCCTCCGCCGTCACCGCCGCCCGAGGTGAGGAAGACGGCGATGACGACCACGACCACGGCCACGATGACGAGGCCCAGACCGATCGAGCGGCTCCGGCGTCGCCGGGACATGCGGCGCTGGATCTCTTCGCGCTTGAGCCGGGCTTCTTCGCGACGCTCGGCTTTCGTGGGACGACGGGCGTCATCGCCGGAACCCCGTCCTCCCTGGTTGCTTCCTGCCACGTGCGCTCGATCTCCTCCGAGTGGGTGCGCAAGCTTACCGACCGAGGCTGCGTTTGCGCCGCGTCGGGTCGCTGCCTATGCTCGTGCCGCCTTCCCCACGTTCGCCGGTGTGTGACACGCCGGCTCGGTTCCTGGGGGAGGGCCATGGCCACGACGGATCAAGATCGGTTGATCAGGGTGGGGGACCCGCGGATGAGCGGGCTCGATCGTTTCTTCAAGATCTCGGAGCGGGGATCGTCCGTGCGCACCGAGGTCATCGCCGGGTTCGCGACCTGGCTCACGATGGCCTACATCCTGTTCGTGAACCCGGCGATCCTCGGATCGGTGACGGACAGGGCCGGCACGACGCTCGCGTTCCCGCAGGTGCTCACCGTGACGGCGCTCGTCGCCGGCGTGATGACGCTCGCGATGGGCATCTACGCGAACTACCCGTTCGCGATCGCGGCAGGTTTGGGATTGAATGCCTTCGTCACGTTCTCGCTCGTCGCCACGCTCGGGCTCACGTGGCCGCAAGCGATGGGCGTGATCCTGATCGAAGGCGCCATCATCTCGGTGCTCGTGCTCACCGGGTTCCGCGAGGCGGTGTTGAACGCCATCCCGATGGATCTGAAGCGTGCGATCGGGATCGGGATCGGCCTGTTCCTGGCCATCATCGGCCTGGTGAACGGCGGCATCGTGGTGAACAGCGACGCCACCTTGATCACCCTGAATCCGAACCTGTCGAACCTTCATGTCCTCACGTTCGTCGTGGGTCTCGCGCTGACCGCGGCCCTCGTCACGCGGAAGATGCGGGGCGGCTTGCTGATCGGGATCCTGGCGACGACCGTGTTCGCGATCATCCTGAACCAGGGGTTCGGTCATTCGGCGATCTGGCCGGACGGGATCGCGCACGTCCCCTCGAAGATCGTCGCCTCGCCCGACTTCGGGCTCCTCGGCAAGGTGAACCTCGGCGTCTTCGATGTGCTCGGGCTGGCGACGGCCGCGGCCGCGATCCTCGCGGTGATGCTGTCGGACTTCTTCGACACGATGGGCACGGTGGTCGGCCTGGCCGACGAGGCGGGTCTGCTCGATGAGGACGGCAAGCTCCCCGGGATCAACCGCGTGCTCTTGGTGGACTCGGTCGCGGCTGCCGCAGGAGGCCTCGCGTCCTCGTCGTCGAACACCACCTACATCGAGAGCGCCGCCGGCATCAGCGAAGGTGGTCGAACCGGGCTCACGTCCGTGATCGTGGGCGGGTTGTTCCTCTTGGCGATCTTCTTCTCACCGATCGCGGGCGTCATCCCGGCGGAGGCGACGGCGCCGGTGCTCGTGATCGTCGGCTACTTCATGATGCAGTCGGTCGGTGAGATCTCGTGGAGGGATCCGGCAGTCGGCATCCCGGCGCTGCTGACGATCGTGATGATGCCCTTCACATACTCGATCACGAACGGGGTCGGCGCGGGCTTCCTCGCCTACGTCGCGATCAAGCTGTTGCAGGGAAAGTTCCGCGAGGTGCACCCGCTGCTTTACGTCGTGGCCGGGGTCTTCGCGTGGTACTTCGTGCACGGGCTGCTGGCCTAGCACGGCTTGAGCCTGGGTTCGAACAGGGGCGGGGCGCGAAG
>JBOGVK010000119.1:0-2253 GCA_050692375.1 Actinomycetota bacterium
TAGAACCCCCGACACGAGCAGCACGAGTCATGGCAGAAGCGAAGGCAACCCGCACCAAACCCCTCTCCCAGGTCCGCAACATCGGGATCATGGCCCATATAGACGCGGGCAAGACCACGACGACGGAGCGGATCCTCTACTACACCGGCAAGAACTACAAGATCGGTGAGGTCCACGAGGGCGCCGCCACCATGGACTGGATGGTCCAGGAGCAGGAGCGGGGCATCACCATCACCTCGGCCGCCACCACCTGCAAGTGGCGGGACTGCTGGATCAACATCATCGACACGCCCGGCCACGTGGACTTCACCGTCGAGGTCGAGCGCTCCCTCCGCGTCCTCGACGGCGCCGTTGCGGTGTTCGACGCGGTGGCAGGTGTGGAGCCACAGACCGAGACCGTCTGGCGTCAGGCCGACCGGTACAACGTCCCTCGCATCTGCTTCGTGAACAAGATGGATCGCACGGGCGCCGACTTCCAGCGGACGGTCGACATGATGGTGGATCGCCTGCAGGCCGCCCCGCTCATCCTCCAGCTGCCGTGGGGCACCGAGGCCGACTTCCATGGGGTCATCGACCTCGTGGAGATGAAGGGGCACGTGTGGGAAGGCGAGATGGGTGAGGAGTGGAAGGACGTCGCGATCCCCGACGAGTACCGGGAGATCGCGGCCGCCGCCCATCACGACCTCTTCGAGCGGCTGGCCGACCACGACGAGTCCCTCATGGAGAAGTTCGTCCACGAGGAGGAGCCCACGGTCGACGAGCTCCGCCGGGCGATCCGCCGCGCCACGCTCGCGAACGAAGGCGTGCCCGTGCTGTGCGGCTCCGCCTTCAAGAACAAGGGCGTGCAGCCACTGCTCGACGCGATCGTTTGGTACCTGCCCTCTCCGCTCGACGTGCCGCCGCTCGTCGCGCGGACGCTGAAGGACGAAGAGGTCACCCGTCCCGCGAGCGACGACGAGCCCTTCTCGGCGCTCGCGTTCAAGATCATGTCGGATCCCTACGTCGGACGGCTCACCTACCTCCGCGTCTACTCCGGCGTGTTGCGGTCGGGGTCACACGTCATGAACTCGACGAAGGATCGTAAGGAGCGCATCGGCCGGATCCTCCAGATGCACGCGAACCACCGCGAAGACAAAGAGGCGGCGTACACCGGCGACATCGTGGCCGTCGTGGGCCTCAAGCACGCTACGACCGGCGACACGATCTGCGACCCTGAACATCCTGTGATCCTCGAATCCATCACGTTCCCGATCCCGGTCATCTCGGTGGCCGTCGAGCCGAAGACGAAGGCCGATCAGGACAAGCTCGGCAACGGTCTGGCCAAGCTCGCCGACGAGGACCCGACGTTCGTGGTGAAGTACGACGACGAGACTGGCCAGACCGTCATCTCGGGGATGGGCGAGCTCCACCTGGACATCCTGGTGGACCGGCTCAAGCGCGAGTTCGGCGTCGACGCGAACGTCGGCAAGCCGCAGGTGGCCTACCGCGAGACGATCCGCAAAGAGGTCCACAAGGTCGTCACGCGCTTCGTTCGCCAGACCGGTGGCCGCGGGCAGTTCGCCCATGTGGTCCTGGATCTGGAGCCGACCGGGCCCGGCGGTGGCTATGAGTTCATCAACAAGATCTCGGGCGGTTCCATCCCCCGCGAGTACATCCCCGCGGTCGACCAGGGGATCCAGGAGGCGCTCGACAACGGCGTCCTCGCCGGATACCCCATGGTCGATGTCCGCGCGACGCTCACCGATGGGTCGTACCACGAGGTCGACTCCTCCGAGATGGCCTTCAAGATCGCTGGTTCCATGGGTCTCAAGGACGCCGCGCGCAGGGCGGATCCGGCGCTGCTCGAGCCCGTGATGGAGTTCGAGGTCACCACGCCGGAGGAGTTCATGGGCGATGTGATGGGCGACGTCACGGCGCGCCGTGGCCGTATCGAGCGCATCGACGAACGCGGCGGGATGAAGTCGATCCTGGTGCTCGTGCCGCTCGCGGAGCTCTTCGGCTACGCGACCGAGCTGCGCTCCCGCACGCAGGGCCGCGCCGCCCACAGCCCGATGCAGCTGCATGCGTACAACGAGGTCCCGGCGCAGATCTCGAAGGAGATCATCGCTCGGGTGACCGGCGAGTAACGGCCAGAGAGCACGGAAGGAACGAGAGATGTCGAAGAAGAAGTTCGAGCGGACGAAGCCCCACGTGAACATCGGCACGATGGGCCACATCGACCACGGGAAGACCACGCTCACGGCCGCGATCACC
>JBOGVK010000120.1:0-3356 GCA_050692375.1 Actinomycetota bacterium
CGTCCGCGCGCGCCGATGGTCTAAGGGCGGCGTGGGGACGGCGTAGACGCGTACCCCGCAACGACGTTCGATCTCGTGGGTGAGGTCGCCCTCGATGCGGCGGCGTAACCTCGAACGTTCGGGATCGGCGAGGACGATCGCATGGAAGTTCCTCGCCTTCCCCCACTTCGCGATCATCTTCGGCGCGTTGCGGGATTTGGCCGCTGCCACGCGGACCTCGAACCCTTTGCTCCTCAGCAGATCCGCCGCATCGTTCACGACGTTCCGCTGCTCCTCCCACTCTCCCATCGTGGGCTTGAGACCGGGGTGGGGGAGACCGAGCGAAGTTCCGTAGACACGCGCGATCCCGAGCACGGTGATCTTGGCGTGCTCGGGTTTCGCCAGCTTGACCGTTCGTCGGATCACTTCGGCCGGGAACGGAGCCCCAGCGATCGAGACGAGGAGGATGCGTTTCGGAGGATCCGAGGGCCCGCGAGAGGCCGCTCTCGCGGCCTCTCGCTTGGTCGTTCCGCGCGTCGACGTTTCGGGCTTCGACACTGCCGTCATCGTCGCCTACGCGCTCGTGGACACCTTGTAGTCGGTCGTGCCGTGCTTGCGATCCTCGGCCTTCCGCCACCAGTAGAGCGGGAAGTAGAGCAAGACGACGATCACGCCGATGGCGAACATCTTGCCGCCGCCAGGCTGGCAGCCTTTGATGGCGCACCAGGGGATCCCGATGGCCCATGCACAGAAGTACAGCGCGGCGAGCGCGATCGCGACGTACTTCATCCACTCCGGCAGCCGGTAGGGCCGATGGATCTCGGGCCGCCAGCGTCGCAGGAAGTAGTAGCCGAGGAGCACGGGGACGAACGATCCCACGTAGCCGACGTTCGACAAGACGTAGATGGCCCCCGGCGCGCCCACGAAGATCAAGGCGATGTTCAGCACCGTGTTCAGCCCCATCGACACGTCCGGGACGTTGTGCTTGTTCACACGGCCGAAGATGCGTGGCGCCTGGCCGTCGAGCGACATCATGTACAGCGATCGAGCGCACCCCATGATCGCGTTCAGGCTCGACAGCGCGAGCGCGACGAGGAGCGCCGCCGTCACGATCTTGTCCAGGCCCGCGAAGTTGAAGGCCCGCGTCGCCGTTGTCACGAGGATCGCGTTGGGGTCGAGGCTACCTTGGATGAACTTGAGGCCGAGCACGCCGAGCACGGCCATCGGGAGGAACGTGTAGATGAACGTCCCGTAAGCGCCCGAGAGCCCCATCGCGATCGGCGCGTCGCGATCCGGGTTCTTGCATTCGCCGATGTAGCAGGCGGCTGCCTCCATCGCGATCGCGTTCCAGGTGAAGAGCGCGGAGAACTGGATGAAGAGCGAGAACGAGTGGCCGCTGAAGAGCGAGGACCCGTCCGGGAGGTTGGGCGGCCAGATGTTGCTGCCGTGCACGTGGCCGGTGAGGAAGGGCAGGACGGCGATCAGCGTGAGGGGGATCATCGAGAGGACCCCGAGCACGGTGGCGGCGGCCGTCCCGAACTTGATGCCGCGGTTCGAGATCACTAGCAGGACGATCGACAGGCCCGCGCCGACGATCAACGTGAAATAGCTGACGTCGACGCTGAAGAGCTTGATCGTCTTGGCCCAGAATCCCGACGGCGTGAAGCCGAACAAGACCGGCAGGTAGGCCGCCGTGAGGATCATGTTGACGGCCATGACCGGCATCCAGCCGAGCCAGTACATCCACACGGTCACGCCGTTGATGTGGGGCATGGCCTTCGGCAGGCGGTCCTTGAACGCGTAGAACGCGTAGGCGGGAGCCCCGCCCGCGCGGTCCGGCAGCATCGCCGCCAGCTCCGCGAGGAACAGGCACAGCAGCCACCCAGACAGCGCCCAGAAGATGAACTGCGGGATCGCGGCTGCGCCGAGGGGCCCCAGCACGGCCGGCGTGACGCCGGTAACCAGGATCGTGCCGGCAAGTCCGACGACGAACGCGCCCCACCAGTTCGTGTCCTTGGAAAGTTCCCCCTTGACGTAGTCGTCGACCCTGATCTGACCTTCCGGCGGTTGCGACACGCGATCCCCCTCCCGCTCCTCGCTATCGATACCCTTCGTCCGCGACGGAAGGGTATGCCCCAGTCCGGACTCCGAACAAGTGGGGCGTTCGCCCCCGGGCATGTGCGAAGCCCCCACATGTTCGGCTCAGACGATGGGGCGATGCCCCTCCGAGTGCCCTAGAACAACGACAGGTACTTCTCGACCTCCCAATCGGACACGCGGTCGTGGTAGTCCTTCCACTCCCGCTCCTTCACGTCGCAGTAGTAGTCGATGTAATCGCCGTCGGGGGTTTTGCCCAACGCCTCGCGCAGGACCTTGTCCTGACGGAGGTTCCGCACGGCGTCGAGCAGGTTGCCCGGCAGGGTGTCGATCTTCCGCTTCTTGAGGTCCTTCTCGGACGCCTCGTACAGGTTCCCCAAGTTCGGGTCACCCGGGTCGAGCTCGTTCTCGATACCGTCCAAACCGGCGGCGAGGATCGCCGTTGCTGTGAGGTACGGGTTCGCCGCGCCGTCGATCGTGCGGTCCTCGAACCGCCCGCCCGCGGGCACGCGGATCATCTGCGTCCGGTTGTTACCACCGTACGTCACGTAGACCGGCGACCACGTTGCGCCAGACGTTGGCGCGCCTACGATGAGTCGCTTGTAGGAGTTCACCGTCGACCCGGACACGCCGATGTAGGCCTTCGCGTGCTTCAGCAACCCGCCGAGGAAATGGTACGCGAGCTTCGACAGGCCCATGGAGTCCTTCGCGTCCTCGAAGAGCGGTGTGTCCTTCTTCGCGTCCCACAGGCTCATGTGGAAGTGCATACCGTTGCCGGTGAGGTTCGCGAATGGCTTCGGCATCACGGTCGCCTCGAGCCCCCGCATCTGCGCGAGCGAGTGGATCATGTACCGCTGGAAGATGATGCGGTCGGAGGTGGTGAGTGCGTCCGCGAACTGGAAGTTCGACTCGAACTGCCCGTTCGCGTCCTCGTGGTCGTTGGCATAGCTGCCCCAGCCGAGCTGATTCACGTAGGTCGACAGCGTGCTCAGGAACTCGTACTGCCGAGTCAGGCCCTTCATGTCGTAGCAGGGCTGGTCGAGCCGGTCGAGCGGATCGGCCAGCTCGATGCCTCCCTCGGCGTTCTCGCGCAGCAGGAAGAACTCCAGCTCCATGCCGACTTTGAACGTGTAGCCCAGCTCTTTGGCGCGCGCCAGCTGGCGGCGCAGGATCGTGCGCGGACAGTACGGCCACTCCTCGCCCTCGACCGTGATGTCGCAGGCGAACCGGGCCAGGCCGGGCTTGAACGGCACCGGCGTGTAGCTGGCCAGGTCGGGGAT
>JBOGVK010000121.1:0-1517 GCA_050692375.1 Actinomycetota bacterium
TGCGATACGTGGATCGTGACCTTCTCGATGTAGACGGTCATGGTGGGCACGCTGTTCTCGCCCGGGATGCCCGGGTTCGACGTTCCGGGGATCTTCCCGATCGTCTGGACGACGTCCATGCCCTTGATCACGTGCCCGAAGATGGTGAAGCTCTGCTGTGGCGTCGGATCCAGCTGGGGTGTTTTCGCCAGCGTGATGAAGAACTGGCTGCCGTTCGTGTCGGGTCCGCCGTTCGCATATGCCACGACGCCCGCCTTGTCGAACGTGACGTGCTTGTCGGTCTCGATCGGGAACCCGTAGCCGGGACCACCTTTGCCGTTGCCTTGCGGATCGCCGCCCTGGATGACGAAGTCCTTCACGATGCGATGGAACGTGAGGCCGTCGTAGAACCCCCGGTCGGCCAGGAACACGAAGTTGTTCACGCCCTCCGGTGCCGCCTGCGGGTCCAGTCGCATCTCGATCGTGCCGCAGGAGGTCACCATGGTGGCCGTATAGGCCTTGCTCGGATCGATCGTCATCTTGGGAGGCTTCGCGAACGTCGGCTTCTTCGCCCCGGCTTCCTTGGGAACGGTTGCCCCGCAGGCGACCTTAGGCGACGCCGAGGCGCTGGCGCTCGGGGTCGCGCTCGCGTTCGCCTTGTCATTCGCGTTGTCCCGGAAGACGAACAGACCGAGTGTCCCGAGGAGCGCCACACCGATGACGACTGCGGTCGTGCCCGTGATCCGGCTTCGGCGACGCTTGCGTTGGTCGCGCTCCGCCTGCCGGCGCGCGGCCAGCTTCGCAAGGTGACGGTGTCGGCTTCGCTTGGCCATCCGGCCGTGGAGCCTACCGGATGTCCAGCATCTCGAAAGCGAGACCGTCGAGGATGTCGGTCTCGCTGACCAAGGCTCGACCGAACCCGAACCGACGCATCGCCGTGGTCAAGATGACCGCGCCGGCAACGATCACGTCACCACGGCCGGGAGCCATGGTGGGGAGCGCGGCGCGCTCGGTGTTCGTCATGCCGACGAGTCGCACGAGGACGGCTTCGGCCACGTCGAGTGCGAGCCACGTCCGGTGGATCGCTTCAGGGTCGTACCGTGGGAGCTCGAGGGCGATCGACTGCAACGTGGTCGCGGTTCCGGCGACGGCGATCATCGTCCGCGCGTCGCGGATCGGGACATGCGCCTCCACCTCATCCAGCACTTCGTCCACTGCGATCCGCAGCGTCGCAAGCTCACGCTCGGTCGGCGGATCGCTGCGGATCGATCGCTCGGTCAGGCGCACGCTCCCAATCTGCGTGGAGATGGCCGTGAGCGCGCCGGGATCCGACGTGGCTCCGATGACGAGCTCCGTTGACCCTCCGCCGATGTCGAACACCAGGTACGGCGGCGGCGCGATCCCCGCAATCAACCCGCGCGTTCCGCCCAGGAACGAGAGCCCGGCCTCGCGTTCTCCGCTGATGACCTCGAGGTCGGAGCCGGCGCGCTCACGCACGGCGGCGGCGAACACGTCTCGGTTCTCGGCATCGCGCACGG
>JBOGVK010000122.1:0-18418 GCA_050692375.1 Actinomycetota bacterium
TCCGCGAACTCCGGCTTCTTCTCGTTCATCCGGATGTAGCCGACCAAGGTGGACGGAAAGAGGTCGACCGCGAGACCCGATGTCTGCTGGAGGCTGGTGACCGCTGAGTACGGCGGGAACTCGATCACGTTCGCCTGGCCGCCTCGCAGCTGGAGCACCCGTGTGTTGTCGTCGGGCACTACCGTGAACGTGACGCTATCCAGATAGGGCTTGCCCTCCCGCCAGTAGTGCGGGTTCTTCACGAGCTTCAGCTGCTGGCCCTTCGTCCAGCTGTCGAACATGAACGGCCCCGTCCCTACCGGATGCTCGAAGAACTGCTGCGCGGCTTGCCCGCCGAGATCCTTCGGCAGGATGCCGTTCGAGTACAGGGAAAGGTCGCCGAGCAGCGGTCCCCACGGGTGTTTGGTGTGGATCACGACCTGGGAGGAGCTCGGTGCCTGGATGTCGTCGACCGCCGCCAGGATGTATCCGTTCGGTCCTTTCGCGGCCCGCTCCAGCGAGAACTGCACGTCGGCGGCGGTCAGCGGGCTGCCGTCGGAGAACTGCACGCCGGGCCGGAGCGAGAACGTCCACGTGAGCTGGTCTGACGAGAGCTCGTGGCTCACCGCCAGCCACGGCTGCGACCCGTGCCCGTCAGATGTGACCGAGTACAGGCAGTCGTACATGTTCAGGCAGGTCCAGATCGCTTCGTTGTCGAAGACCGGGCTGGGGTCGACGGACGCCGGATCGGCCGTCCGGGCGAAGATGAGGTCGCCGCCCCGGGTCGGTGCCCCGGAAGGCTTACTCTTGGCGCCGCTCGAACTACATGCCGCCGCCAACGGCCCGAGCACGCTCATGCCCATCCCCGCGATCGCGGCCGAGCGTATGAAGGTTCGCCTCGGCATCTGAGGCGTCGAACCATCGTCCATCCTCGACCGGGAACCGTCCGTGTTCATGACGCGCCTCCCCTTCTGCAACGTTATTCACGATCAGGCACGGGCTCGGATTCGGCCGCGCTCAGTAGGCATCGTCGATCACGGTCCCGACGCCTCTCCCCAGTTCCAGGTCACGCTGAAACAAGTCTCCCAGCGTCTCCCTGCGGACCGCAAGGCGAGCTTCGCCGTCCCGACAGACGACCACCGGCGGTCGGGGAACGCAGTTGTAGTTGTTGGCCATGCCATGGCCATAGGCGCCGGTGGCCGGCACCACCAGCACGTCGCCGATCCTCGGGTTCGCCAGGCGAGCGCTCGGTACGATGACATCGCCCGAATCGCAGTGCTTGCCCACGACCACACATCCCTCATCTTGGGCGAGCCGGTCTGCGATCGCTGCCTCGAAGGTGACGATGCCCAGGACCGCTTCGAGGTTATCCGACGTGCCGCCGTCCACCGCCACGTGAGTCACTTGGTCGCGCTTCACCGTCACGACGGAATAGATGGTGACGCACCCGGACGCCACGAGCGAGCGACCGGGCTCGACGAGGATGTGCTTGTCCATCCCCAGATGGGTCCGAACCGCGTCCACGAGAGCTTCGACGTAGGCGTCGATCGTCGGCGCGTCTTGCTTGTCACGGTACGTGACCCCTAGCCCTCCCCCGAGGTCATACACGGGGAAGTCTCCGAAGTCTCCAAGCCGCTTCACCGCGTCTCGGAACGAGTCGAGGTCCAAGATCTGCGACCCGATATGACTGTGAAGACCTTCGAGCTCGAGAACGTCGGAGGCACCGAGCCGAACGATCGCCTCGTGGGCTCGCTCCGGTCCAAGCCCGAACTTCGAGCCGAAGTGGCCGGTCGACTGGCTCGCATGCGTCTTTGGCCGCACCCCGGACTGCACACGGAGCAAGACGCGTTGAGGTCGCTGAGCAAGACGTTCGAGACGATCGATATCGTCGAAGGAGTCGATCACCACCCGACCGACCCCCGCATCGAGGGCCATCTTCAGCTCCTGGTCCGTTCGAGCGTTCCCGTGGAACAGCATCCGCGCGGCATCGAAACCGGACCCAAGCGCTAGGGCGAGTTCGCCGCCTGTCGTAGCCTCGCATGACAGCCCTTCTTCTGCGAGCCATCGGAGCACCGCCGACACGGGCAACGACTTCGACGCGAAGGCGACTTCGGCGTCTTGCCCGAGTCGTGCGAAGGCCTGAACGTACGTCCGCGCGCGACTGCGGATGTCGTCCTCATCGATGACGTAGGTCGGCGTCCCAAACGTGCGTGCGAGCTCGAGTAGATCGCATCCGCCGATCGTCAGATGTCCTCGGTCGTCGACCAAGGCCGTGGAGGGAAGGGCGCTCGACATGCCAATCATGCGTGAGCCCGCGTCCAGTTCTGCACCGCTCGATGCGCAATCGGATTCTGGAACCGGGCAGCTCCGCCTGCATTGGCAGCCTGGACTAAGATCCGGTGATATGCTTGGTCATTCCGACGAAGGGCAGCGTGCCTCTGCGGCCCGGATAGGCACAACGCCCACTCTCCGGACCGTCCTTGCCGCATTGGGGACGTCGCTCCTCAGCGTGCTTTCCGCCCCCCACGGGCTCGACGTGAGGGTGGGTGTGCCCGTGATCCACGACCCATCGGAGGAGTTGGTCGAGGAGGCCGATGGCATCCTCCTGCTCGTCGGAGCTGTCCCTACCGCCCCCGCAACCGTGGATGGGCTGAGAAGCGCCGCCCGCAACGGTTACGCCGCTGTCGTCGCCAAACTGCATGGTCAAGACCCACAGCCGCTCATCTATGCTTCACTGGAAACCGGGATCGCCTCGCTGGCCTCCGCCGACGAACTTCCCTGGCGACGACTCGATGCCTTGTTGTCGGCGGCGATCGGAGTAGGTGTCGGGACCAGTGCATCGTTGCAGACAGGCGACATGTTCTCCCTCGCGAATGCCGTCGCCGGGGTGCTCGGCGGAGCAGTCGCGATCGAAGATGCTGCACAAAACGTCGTGGCCTATTCGACTCTTCCCGACCAGCGCATCGACCAGGTAAGGAGCCAAGGGATCCTGGCACGCCGGATCCCCGATCTCCCCAAGCACGACCTGCAATACCGTGAGGTGTTTACCGCACTGGGCATCGTCCACTATCCATTCGACGCGGTTACGGATGAGCTTCCCCGCGCCGCGATCCCCATCCGCGCGGGCGGTGAGGTGCTCGGGTCGATCTGGGTGATCGAAGAGCATCCTCCGCTCGTTGCTGACGAGAACAAGGTCCTCGTCGACGCCGCCAAGATGGCTGCGCTGTACTTCCTTCGGATACGGACCGCCGGCGACCTCGAGCGCCAGACGCGGGGAGAGATGCTGCGCAGCCTCTTGGAGGGGCGGGTCGCTGCTGCATCCACCGCCGAGTCTCTGGGGCTGCGGCCGGCCGAGCACTTCGTCGTCGTGGGGTTCTCGTGCACGAACATCAATGAACCAGAGCCGGTCCCGTTCATCGCTCGTCTCGGCACAGAGGTGAGCCGCTATTTCTTGGCGTTCCGTCCCGATGTCTCCTCGGTCGCCATCGGCCGCACCGTGTATGCGTTGATGCCGTCGCTTGACGATGAGCGGCTTGCCGTCCGATTCGCCGGCGACGTCGCGAGACACGCCGAGTCGGTTCTGGGACGTCCGGTGCGCGCGGCGGTCCAGGTTGCCACGAGCCCCTTGATGGCACGTCACCTCCGTGACGAGATCGATGAAGTCTTGCAGGTCCTCACAGCGGACGGCGACGCGCCTCACGTGGCCACGGCTCAGCAGGTACACAACCGGATCTTGATCGCGCGGCTCAACGATGCGCTTGAACGCTATCCGGACGTGCTGCATCCAAGCGTGGAGGCCGTGCAGGCGCATGACCGTGAACGGGGCACCATGTATGGCCAGACGCTGTTGGCGTATTTCAGAGCCATGGGAGATGCCGGAGCGGCGGCCAGACACCTACGCATCCACCCGAACACCCTCCGATACCGCCTCCGCCGAGCGCAGTTGGTGTTCGGCCTCGACCTCGACGATCCCGACGAGCGTTTGCTCGTCTGGATGCAGCTCCGCCTCCTCGGCGGTCCTGCCGCGCAGGATCGCCCGGAGCCGGCCGGCGCGACTTCGTCAGAACCGTAGGGACCTACTGAACCGTCCCCGCTATGGTCCCCATGGCTTCAAGCGCTCCATACACGTGTCGGTAATCCTCTGAGGTGAACGCGACCGTCGTGGAGCTCTCTCGAACGACTCCCGGCACCATAGAGACGGCACCTGCTTGTGCAGGTTCGCGAAGCGTCACTCGCACGGTGTACGGCGGATCGACTCGGTATGGCGCGAGGGTCCCCCGTTCCGTCAGGGACAGACGCGCTGCTTCGCGGATCCGGTCTGCCGACACTCTCGGTGTCACGCACCGGGCGCTGAAGTTGTCGATCGCGTACTTGACCACTGCGGTCCTGACGCCCTGGAACAGCTTCTCCGCTTCGGCACAGATGACATCGTCACCGCTCACGACCGCAACGGGGATATCCGATCGCCCGGCGAGTACGGCGTTCAGCCGTGCTTCCGATGCCGGCTCACCGTTCAGGTCGACGTTCACGTAGTCGTCCGTAAGGGTGTGGGCCAGCACGCCCGGTTCTCCCGCTCGTGCGTGGTATGCCACGAAGAACACGACGTCGCAGTCATCGATACCAGCCATCATGACGAGGGGCTTGTGGAGGCCGCTGATCAGCTGCGCGCGATCGTCCAGCTCCTCGATGAGGATGTTCCGCATGCCGTCGTGCGCCTCGTTCACGACGACCTCAGTTGCCCCACCATCGAACGCGCCTTCGACCGCTGCATTCACGTCTCTCGTCAGGAGTCGGCGGAACCTCTCGAACGCGGGCTGGCCCGGTTCGACGTCTTTCCATCCCGTCGTCCCGGTCGCGCCTTCCATGTCCGCAGAGACCAAGACCCGCATGAGACCTCCTACATCCGCCATGATCCCGGTGTCGGCGAATCGTATCCCAGGTGGCTATCGACCAAGCAGCCGAGCTGGCATCCGCGTAGTGCACTGGACGTTCGATCCATTCCTGTCGCGGAACGCCTGGTTCTCAACGTTGATCGCGCTCTGGCTCAGACCGCCCAGTCGAACGGCGCGTGTACCGCGTGACGGTCCGAGACCTTCCAGGCCATCTCCGGCAGGTCGACCTGAAGGCTCGTGCTCTTGGCGATCTCGCCGTCCTTCCAGATGAAGCCTCCCGGCTTCACGATGCGCACGTCGTTCTCGGCTCCGCTCACGGGGTTGCGGAGTGGCTCCATCTGGGCCGAACCCACCCCCGGCACCTCGATGCGGGACTCCCTCCCGGCGATCGTCAGGTTCACCGTCGCGCGGTCGACGGCCGACGGCTCGTCGAAGGTCGAGTTGAAGATCGTGAAGTACTCGTGGCCCGCTTCGCCGCGCCAGATCGTCCGGAGCGCCGCGAACTGCTCGTCGGTCTCACAGTCGACGTAGGCGTGCCCAACGCCGCCTTTCTCGTGGATCGCGCCCGGCCACCAGAACGCCCAGGCGACCCTCGTGTCCGCGAGCTCGACGTCCTCGTACCGACCGTCTTCGATCCGACAGGCGACGAGCGCCTCGCAGTTGCCCTCGGGCGATGTGGGCCTTCCCTTGAAGTTGCAGCCGCACCCCGGATCGCAGTTGCAGAATTCGATGTACGTCCCGCGCAGGTTCCAGCTCACCGGTCCTCCTCCTTCGTCGGCCGTAACGAGTATCCGCTGTTCTGAACGCATCAGGGGGCGATCAACAGCGTGCGCGATTCCGTGTAGAAATCACGGGCCGCGAGTCCCTGCTCTCGAGGCCCGATGCTCGACTCCTTCGACCCACCGAACGGCGCGTGGAAGTCCACCCCGGAGGTCGGGGCGTTCACCCGGATCAGGCCCGCTTCGACCCGGTTCGTCAGCGTGAGCGCGGCGCGGAGGTCGCTCGTGAAGATCGATGTCACGAGCCCGAACCGCACGTCGTTGCCGATCCCCACGGCCGCATCGGGCGACGATGCCTTGATCACCGCGGCGACCGGGGCGAAGACCTCCTCTTTCGCCAGGGGCCCAGAGGGCTCATCCAGTTCGACGAGGGTAGGAGCCAGGTAATACCCGGCATCGTCCAGGGCTCTGCCGCCCGTCAACACCCGGCCCCCGGATCGCTCGACGGCTTGCAATGCGGCGGCGCGGGACCCTTCGTCGATCACGGGGCCGACCAGCGTCCCTTCGTCGGACGGATCAAACACCGGCAGTGCGTCGACGGCAGCGACGAGCCGGTCGCGGAACGTGTCGTAGACCGGCTCCTCCACGATGATCCGGCTCGTGGCGGTGCACTTCTGTCCCGCGCAGCCCATCGATGCGTAGGCGATCATGTACGCCGCTCGGTCGAGGTCGGCGTCGGCGAGGACGATCGATGGGTTCTGCCCGCCCATCTCGGCCTGGACGCGGCCGCCGCGCTCGGCGACCCGGCGAGCGATGTCCATACCCACAGGCACCGACCCCGTGAACGACACCGCGGCCACGTCCGCATGCTCGACGAGCGCGCGGCCCGTCGTGCCGTCGCCGTGCACGAGCTGGAAGACGTTGTCGGGTAGGCACGCCGAAGCGATCTCGTGCAGACGTGTCGCGACGGCCGTCCCCGCCGACGCGGCCTTCATGACGACGGCGTTGCCGTAGCCGATCGCCGGAGCCAGCTTCCACACGGGGATCGCAACCGGGAAGTTCCACGGCGTGATGAGCGCGCACACGCCGAGCGGGTAGCGGCGCGCGATCAGCAACGCGTCGGGATCCGCGGCAGGTAACGTCTGGCCATCGGGAGCCAGCACCATCTGGGCGTAGTAGCGGAAGATCGACACCGCCCGGGCAACCTCGCCCCGTGCCTCGGTCACGGGCTTGCCCACCTCTCGAACGATCAGCCGCACCATCTCGTCGGCGCGCGCTTCGAGCGCATCCGCGATCTCGGCGAGCGCTTTGCCCCTGGGGCCGGCCGGCACGGACCGCCATCCGACCGCCGCCGCCAGAGCCGTTCCGACGGCCGTGTCGACGCCCCGGGCGTCGGTGGATCCCCACTCGCCGACGACGTCGGTCGGTTCGTGCGGGTTCAAGCTGGTGATCGTCATTCGGGAGCCTCCTCGATGGTGAGGAGCACCTTCCCACGCGGTCCCTCGGTGCCACGAAGCGTTTCGATCGCCGAGGACCACGCCTCCAGCGCGAAGCGGTGCGTGATCACGAACCCGGGGTGAAGTGTTCCGGCGTTCACGAGGTCGACGACCTCCCTCCACGCGCTCGAGGTATAGCCGAAGCTTCCGAGGATCGTGAGGTCGTGATCGACGACGTCGTCCACCGGGATCGGAGCCGTGACGTCGTGTCCGGCGAGGCCGAGCTGGACGACGGCACCGCCGCGTCGCGCAGCGGCCAACGCCGTCACGACGGCTTGGGCGCTGCCCGCGGCCTCGACGACCAGGTCGTAGCTCCCTCCAGCCATCGACGGGTCGGTCTCGGAACGCGTCGCACCGGCGGCTTTCGCCAGATCCCACTGCTGGGGACGGAGACCGAGGAGCACCACCTCCGACGGGGACCACAAGCCGAGCAGATGGACGACGAGCATCGCGACGGTGCCGTCACCGACGACCAGGGCCCTGCAGCCCGGGCGTGGCGCCGCCCGGCGCAGCGCCCGATACGCCACGGCCGCCGGCTCCACGAGCGCCGCGTCCTCGGCGTCGACACGAGGAGCCAGCGTGTGGACGAGGTCGGCTCGCACGACGATCCGATCCGACGCCGCACCGTCGCGCGTGAAACCCAGCTCGTCGTAGTCGACGCAGAGGTTCGTCGCCCCCGCGACGCAGTGCTCGCATCGCCGGCAGGGAACGATCCCCTCGACGACGACCGGCGTCCCGGCGGGAACACCCTCACCGTCCGACATCGTGACGCCGGTCCACTCGTGACCCAGCGTGATCGGATACCGGACGAACGCCGGATCGACCTTGCCGTCGATGATCTCGAGGTCGGTTCCGCACAGGCCGACGACGGTCGGGCGAACGACGATCTCCCCAAACTCCGCCATGGTTCCCGCGGTCGGTTCCGTTCGGTGCAGGAGGTCGATCTCGCCCGGCCGTTGGACGACGAGCGATCGAACCGCCATCACGCGTCCCCGGCGCGCGGCGCCGGAAGATCCATCGGAAGGTCGATCGGTGCGCCCGCGAGGAGCGCGGTGAGCTGCTCGGCGTGTCGCCGCACCGTCTGGCCGATCTCGTCGATCCGCCACGCGGGGAGATCCAGCTTGATCCCGGTAACGCTCACGGCCCCTACGCACGTCTCGCCGTGATCGAAGATCGCCGCGCCGACGCAGAGCACGCCGTCCGCGTCCTCCTCATCGTCTACCGCATACCCGCGTCGCCGCGCGATCGCCAAGTCCGCCAGGAGCGTGTCGATGCTCGTGATGGTGTGCGACGTGCGCCGCTGCAGCGAACCCTCGCCGACGCCCATCAACGTCCGAACCTCGTCGTCGGTCATGGTCGCGAGGATCGCTTTCCCCGCCGCGGTCGCGTGGGCGAACTCGCGCTGACCGAGCGGCGTGTGGAAGCGGATCCCGCCCGGTCCGTCCACGCGCTCGATGAATACGGGATGCCCTTCTTCCGAGAGCGCCACGCGAGCAGTCATACCCGTCGCCTCGCGGAGCTCCATGAGCGCCGGGCGGCAGAGCTCGCCCAGCGGGAGTTGCTGCGATGCGGCGTCGCCGAGCCGGATCAGGGCGGTGCCGAGCACGTAGCGCGGTCCCGGCTTCGTCCGGCGCAGATATTGGAAGCGAACGAGCGTGCGGGCGAGCGCGAGCGCCGTGCTCTTGGACGACCCGATCGCCACCGCGGCCTCCCCGAGGGAGAGCCCCTCTACAGGCCCGCGCGCTACGGCCTCGACGAGCGTCAACGCTCGCGCAACGCTCCGGACGGTGAAGTGACTGGGCTCGGCGCTCTCGGGACCGTTGCCCTCCGGACCATGGACATCCTCGGTGACGTCGGTCAGCGCTCGACTCCTTGGCTAGGTCATTCTGTATGGCCGAATACTGACTGAGCTTTTCGACCCGCGCAAGTCCGCCGTACACGCCAGATTGACAGTCTCGGTGCCGAGTGGTTGCATCCGACGGAATGGGATTCGGAGACACCGAACAGCGGGCTCGGAGCCGCGCGCGGGCGCGCGAATCGGCGGCGAAGCTCATCCGTTTCCTCGGATCGCGTCCCGACCTCGGCGGCGTCGTGCTGACCGGGCCCGCAGCCGTCGCGTGGGCAACCGGGGGAGGCTCCAGGCCGGTGGACCGTGTGGCGTCCGTCGATCTCGTGTGGGTCGTGATCGCGTCCGGAACCGCCGTACTCGTAACAACCGAGGTGGAGCACGACCGTGTGCGCGACGAATGGGACCCGGCGGCGCTCGGGTTCGAGCTGGTAGCGGTCCCGTGGTTCGACGACCAGGGGTTCGTCCGCGCCGCAGAAGACGCCGCCGGCGCCCGGGCCGATCAGCTCGGCTCGGATGGCCACGCCGCGTTCGGCGTCGACGTCACCGACGAGCTGATCTCGCTGCGAATGGCGCTCACCGCTCCCGAGCGTGATGAGCTGCGCAGTCTCGGCGCGGCGACAGCGGAGGCGCTCGAGACCGCGCTCCGCGGATGGGTACCAGGCGAGCGCGACGTCGAGCTCCAGGCGCGAGTCGCCTTCGGCCTCGAGGCCGCCGGCGCTGACGCCCCAGTGCTGATCGTGGGCGGTGACGACCGTGTGGAGCGATATCGCCACCCGATGGCGATCGGACGACCGGTCGAGCGCCTAGCGATGACGGTGACGGTTGCGCGCCGAGCCGGGCTACACGCCGCGGCCACGAGGTTCGCCTCCGCCGGGCGTCTCGACGAGGCCCTGGAAGCGCTCCGTTCGCGGGTCTTGCGGGTCGATGAGGCGGTGCTCGCCTCGTCACGGGTAGGCGCCACGTACGGTGCGATCCTCGGAGCTCTCGATCGCGCGTACGAAGAGGTCGGTGCACCTGAGGCATGGCGCGGTCACTACCAGGGTGGTCCGATCGGATTCGCGCAACGGGAGTTCGAGATCGCTCCGAGCCAGCGAGACGCGAATTGGTTCGACGAGCCGGTGGCCGCCGGGCACGCCGTCGCGTGGAACCCGAGCCTTCCGGGTGGGGCGAAGGTCGAGGACACCTACCTCGTGGGCGACGATGGGCTCGAGCGCGTGACGGCGACCGAAGAGTGGCCCACCGAGCCGGACGATCCGTTGGGTCGACCGGCGGTCCTGCAAGAGGTTGGATGAAAGGGTGGTCGGCACATGAACGCGGCTGAGTTCCTGGCTCGACTCGGCGTATCGGAGGAGCGGGTCCCGGACCCGAGCGCGTCGCGATTCCCGGATGGCGCGCACTTCCGGATCGAGATCCCGAGCGTCGAGGGGCCGCGCGTACTGAGCGCCGTCGTGCAGGCCGGCGCGGACCTCGGTGTCACGGTGAACCGGGTCTCGCAAGGGAGCGGCGCGATGTTGCTCAGCGAGCGCGAGCTCGCCGAGATGGCGAGGATCGGCGCGGACAACGGTCTGGAGGTGTCGCTGTTCGTCGGACCGCGCGAAGAGTGGGACCTCAGCCATCAGTCCCGTTCGGCCGGGGGCGGAGCGCTCGCGGGCCGGCTGCGCGGCACACGGCAGCTTCACATCGCGGAGCAGGACATCCTTCGAGCGGTCGAGCAGGGGATCCGAGGGTTCCTGATCGCCGACAGCGGGCTTCTCGAGCTGGTGAGCGCGATGCAAGCCGACGGCGACATCCCGGACTCGGTCGTGTGGAAGGTGTCGGTCGTGCTCGCGCCGTCGAACCCCGTGACGCTGCGCCAGCTCGAACGCCTCGGCGCCTCGACGGTGAACGTGCCGTCCGACGTCACGCTCGGTCAGCTCGCAGAACTCCGCTCGGTATCGAGCATCCCGATCGACCTCTATGTCGAGGCGCCCGACGCGCTCGGCGGCGTCGTCCGCGGAAACGAGGTCGCCGACCTGGTTGGCGTCGCGGCGCCGATGTACGTGAAGTTCGGGTTGCGTAACTCGCCCTCGATCTACCCGAGCGGCGAGCACTTGATCGACCAGGCCGTCGCGATGGCGCAGGAGAAGGTCCATCGGGCCGGGGTAGCGCTCGAGTGGCTCCGTCGCGACGGACGCGAGCTGACGCAATCGCAGCCCGGTGCGAAGGGCTTGGGGGTGCCCGAGCCGTGAGGCCCCTCCGCAGCCGTGCGTGGTTCGCCGGCGAGGACGAGACCGCGCTCGCGAACCGCGTCGCGCTCGCATCCTCGGGCATCGGGGTTACCGCCGACGCCGACCGGCCCGTGATCGGGATCGCGAACTCTGCAAGCGACCTCAACCCGTGCAATCTGCCCCTCGCCGAGCTCGCCGAGGCCGTGAGGGATGGCGTGCGAGCCGCCGGCGGGCTCCCGGTTGTCTTCCCGACGATGTCTCTCGGCGAGGACCTGATGAAGCCCACCGCGATGCTCTACCGCAACCTGCTCGCGATGGAGATCGAAGAGACGATCCGCGCGTACCCGTTGGATGGGATCGTGATCCTCGCGAACTGTGACAAGACCGTGCCCGGCGCGATCATGGGTGCGGCCAGCGCCGACGTGCCGACGATCGTCGTGACGGCGGGAGCCCGCGCGCCCGCGGTGTTCCGCGGGCATCGGATCGGGACCGGCACCGATCTGTGGAGGTTGTGGGACGAGCGCCGGACCGGCCGACTCTCCGACGAGGAATGGGCAGAGCTCGAGCGCTCCCTCGCGTGCGGGCTCGGCGCCTGCAACACGATGGGCACCGCGTCCACGATGGCGATCCTCACGGAGGCGCTCGGCCTGATGCTCCCCGGATCGAGCAGCGTCGCCGCCGAGGACCCACGACGGGTGCCGCTCGCGCGGGATGCGGGCGCGCGGGCCGTCGGGCTGATCCGCGAGGAGCTCACGCCTTCGAAGATCCTCACACCCGCAGCGTTCCGCAACGCGATCCGTGTGCTGCACGCGATCGGCGGTTCGACCAACGCGGTGATCCATCTCGCCGCGATCGCCGGTCGCGTCGGCGTTCCGTTCGAGCTGGACGACGTGCGCAGATTCGGCGCCGACGTGCCGGTGCTGGCCGACATCGAACCGTCGGGCACGGGTCTGATGCAGGACTTCGATGCGGGAGGCGGGTTGCCCTCGTTGATGCGAGAGATCGCTCCACTGCTCGAGACCTCTGCTCCCACGATCACCGGCGCACCGCTCGCCGATGTGCTCGGCGCGGCGCCGGCGCCGCACGGCGCGATCCGGACGGCGGACCGGCCACTGCGTGAAGGAGGGGCGTTCGCGACCGTCCGCGGCACGCTCGCCCCCGACGGTGCGCTCGTGAAGACGTCCGCGGCCACGCCGAGCCTCCTGAAACATCACGGTCGGGCCGTGGTGTTCCGCGGGTACGACGACATGCGCCGGCGTGTGGAGGACCCTTCCCTCGACGCCGACGCCGACAGCGTCCTGGTCCTGGCGGGGTGCGGCCCGGTGGGAGCGGGGATGCCCGAGTGGGGCATGGTTCCGATCCCGCGCAAGCTCGCCGAGGCAGGGGTGCGCGACATGGTGCGCGTGACCGATGCACGGATGAGCGGCACGAGCTTCGGCACGGTGTTCCTGCACGTCGCGCCCGAAGCCGCGATCGGCGGACCGCTCGCGCTCGTGCAGGAGGGGGACCCGATCACGGTCGACATCGAGGAGGGCCGCCTGGATCTGGATGTGGACGAGGAGGAGCTCGGGCGCCGGCGAGCGCGATGGACACCGCCCGGATCGCCGCACCTCCGCGGCTGGCCACTGCTCTACCGTGAGCACGTGATGCAAGCACCGGACGGGTGCGACCTCGACTTCCTGCGGGCTCCGACGCCGGCGCACCGGCGCTTCGTGGAGCCGGTGGTGGGGAGATCGTGAACGGTCATGGGGGACGAACTGACCCAAGGGTCAGGAAGGGGGCAAGCATGAGACGGTCGAAGATGCTGGCCGGACTGGCGATCATGATCGTGATCGCGGCCGCGTGTTCCAGCAACAATGGCGGCGGCGGGAGCAGTGCCTCGGCCAGCGCGTCGACGGGCGGGGAGCCCGTCACGATCACGATCTGGCACAACTACGGGACCGAGCAGAACGCCACCGCGTTGCAGAACCTGGTCGATGCGTTCCAGACCGCGAACCCGAACATCACGGTGGATGTCGTGAGCCAGCCGGGTGACAACTACTTCGCGTTGTTGAAGGCCGCCGCGATCTCGAAGACGGGACCAGACCTGGCGGTGCAGTGGACCGGGCTGTTCACCCTGCAGGACAAGTCCTACTTGCAGAACCTCAAGGGCCTGATCCCGGACGCCGACCTGGCGCGCATCGACCCGGACGCGTTGAAGTGGACCAGCGACAACTTCGATGCGACCAACGGCCCGTACGTGATCCCGCTCGAGAACCAGTTCTACATCGGCTTCTACAACAAGCAGGCGTTCAGCAAGGCGGGGGTCTCGACGTTCCCGTCAACGTGGAGCGAGCTCTTCGCCGCCTGCACGAAGTTGAACGCTGCGGGCTACACGCCACTCGTGTACGGCAACGGCGGGCAACCGCTCGGCGCGGAGTTCTATCCCTGGTACGACATGAGCTACCTGATGATCGGGGCGCACCCGCTCCCCGATTGGAAGTCGTTGTACGACGGGCAGATCCCGTGGACCTCGAGCGAGAATGCCGCCCAGCTCACCAACTGGGCGAAGCTCCAGAGCAGCGGGTGCACGAATCAGGACGTGCTGACGAAGACGAACAACCTGGGTGACTTCGAGAAGGGCCGCGCCGCGATGATCATCGACGGCACGTGGGACACCCAGAAGTTCACCGACGTGATGGGCGACAACGTGGCCGCGTTCGTTCCACCGTTCTCGGATTCGCCGATGCAGGGCGTCGTGCAGTTCGCCGGCGACGGCCTATCGATGATGTCGTACTCGCAGCACAAGACCGAGGCCGCGGCGTTCCTCGACTTCATGACAACGGACCAGGCGGCGCAGCTGATCGACCAGGCGGGGCTGATCCCCGCGATCGTGGGATCGTCGACCAGCAACCCCGTCAATCAGCAGATGCTGAACTTCGCGCTCACGGGCGGCCTGACGCCGTACCCGATGCTCGACAACGTGGTCCAGAGCGCTGTCGTGGACGTCGGGAACAAGCTGTTGCCGTCGATGCTCGCCGGTCAAACGAGCCCGAGCGATGCGCTCAGTCAGCTCGAAGCGGCGCTGAACGCTTTGCCCGCCGACCAGCGGGGGACCACCTACACCGGCTGACGCCTCACGTGGGGCGGGGTCGATGACCCCGCCCCACGCGGGCGCGCGAGAGGGAAGGTGGGCGTGGTCTCCAGCACGACGATCGAGGAACAGGCGCGCGTTCCGGCAGCGCAACGTCGGCCCCATCGCTCTCCCCTGCAGCGCCGACGCCGGCGGAGCGGCTTCCTGATGTCGCTCCCCGCGCTCATCATGGTGGGCGGGTTGCTGGGCTACCCGATCCTGCAGGCGATCTACTACTCGATGACGACGTGGGACGGCCTGACCGCCACGTGGATCGGGCCGAACGCCTACACCACCGCACTCAAGAACCCGACGTTCTGGCGGGTGGCGGAGAACAACGCGCTGCTCCTGCTCGCGGTCCCGCTCGCGATCGGCATCCCGCTCGCGATCGCGGCACTGCTGAACGAGCACGTGACCGGCTGGCGCGTGTTCCGCTCCGTCTATTTCTTGCCGACGGCCGTGTCTTGGGTCGTGATCGGGATGGTCGCGGTGCGGTTCTTCGCGCGCGAAGGGCTGATGAACGCGCTCCTTCGAGACGTGGGACTCGGGGCGCTGCAGACCGACATGCTCGGGTCCGAACGGACCGCACTCCTCGCGCTCGGACTCACGTTCGTGTGGTCGATGATCGGGACGAACACGATCATCTTCCTGACCGGCATGGCGACGATCGATCCCACGCTCTACGAGGCCGCGCGGGTCGACGGCCTGAAGGACCGGCAGATCTTCACGCGCGTCACGCTCCCGCTCCTGCGACGTTTCATCCAGTTCGCGTTCGTGATCACGGTGATCAGTGCGTTCGGCGCACTGTTCAGCCTGATCTTCGTGATGACGGGCGGCGGACCCGGCTACGGCACGACGACGCTTGAGTTCTTCGTCTACCAGACGGCGTTCGCGCAGGGGAACTTCGGAACCGGCGCGCTCTACGGCATCATCCTGTTCGTGATCATGGCGTTCGTCGGACTGATCCAGCTGCGTGTGATCCGCTCCGAGGAAGGTTGGTAGATGGCGGCCGTCGCGCAACAGACGCCGACGCCGCCCCCGCGGCTCCGACGAAGGATGAACAAGGTCGTCCTGTTCGTCTCGATGATCGTCGTCGCGATCGTGATGCTCTACCCGTTCTACTTCATGCTGAACAACGGCTCGCGGACGCAGACGCAGTTCGAACAGCAGAGCGGCCACTCGCTGCACAGCTGGACACAGCTGCTCCAGGAGCTCCCGGTCCTGCGGCAGCTCTTCAACTCGACGCTCGTCTGCGCCGTCGCGATCACGATCATCCTGGTGGTCAGCTCCACCGCGGGGTTCTCGTTCGCGAAGCTCACGTATCGGGCGAGCGGCTTCCTGTTCCTCGCGATCGTTGCGGCGATGATGATCCCGCTGCAATCGATCATCATCCCCGAGTACGTCAACCTGGCGCACTTCGGGCTGATCAACACCTACGCGGGGGCGATCCTCGTGTACGCGGCGGTCGGCACGCCGTTCGCGACGTTCCTGATGACGACGTACTACCGCGGGATCTCCGACGAGTTGATCGAGGCCGCGGTGCTCGACGGGCTCGGCTACTGGCGGACGTTCCTGAAGGTTGCCGTGCCGCTCTCGGCCCCAGCCCTGGCGACCGTCGCCGTGCTCCAGTTCATCCAGATCTGGGACGACCTGTTGATCGGGCTGCTCTTCTTGCAGAACCCGGAGCAGCGGACGATCACGGTGGGACTCGCGGCCCTCTCGGCCGGGCGCACGACGAGCGTCCCCGTGCTGATGCTAGGCTCGTTCATCAGCGCGCTGCCGGCGATCGTCGTGTATCTGTTCTTCCAGCGGCACCTGGTGAAGGGCCTGACGCTTGGGATGGGGAAGTGACCGTGAGGTCGACCCAGACGCGGGGTGAACGCTAGATGGCGCGGATCGTCCTCGACGGCGTCACGAAGACGTTCCCCGACGGCACCCACGCCGTTCGCGAGCTCGACCTCGACATCCAGGACGGCGAGCTGATGGTGCTCGTGGGGCCGTCGGGTTGCGGGAAGACGACCGCACTTCGGATGGTCGCGGGGCTCGAGGAGATCACGTCCGGCACGATCTCGATCGACGGTCGCAGGGTGAACGACGTCGAGCCCCGGGAGCGAGATGTCGCGATGGTCTTCCAGAGCTACGCGCTCTACCCGCATCTGACCGTGTACGAGAACATGGCGTTCAGCCTTCGGTATCGCAAGACCGCGAAGGCCGAGATCGATCGCCGCGTCCGCGACGTCGCTCGCGTGCTGGAGGTGGACGCGCTCCTTGACCGACGGCCGCGCCAGCTCTCGGGCGGCCAACGGCAACGCGTCGCGATGGGACGGGCCATCGTGCGCCAGCCGAAGGCGTTCCTGATGGACGAGCCATTGTCCAACCTCGATGCGCAGCTCCGAGTACAGATGCGCTCCGAGATCGCGCGGCTGCAGCACGAACTCGGTGTGACCACCATCTACGTGACCCACGACCAGACCGAGGGCATGACACTCGGCGATCGGGTCGCGGTCCTGTCCCACGGTGTCCTGCAGCAATTGGCCACGCCGCGCGAGCTGTACGCGCGTCCGGTCAACCTGTTCGTGGCGGGGTTCATCGGATCGCCGGGGATGAACCTCGTCGAGGCACGGCTCCGCCGCGATGGCGAGCGTTGGGACATCGACTTCGGAGGCCACCACGTGCGGGTGCCCGCGGCCTCGCTCGGCGACCGACCGGCGCTCGCGGGGTTCCAGGACCGACCGGTGATCGTCGGGGTGCGCCCCGAGAACATCGAGGACGCCGCGTTCGTGCAGCACGTCGATCCGGAGGCGATGCTCGACGTGGAGGTGGCCCTCCGCGAGGAGCTCGGATCGGAAGTCGACGTCCTTTTCCGTCCGGGCGCCGCACCCGTCGTCGCCACGCCCGTGGCGGTGGGAGACGAGGCGGACGTCGGCGCGACGATCCGCTCCTCGACGATGATCGCACGCCTCGATCCTCGATCGAAGGCCACCGAGGGGGAGCGCATCCGCCTACAGGTGGATACGGGCACGCTCCAGTTCTTCGACCCCGAGTCTGGACAGCGCATCGAGGGCTGAAGCCAGGAGCCGGCCTCACGCCCGGCTGAGGACGCTCTCCACCGCAAGCTCCGTCGCCTCGAGCAACGCATCGACGTCGGCATCCTCGTGCGCGTAGGAGATGTGGCTGCGCTTGAGGTTGAGCGGCAGCTCGAAGATCCCGTACGGCAGGAGCGCTCGCCGGTAGCCCACGAACAGCTCGATGTCGTTGCGGAGCAGGTCCTCGTAGGAATCGATGGGGCCGTCCAAGAAGTAGGTCACGAAGATCGAGCCGAAGCCGGAGACGACCACCGGCACACCGAGCCGCCGATACACCTCGTTCAACCCCGCGCGAACGCGTTGCCCCAACCCGAACACGTGCTCGTGGACCGGGTCCCGTTCCAGCTTCCGCACGGTGGCGAGCGCCGCGGCCGCCATCGCGGGATGTCCGTTGAACGTGCCCGCAAAGAACGCCGGCCGACCTGGGCTCGAGCTGAACAGATCCATCAGGTCGGCCCGGCCGCCGAGCGCCGAGATCGGGTACCCGTTCGCCATCGCCTTGCCGAGCGTCGTGAGGTCGGGCGTCACCCTGGCGATCGCCTGGTACCCACCGAGGCCGTGTCGGAACCCCGTGATGACCTCGTCGAAGATCAGGACCGCGCCGTTGGCCGAGCAGAGCTCACGCAATCGCTCGAGGAACCCGGGTTTCGGGAGCACCGCGCCGATGTTGTGCGGGATCGGCTCGAGGATCACCGCCGCGATCCGGCCCGGTCGAGCGTCGAAGGCGCGCGCGACCGCGTCCGCGTCGTTGAACGGCAGGACGATCGTCGCGTCGAGCACCTCCGGCAGGATGCCCTCCGACAACGGATCCTTCTTCCCGACGCGGTCCCGCGACGAGATCACGTTCATCGCAACCGAGTCGTGCCACCCGTGGTAGCAGCCTTGGAACTTGATCACGTCGGATCGCCCGGTGGCCGTCCGGGCCACGCGGAGCGCGTGGAACGTGGCCTCGCTCCCGGTCACGGTGAGCAGGACCTTCTCGATCGACGGGACGTGCTCGACGAGCTTCTCGGCCAGCTCGATCTCGACCTGCGTGACACCCACGCCCATGAGATCGAGCGAGCGAGTCGTGCCGGCG
>JBOGVK010000123.1:0-1875 GCA_050692375.1 Actinomycetota bacterium
CATCAAATCAGCCAAGAAGCAGATCGAAAAAGGATCTGCCGTCGTCTGGGAAATCCTCGAAGAAGTGATTCAAGGTCACCCGGTTCTCCTGAACCGCGCCCCCACACTTCACCGCCTCGGCATTCAAGCGTTCGAGCCGGTTCTCGTGGACGGACGTGCCATTCAGTTGCACCCGCTCGTTTGCTCGGCCTTCAACGCCGACTTCGACGGCGACCAGATGGCGGTGCACGTTCCGCTCTCGTCCGAGGCGCAGGCGGAGGCCCGGATCCTGATGCTGTCGGCGAACAACATCCTGTCGCCGGCGCATGGCCGTCCGATCGCGACGCCGACGCAGGACATGGTGCTCGGGTTGTACTACCTGACCCTCGCGGTCGAGGAGGACACGAAGGACGAGGACACACCCGCGTTCGGCTCGGTGGCGGAGGCGCTGCTGGCCCTGGACAAGGGATACTCCCTCCAGCGGCCGGTCCGTATCCGCCTCGATGGGAAGAAGCTCCCGGACGACATGCTGCCCGAGGGCTGGGACGCGAACGCGCAGGACGGCCGCGCGCCGGTCGTTCGCACGACGATCGGTCGCGTCATCTTCAACCAGGCGTTCCCGAACGATTTCGAGTTCCGTAACCAGACCGTGGCGAAGAGCGACATCGCGCGGTTCGTGGACCAGACGGTCCATGACTACGACCGGGCGATGGTCGAAGAGACGCTCGACAACCTCAAGAACCTCGGCTTCCACTACGCCACGCGTGCCGGGGTCACCGTGGGCGTCGAGGACGTCACCACGCCGCCGTCGAAGGCGAAGATCCTCGACGAGCACGAGAAGAGTGCGCAGAAGGTCGAGACGCAGTACCGACGCGGGATCATCACGGACGACGAGCGCCGCCAAGAGCTGATCGAGATCTGGACCAAGGCGACGGACGAGGTGAAGGACGCCATGGAGGCGCAATTCACCCCCACGAACCCGATCTTCATGATGGCGAACTCGGGTGCTCGCGGAACGCTGATGCAGATCCGGCAGCTCGCCGGGATGCGTGGCCTGGTGGCAAACCCGAAGGGGGAGATCATCCCCCGGCCGATCAAGTCGAACTTCCGCGAAGGTCTGTCCGTGCTGGAGTACTTCATCTCGACGCACGGCGCGCGCAAGGGATTGGCCGACACCGCGTTGCGGACGGCCGACTCTGGGTACCTCACGCGGCGATTGGTCGACGTCGCTCAGGAGCTGATCATCCGCGAGGACGATTGTGGATCCGACCGGAGCGTTCCGGTCCAGGTGAACGTCGTTCGCCCCGACGGGTCTTCCGTGCGGGCCGCGCACATCGAGACCAGCATCTTCGGTCGCATCCTGGCCGAGGACGTCAAGGTTGGGAGCAAGAAGGTCGCGCTCGCCGGGGAGGAGTTGACCGACGAGCTCACCGAGGTCGTCGTCGCCTCCGGTGTCGAGTCCGTGCGCGTTCGCTCGGTCATCACCTGCGAGGCCGAGGTCGGGGTGTGCCGCCTCTGCTACGGGCGGAACCTGGCATCGGGCCGGGTGGTCGACATCGGCGAAGCGGTCGGCATCATCGCCGCCCAGTCGATCGGGGAGCCGGGTACGCAGCTGACCATGCGGACGTTCCACACCGGCGGCGTCGCCGGCGAGGACATCACGCACGGTCTCCCGCGTGTCGTGGAGCTCTTCGAGGCCCGCAAGCCCAAGGGCGAGGCGCAGATCACCGAGCTGTCCGGCAAGGTGGAGCTCGAGGACGACGAGGAGAAGAAGGTCCGCAAGCTGACCGTCACCTCCGAGGACGGCGAGCAGGTCCAGTACGCGGTGTCCTACCGCGCCCGCCTCCTCGTCTCGAACGGCGAAGAGGTCGAGGTCGGCCAGCAGCTGACCGAGGG
>JBOGVK010000124.1:0-2276 GCA_050692375.1 Actinomycetota bacterium
CGTCCTACCCGCCGAGCTCGCTCAGCTGTCCGTCGATCTCCCCCAATTGCCGCTGCAGCCGATCTCGCTTCTCCTGCTCTTCCGCGATGACGTCGGGCGCCGCCTTCGAGAGGAACCCTTGGTTGCCGAGCTTGGCCAAGGTGCGCTCGTAGACGGTGCCAGTCTCGCCGCGCTGCTTCTCGAGCCGCGCCCGCTCCGCATCGAGATCGAACAGTCCCCGCGGGACGAGGACGGTTCCGTCGGTAAGGGTGAGTTTCATGGCGGCGGGTGGCGACATCGACCAGCTCAGCGTGACGCCCGCCAGGCGGTCGATGCGTTCGACGAGCGATTCGGCGGCGGACCGAGCCGATTCGGGTACTTGCAACCACGCTTCGAACCGCTTCGCGGGGGAGATGCCGTGCTTGGAACGGAACTGCCGGATGGCTGTCACGATCTCTTGCACGACCGCGAACGACGCCTCTGCGGAGGGATCCACATGTTCCGCGTGGTGCTTGGGCCACGCAGCGCGGACGATCGACTCCCCCAGGCCGAACCGCTGCCAGACCTCCTCGGTGAGGAACGGCATCAGCGGGTGCAGCATGCGGAGCGTCCGCTCGAGCACCCATGCCAGCACGTTCGATGCATCCGCGCGATCTGGATTCGCTCCGTCCAGGCGCCCCTTCTCCATCTCGAGGCCCCAGTCGCAGAGCTCCGACCACACGAACCGGTAGAGCGCCTGCGCTGCGTCCGCGAACACGTACGCGTCCAGTGCGGCATCCACCTCGGAGAGGCACGCCTCGTGGCGCGAGAGCAACCATCGTTCCGCGATCGTGAGGGAGGTCGGTAGCGCGGGTTCCCCGCCCGGATGTGCCTGGAGAACCAGTCGTGACGCGTTCCAGATCTTGTTCGCGAAGTTCCGGCCACCCTCGATCGAGTCGACAGCGAGCGGGATGTCCTGCTGCCCACCGGTCGCGGCCCGTGCGAGCGAGAACCGCAATGCATCGGCCCCGAACCGGTCGATCATCTCGATCGGGTCGATCACGTTGCCCAGGGACTTCGACATCTTTCGCCCGTGACCGTCACGCACGAGGCCGTGGATCACCACGTCGCGGAACGGTACGTCGCCCGCGAGCGATAGACCCGACATGATCATCCGCGCGACCCAGAGGTAGAGGATCTCGTACCCGGTCACCAGGACCGCGTTCGGGTAGAAGAACCGTAAATCCTCCGTGTCGTCCGGCCACCCGAGCGTGGAGAACGGCCAGAGCTGCGACGAGAACCAGGTGTCGAGCACGTCCGGATCCTGCTCGAGCTCCGGCGCACCGCAGGTGGCACACGCCGACGGGTCTTCGCGGGCGACCGTGACGTGGCCGTTCGGGCAGTACCACGCGGGGATCCGATGCCCCCACCAGAGCTGGCGCGAGATGTTCCAGTCGCGCAGGCTGTCGAGCCAGTTCACGTAGGCCTTGTGCCAACGCTCCGGCGAGAAGCGCACGCGTCCGTCGATCGCAGCCTGCTTCGCCGGCTCCTTCAACCGGTCGACGGCGACGAACCACTGCAGCCCTGCGATCCACGGTTCGATCTCGCTATGGCATCGATAGCAATGACCCACCGAGTGGACGTACGGCCGCTCCTCGCGCACGATCAGCCCGAGCTCCCGCAGCGCCTCGAGGACCGCCTCGCGCGCGTCGTAGCGGTTCAGCCCGTAGAACGCCTCGGCCGCGACCTCGTTGATGGTGGCGTCGGCGTTGAGGATGTTCATCAGTGGGAGCCCTGTGCGCCGCGCGATCTCGAAGTCGTTCGGATCGTGCGCGGGCGTCACCTTCACCGCGCCGGTGCCGAACGCCGGATCGACCGCTGGATCGGCCACGATCGGGATCTCGCGTCCGTCGAACGGGTGCTTTGCCGTCTTGCCCACCATCGCCTGGTAGCGCTCATCCTCGGGGTGCACCGCGATCCCGGTGTCCCCAAGCATGGTCTCCACGCGAGTCGTCGCGACGTCGATATGACCCGTCCCGCCGGCGAGCTCGTACCGGAACGTGACCAGCTCGCCATCCACATCCTCGTGTTCGACCTCGGAGTCGGACAGGCCCGTCTGATCTGTGGGGCACCAGTTGACGAGACGCTCGCCTCGGTAAATCAACCCGTCCTCGTACCAGCGTACGAATGCCTCGCGGACGGCTCGGGAGAGTCCTTCATCCATCGTGAACCGCTCACGGGTCCAGTCGAGGGAGGTCCCCATGCGCTTCATCTGACCGACGATCTCGCCGCCGTACTGCTCCTTCCAGGCCCAGACC
>JBOGVK010000125.1:0-22309 GCA_050692375.1 Actinomycetota bacterium
GCTCTGCACTTCGCCATGGAGAAGATCAAGGAGAAGGCGCGCACGATCGCGGCGCACGAGCTGGAGGTCTCCGAGGACGACCTCGACTACACCGACAACGCGTTCCGCGTGAAGGGCGCGCCCGACAAGGCGAAGACGATCCCCGAGCTCGCGTTCAGCGCGTGGCACGCGCACAACCTGCCGGCCGGAACCGAGCCCAACCTGGAGGCGACAGCGGTTTACGACCCACCGAACTTCACGTGGCCCTCGGGCACGCACATCTGCATCGTCGAGGTCGACACCGAGACCGGCGCGACCGAGATCCTCCGTTACGTCGCGGTCGATGACTGCGGAACGATCATCAACCCGATGATCGTCGAAGGGCAGGTGCACGGCGGCGTCGCGCAAGGGATCGCCGAGGCGCTCTACGAAGAGGCGATCTACGACGAGAGCGGGAACCTGTCGACGAGCTCCATGACGCAATACCTGATCCCCGGTCCGACCGAGCTGCCGGCGTTCACGCTCGACCGAACGGTGACGCCGTCTACGACGAACCCTCTCGGCGTGAAGGGGATCGGCGAGGCAGGGACGATCGCATCGCCGCCCGCGGTCATCAACGCGGTGGTCGACGCGCTGTCGCACCTGGGCGTGACCGATGTCGGCAAGCCCGCGTCGCCCGAGCGCGTGTGGCGAGCTATCCAGGACGCGAAGGGAGGTGCGGCATGATCCCCGCGGCATTCGAGTACGCACGGGCGGAGAGCATCGATCACGCGATCGAGCTGCTCTCGTCGAACGAGGACGCGAAGATCCTCGCCGGCGGGCATTCGTTGCTGCCCCTGATGAAGCTGCGTCTGGCGCGACCGTCGCTGCTGGTGGACATCGGCCGCATCGGCGATCTGTCGGGCATCCGTCAGGACGGCGACATGGTGGCCATCGGCGCGTTGACCCGCCACCACGATGTGGCCAACAGCGAAGTGCTGCAACAGCTCTGTCCGATCGTGGCGCACACGGCCGGCGAGATCGGCGATCCGCAGGTGCGGCACATGGGGACGATCGGCGGCTCGGTGGCCCACGCCGACCCCGCGTCGGACATGCCGACGGTCCTGGTCGCGCTCGGCGCGCAGATCGTGGTGCGAGGAGCGGGCGGCGCGTCGCGCACGGTGGCGGCCGGCGACTTCTTCAAAGGCCTGTTCACGCCGGACCTGGCGGAGAACGAGGTGCTCACCGAGGTCCGCGTGCCCGTCACGAGCGACGCCGGGTGGAGCTACATCAAGTTCCACCGTCGCGCGCAGGACTGGGCGCTGGTCGGTGTCGCCGCGGTCCGGTCGAACGGTGCCGCCCACGTCGCGCTGACCAACATGAGTGACACGCCGCTGCGCGCAGCCGGGGTGGAGGAAGCCCTCTCCGGTGGCGCGGATCCGGCAACGGCGGCCGAGCGCGCCGACGAAGGCTCGAGCCCGCCATCGGATTCCTTCGGCAGCGCCGAGTACCGACGCGAGCTTTCGAAGGTGCTGGTCCGCCGCGCCCTCGAGGAGGCCCTCGCCGGGTAGCTACGCCGGAGCGGCGGCGGAGCAACCCGCCTGGTTGTTCAGCATGCGGTTCAGGATGTTGGCCGTCAGGCGTTTGAGCGATCGGCGCACGTTGTTGTGGGCGCCGTCGCTGCTGCCGCCCGGCGCGAGCCCCCATGCCCAGTCCATCGTGCCGGTCGCGAAGACGAACGCTCCCGAGTGCGCGCAGTAGAGCGATGTGTTCTGTGTGAAGTCGTTGTTCCCCTGGAAGTTCGTGAACGGTGAGCGCGCCAGCAGGAGCCGCCACACCGAGTCGGGCGCCGGATAGTTCGGATCGAACGAGTCGATCTCGTAGCCGGACAGCTCCGCGTTGATCGGGACGCCGTCCCGGAGTCCCGTGCCCTCGAACGGCCAGGTGTCGGTGTTGATCGGGACGAGCGGCAGTCCACCCCAGTCGAGGTAGCCGTTCGTGGGGAGCTGCACGCCAGAGAGCTCTTGCTCGGGGCGGCCGAGATCGCGCCACTTGATCGTGCGAAGCGTCGGGTCGGGGATCGGATCCGGCTTGAAGTCCTTGTACCCGACGACGATCCGTCCCGGGGTGCCGTCGGCGTTCGGCTGGATCCGCACCTGCCAGTAGATCTCGTTCGAGGTGATGAAGGCCAAGCTCACGCCCGCATCGCGCGCCGCATATGCACCGTCGACCATCGGCATGGACCAGTACTCGGAATGTCCGGAGACCAGCACCACCTTGTGCGAGAGCAGCGTCGAGGGATCGGCGTCCACGTCGACGTCCGTCACGTAGGTGACGTCGTAGCCGCGCTTCTCGAGGTAGGCGATCGTCATCGGCTCGAAGTCGGTGAGGCCACCGTTGCCGGGATTGCCGTACTGCGAGCTGTACGGCCGGTCGAACGACACCATCACCGCCGGTTTGCCGTCGGGGTACTTCTTGCTCGTTGGGCTGTTGAAGTCGTAGAGGCTGCGGCCGGAGAGGGGATGCGCGCCGGCGTTCCAGCCGACACCATCCGGCGGGTCGTACGGGAAGTTGTTGTACGCCTGATACGTGTTGACCGACGAGACGAACACGATGTCGGACGGCCGGGGATCGGTCACCGTGAACATGATCTCCGACTGGTACTTCGATGCCGTCGTCAGCACCGCGAAGTAGACGCCCGATGTCCACGTACTGGGAACCGCGAGGTCCACGGAGTTCGTCCACGGGCACGTGACCATGCCCGTCTTCGGCATCGTGATGCACGCCGGCTGCGGCGAACCGTCCAACGGCCCGAGGTGCGTGATGTGGCGGCCACCGAGGCCGTCGTAGTAGCCCAGGCGATACACGTCGATCGTGTACGGCTCGTGGTCGGCCGTCGTGATCCGCAGACCGATCGTGCCGCCCTGGGCGACGCTCGCCGAGGTGGCGTAGCCCTTGATGTTGAGCCGCCGGTCGTCGGTGATCTTGTACCCGGGCCACGGGATGTCCCATCGGTCGGTCCCGGCGAGGCGGTTCTCCGCGATCACCGGGTTCACCGGGTGCATCGAGCGAACCACACGCCCGTGCGCCGCTCCGAGCGGAGTCGCCGTGACGACGAGCGCGAGACCCAGGGCCGCGGACGCATATCGGCGTTTCACGTTGCGAAGGCTATACCGCGCGTGCTTCCCTGCTCAACCGTCAAGCTCTGGAGGTCGAGACCCTCGGTATGGATGTGATCGCTGTCGCCGAGCCTGCGGGTTCGTTCCGTCCTTGCTCCCGGAGGGCGACCATCGCGACGGCGTCCGTCCTTGCCGCCGCGGTGTTCCTGTGGATGCGGGCAGGCGCGAACCTGCCCACCCCGCAGTTCCAGGGGGTGTGCGAACGTCTGCGCGAAGCGGGTCTGGCGATCACATCGAAGGACGTGTTCTGCCATCCGATGCCCTGGACCTCGCGGGCCGCCTATGTGGTGGCCTCGCTCCTGATCGCCGTTGGGTTCGTCCTGCCGGGTGTGATCCTGGCCGCAAGCGGCCGCCGCCTGACCGCCTTCCTCCCGCTCCTCGTCGCTCCGGCGGTGAGGTACCCGCAGGACCTGCTCTTCGTGACGCGATCGTGGGCCAGCACGACCTGGCCCCGGGGACCGGTCGCATCCACGGTCGCGACCATGATGGTGATGGCGTTGCCCGTCGGTGCCGTGACGTACGCGAAACGGGGGAGCCGGGTTTCGCACGTGCGACCCTCGCTCGTCGCGGGCATCGCGTCGGCGCTCGCGTGCGGCGCGGGTGTGGTCGCGGCCGTGTTCATCGCTCAAGGCGTGCTCGCCCGCCATCTCGGGGGAACCGGCGGTGAGGTCGGCGTGGCAGGGATCGTTCCGCCAGCGATCGCCATCGCGGTCTTCGGCATGCTCCTCGGACCGGATCGACGATGGTGGCCCTGGTCGCTCGTGCCTGCGGCGTTCTTGCTGAGCGCCGGCCCGTCGTACGCGTTGATCATCGGGCCGCAGCGTGTCCTGGACTGGTCGAACTTCGGGATCGTGGCGCCGCTGTTCGCGGCCGGACTCGTCAGCTCGGCGTGGAGGCCGCTCGCCGCAGGGCTCTCCCGCCTGTTCCCCGACGAGGAAGAGGCCTGGGAAGCCTCCTCCACACCGCGGAGCGAACGCGTGCACAGCGATCCGGGTCGGGTCCGGCCGGTGGTCGTCCTGAACGCTGTCGCGGCGGGGCTGCTGGCGGTTTCCCTGATCGTGTTCCGCGCCGATCCGCTGCCCGTGCAATACGCGACGTCCCTCCCCACGTACCTGGGTGCGAGGGTCAGCATCCAGGACCTTCGCACTCGCTTGGACCTCCGGCGAGCGATGGTCGCGATGGATGCATATCGCGCGTCTCACGGGACGTACCGGGGCTTCGACGCCGCGAGCGGAACCACGGCCGACCCGTCGCTCGAATGGATCGACGGGCCGCCCACGCAGCCGTTCGGCGGATCAGATCACACCATCGTGGCGATCGTGACCTCCACGGACGCGGAGGCACGCATCGTGGCCGTCAGCGGAAGCGGCAACGGATTCTGCCTCCAGCGCACGGGCGGCGGCCATCTTTCCTACGGACGGGGGACTCGGTTCGGTGCCTCCGATCCCGGCGTGAACGTGATCGAGGCGGCGATGGCCGCGTGCGGCTCGACCCCGTGGTCCGCCGCCGCCATCCGTCGGTTCCCGTTCTCGACGATGTGCCAGGACGTCGAGCCAGACCAATACCTCATCTGTCGGGTCGTCCAGGCGCTCATAACCACGACGATGAAAGGTGCGGAGCGTGTCTGACCGAGCGAGCCGGCCGTTGCTGCATGGATCCGACGCGCGCAAGATGGATCGAGGATGTTGAGACTCAGCGCCGCAGTCCTGGCCGTGATCTTGGTCGGTTCGGCGTCCGCAGCCGCGACCACAGGTGGACCCGTCGGATTCGACCAGGCGTTCGTCGGACGGGTGAACGGGAGCTTCAACCGCGCGACGATCGCGATGGCGTGCTTCGGGCCCGTCTACCCCGGTGAGACGGCCCATCCGATGCCGGGGCAGACGCTCGAGGTGCTCTCTCCACTGCCGCCGACGGCCGTGGGACCCATCCATCCGGGCAACACCGGCTCGTCAGCGACCAGGATCGTCGCAGTGCTCCGTGGCGATCCGCCCGTCGTTCTCGCTCGGTTCACCGACTACTTCCAAACCAAGGCGATTCCGACGTCTGCCGAGCTACCGTGCGGGGGCGCCACTGTCGTGCGCTTCGTGCCGAAGCCCGCCAGCGCTACGTCGAAACCGGCGTGGGTCACCGTCTCGTTCGCCGGCCAGCCCTGACCCGCCCGCGCAGTCGTCGCGCTCAGCTGACGGTGATCTTCTTCGGCAGTGAGTTCGCCGCTGAGCCACCGGCGATCTTGCGCATCAGCGCGCGGAACTGATAGGTCCCCGCCCCTGCATCCGGGGTGAACACGCCGCTCCTGGCGGTCTGCCCGGTCAGCCAGTTCGCCCATGTCGTGGTCCCGGGTCTCAGGACCTGCACGTCGAAGACGAACCCAGCGGGGGCGGCCGCGGATGACCACGTGACCGTGAACGGGGTCGAAACCGTCCCGGACTTGGGCTTGGCCTTCAGCGCCACCGTGATCTGCCCGGTATGGCCGAGTCCGTCCGCGACCCCATACAGACCGGCCCCGATGTAAGCGAACCGGAAGAAGGAAACCGGGCCCTTGGGTCCGGAGCTGAACAGATCCATGCCCGTGGAGTCATTCACGGAGTTCGAGCTGGGACCGAAGAAGTTCCACTGCACCGTCGTCCCCTGCGTCACTGCCAGGCTCGAAGGGCTGAACCCGGAGTTGGTGACCGTGACGTACTTCGTTTGCGACTGCGACTTCACGGTCGTGGCTTGCGACGCCGAGTTGTTCGCCGGGTTGGGATCGGTCTCCGTCGCCGACACCGCCGCCGCGTTCGAGATCCTTCCCGGCGCGATCGGCGTGATCGAGATCGTCACGGTGGCGGTGCCTCCGTTGGCGAGCCCTCCCAGGTTGCACGTCACCGTCGTGGTCCCGCCGCACGAACCCTGGCTCGTGTTCGCGGACCCGAAGATCACGTTCGCGGGGAGCGTGTCGGTGACCACGACGTTCGAGGCATCCGATGCCCCGCCGTTCGTCACGTGGAGCGTGTAGGTGACGGGCGAATCCGCCGTGACCGGGTCGGGTGCGTCGGTGTTCGTGATCGAAAGATCTGCCGAGCCGACCGCGGCGGAGCACCCGGGGAACTTGAACGATCCGATCCGGGTCTGCCAGTCGGTGCTCGTCGTCGTGATGTAGTACTCGCCGACGTACCAGAAGGTGCAGTCATCGACCGGATCGACGCTCATGGCCGTGTAGTCGCCCCATCGGTGACACGCGGCGCCGCCACAGGTGAATGCCTGCGACCCCGTGCCCGCGAACATCGTCGCCTCGCCCTGCGCGAGCGTGTTCGCCGGGTCCGCGACCAGTCGTCCCGCGTACCTGATCGAGGGGAAGACGCTGCTGGAGGATGCGCTGTACCCGAGCGCCATGTCGCCCAGGCGATCGACGGCGAGGCTCGGCATCCAGCGCGAGATACCGTCGTTGTTCACGTTGCTCCAGATCTGCTGCTGGACGGGCGCCGGGGAGATCGTCCCTCCGGTCACGTTGATCTGCGCCCACTGCACACCCGTGGGTGCGGTCCCCACCGTGTGGGACACCCACAACGACTCGGTGCCCGAGATGTTCCGATACTGCGCCTGCATCATGAGTCGATCCTCGAGCGAGTCGAGCAGCGTCGTGGTGCCGGGCTGCGGAACGATGGTGCCGCCGGCCGTGTAGCTCGTCTGAGAGACCGTCGCCGGACCGGTGAAGGTGCTCGAGGCGGGGGTCACCCAGTCGACGTGGAACTTGAAGACCTGGAACTGGAAGAGCGTCTGCGACTCCGCGATCATGTAGTTGGGGGTGCCAACCGGAGGCGCCGCGCCGCGGAGGTTGCTGGGCAGCAGCGAGAAGTACGTCGAACCGGGGTCAACGAGGACGCCCTGCAGCGGTTGACCCGCTTCCAGAACCGTTCGGTTGAAGGCGAAGACGCGCACTCCCTTGTACGGAGAGCTGCTGCAGTTGGAGCTGCAATCGAACATGTTCGCCGTCATGTAGAGGCCATCCGGCCAGATGCCCATCTTCGGATAGTCGGGCAGCCAGTTGTGGTTCGCGTCGTCGACCCGGATGGCGTAGAGCCACCAACCTCCCGCCACCGGGTCGCCGGTCTTGGAGACGGCGACACATTCGTAATAGGGGCCGTTGTCGATGTTCGCCCAGGAGAAGTCCGCCACGAACCAGCGATCGGCCATCGGGTCGTAGACGACGGTCGGGTCGCCGTTGTTGCTCGTGTCGCACGAGGTCCCGGTGCTCGCCCCATTCCAGAGGGAGTTGAAGGTGAACGCCGCCTGCTGCGTTCCCGTCTTGCTGAAGATGCCGACCGAGGTGTTCACGGCTTCGACGTAGTTGGTCGGACCGACATCTCCGACCGTGTCCGGCGGGTAGCCGTTCCCGCAGTTGCCCCCGATACAGGACCCCGCGAGGTGGAGTCCCGCGAAGTTCTGCATCGTGGCCGGCATGTTGGGAGCCACGGGGCCAGAGCCGGAGTCGGAGGAGCCGGAGGCATTCCGAGCTGGTTCCGGTTCGCTCACGCCGGGATCGACGAGCGGACCGGAGGGCACCTTCGGTAGATCACGAACGTCGCCATCGTAGGACGAGGGAGTCACGCTTCGTATGACGTGAGCCAGGGATGAACGGGCGGGCGTCGCGGCATCCGCGGGACCCTGCGGGAGCGCGAGCAGAGCCACAACGGAGAACGCCGCGGTAGCCCCGACGAGACTCCTGAAGCGTCTCCGGGACGAGCCGACCGTTCGCGGTCGCGGTATCAAGGCGCCTACCCTCTTCGAGCCCTCAACGGATCCTGGCCGGCCACGCTAGGGTCAGGAACAACTCGGGTCAACCGTCCAACGACTACTTCGACCGACCCATCCGGCGTCCAGGGGGACGATCGAAGCGAACGTCTTCTTGCGTGAAGCTGTCGATTCCGTCGCTTCCCGTTTGTCTTATGGTCGACCGATCCGAGAAGGAGGAAGCGATGAAGTACATGCTGCTGATCCATCAAGGCGACTCGCCGACGCCGCGGTCGCCGGACGAGTGGGCGCGCCTTTCGGAGGACGAGCAGAAGGCGGTGTACGCCGACTACGGAGCGATCAATCAGACGCCAGGCGTCACCCCCGGTCTCGGGCTGGACGTTCCCGAGACGGCGACCACCGTGCGGGTGCAGAACGGCAAGACGCTCACCACCGATGGCCCGTTCATCGAGATCAAGGAGTCGATCGGGGGCTACCTCCTGTTCGAGACCGAAGACCTCGACGCCGCGATCGAGCTGGCCGCTCGGATCCCGGCGGCACGCCTGGGCGGCGCCGTCGAGGTGCGTCCGATCGTGGAGTGGTAGCGATCCTCGGGCAGATCTTCCGCGACGAGTGGGGACGTGTCCTCGCTGCATCGATCGGCTTCCTCGGCGACTTCGACCTCGCCGAGGAAGCCGTGCAGGAGGCCTTCGCGATCGCTGCGGAGCGTTGGCCTCGCGACGGACTTCCGGCTAACCCGGGCGCATGGCTGGTGAAGACGGCGCGCAACCGAGCCATCAACCGCATCCGGCGCGATCGGACGCTGGCCGCGAAGATCCGCTTGCTCCACGTGCCCGAGGCGGTGGAGGACGACATGGATGCAACGACCTTTCCCGACGAGCGGCTCGAGCTCGTGTTCACGTGCTGTCATCCCGCGCTCGCCGTCGATGCGCAGGTCGCGCTCACACTCCGGACGCTCGGCGGCCTGAGCACCGATGAGATCGCCCGCGCATTCCTCGTTCCCGAGCCGACGATGGCGCAGCGGCTGGTGCGGGCGAAGCGCAAGATCAAGGCCGCCGGGATCCCGTTCCGCGTGCCGCCGGATCACCTGCTGCCCGATCGGCTCGTCGCCGTGCTCGCGGTCGTCTACCTGATCTTCAACGAGGGCTACAGCAGCGGTCGGGGAGCGTTGGCGGCCGAGGCGATACGGCTCCAGCGGGCGTTGGGCGAGCTGATGCTCGACGAGCCGGAGGTGCACGGCCTGCTGGCCATGATGCTGCTCCTGGATGCCCGCCGCGCGGCGCGCTTCACGAACGGCGACATCGTGTTGCTCGCCGACCAGGATCATTCCCTATGGGATATCGCGCAGATCGCCGAGGGGCGTGTGGTGCTCGACCGGGCCTTGGCTCTGCTCGGCCGAGGTCCGTACGTCGTGCAGGCAGCGATCGCGTCCCTGCACGCCGACGAGCCGCCCGATTGGCCCCAGATCGCCGCCCTCTACGGCGAGCTATCCGTCCTCACCGGCTCGCCGGTCGTTGAGCTGAGCAGGGCGGTCGCGATCGCTGAGGCGGAGGGCCCCGGGGCGGGGCTCGGCATCGTCGACCGGCTCGAGCTCGATGACTACCGGTATCTCCACTCGACGCGAGGCGAGCTGCTGCGACGCCTCGGTCGAACGCAAGAGGCCGGCGACGCCTACCGGCGAGCGCTGGCGCTGGTCCACGACGACGCGGAGCGGCGCCTCCTCGAGCGGCGTCTTGCGGAGCTCGACCCGCCGTCTAGTCGATGACCGTGATGTAGGCGCCGACGAGGGTCGCGGTCTGCTGGTCGACACCACCGTCGCGCCGATCTTCATGATCCTGCCCGAAGTGCGCGAAGGCGGCGGTGGAGGTGATCGGGTTCACCTCGTCGTCACGGTGGTTGTGGAAGGACACGTGCACGAAGGAATCGTCGGCCAGACGCAAGACGATGTAGCTCACGTTGTCCGGCGCGGCGGCGGCCAACTCGTCGAAGACGCTCTCGACGCGCCGCTGATTCTCGTCGGCAGCCTCGACCGATCGCGTCGCATAGCGGGTCACCAATCGTTTCTGCATGAACGGCCTCTCTTCTCCATGCCGAGACACCGATGGTAGCTTGGGTCACATCGAGCGAACGAGGAACGGGCGATGGCGGGTGAGCGCAGGGAAGACGAGCGCCTCTTAGCCCTGGCCGAAGAGGCCTTGACCGAGATCAAGGTGGCGAAAGGGCTGTCGGAGCCACACGCCGCGGTGTTGGCCGCGCTACGGATCCGATTGAAGGGCGATCCAGGCAAGAGCCTCGAGGACCTCTTGGCCGCGGCTGAAGATGAAGGGCCGCAGCTCGACGACGTGTTGGTGCGATCGCAGGAGAAGACGCCCGCGTCGATCGACGATCTCTTGTCGGAACCCGAGAAGCCGAAGCGCTCGCTCGACGACCTCCTCGGCTAGAACCTCAAGAAGCCAAGTTCGGTCCGGTCGAGCTCGATTCGGTCCATGTCTTGGTGCCTCCTATCGCTGGCGGGTGCCTGGGTCGATTCGATCGCTCGAGTGATGTATGTCCCGGCCTGCCTTGGGAGCGAGAGGCCCACCGGGCGTCGCGGTGCATCTATCCGTCGGCCGGAAGCGACTGCCACGGCTTCCTGAACCTCTCCTCCGAGTTGACCCTCGGTCGAGCCGCGCTCGATGATGGCGGAATGGAGCTGTCAGCCAAGAACTTCGACGAACCGGACGAGGTGGTGGAGCTACCGGGCCTCACGGAAGAGATCGTCGAGATCGGCGGATTCGTGGTCGGTCGCGAAGCGATCGCCCCGGGCTGGCGTTGGTCCAACGACACCAAGCCCGTCGTCGGCGGTGACTGGTGCGACGCCCACCATGTCGGCTTCACCCTGTCGGGGCGTTGGGGCGTCCTTTTGAGCGACGGCAGAACCCTGGAGTTTCGTCCCGGCGATGTCTTCGACGTCCCGGCCGGGCACGACAGCTGGACCATCGGTGACGATCCCTGCGTCACGCTCAACTGGACGGGCCTGCGTCGGTTCTTCGCATCGAAGGCCCTCCTGCCGGAGCGGTTTCTCGCGACGATCCTGTTCACCGACATCGTCGGGTCAACGGCGAAGGCCGCCGACCTCGGCGACAACTCATGGTCCGAACTGCTCGCTCAACACGAACAGATCGTCCGGGGTGAGTTGGAGCGGGCGCACGGTCGCGAGGTGAAGACCACCGGTGATGGGGTCCTCGCCGTCTTCGAGGGTCCCGCCTCGGCACTTCGGTGTGCGGCAGCCATCAGATCGGCCACGAATGAGCAGGGCCTTCAGATCCGTGCGGGGGTCCACGTCGGGGAGGTCGAGTCCGCCGGCAACGATATCCGCGGCATCGCGGTGCACGAGGCCGCGCGCGTGATGGCTGCCGCGGGCCCCGACGAGATCTTGGTGTCGGAGATCACCAAGGCGTTGTCGGCGCCCTCCGGGGACGCGTTCGAGGACCGCGGCATCCATGAACTGAAGGGCCTCAGCGAGTCGCGCCGCTTGTTCGCATACCTCGGCGGAACCTGAAGACCCTCCTCGCTGGTTTCACCCGTCGCAACTAGTGAAGCTTGATCGTCGCGATGAGCCCTGCGTGATCCGATGCCCACAAAGGCGCCGAGACCCCGAAGGGGGAGGTCCCGACCAAGAACGGAGGAGGAGCATCGAGCGCCCGCGAAGCCGGGTGTGAGCACGAGGTCGATCCCGTGATCAGCCGCGACCAGCCGGCCAGCCGCTCCATGAAGGCTGCGGCCTGCGGGCACTCTCACATCATCTCGACGTCCGACACGTACCCCTGGATGTAGACGAGGTCGATCGGCCCGTCGCCAACCACCCCGTAGGCGATCGCGATGTCTCCGTTCCATGTACTGGGCTCGCGGTGGCTACATGCGGAAGCCACCTGGTAGAGGTGCCGATGGCCGGGGAAGCCCATCAGCTCGTGCTCACCAGCGTGCTCGAAGCCGAGACCGGAGCCCACGACGAGGTCCTTGACAGTTTGAGGAACAGGGAACTCGCCGTCCGTGGTTTGCGCGTGTCGGGTCTCGGGGATGTCCACCGCCGTCATCTCGTGGTTCCTGTCCGCACTCTGCAACCAGCTGCGGCCACCTCCGACCCGATAGCTGCTCCCAGACCTCGAGAACCCTGCACGCGTGCGCGACTTCAGTGCCCGTACTCGACCGAAGACGCAGACCGATAGACTGGCGCGAGCGGTAGGGGAGCGTGACATGGCCGAAACCGTCTCGATCGAGGGACACACCTATCTCAAGCGGAACCCGCTCGGCGTGCTGGGGCTGAGCGTCGTGACGTTGGGGATCTACTTCTTCTACTGGTACTACAAGGTGAACGATGAGCTCAAGCGCTTCGAACACGACTCCTCGATGAGCCCCACGCGTTCGCTGATGGCCATGATCTTCGGCTGGCTCATCATCGTGCCGCCGTTCATCGCGATGTACAACACCGCCAAGCACGCCCGGGGGGTCGAGGAGCGGATGATGATCCAACCGCAGCTCGAGCCCGCCCTCGTGATCGTGATCATGTTGCTCGTCTCGGTGGGCAACGGCGTCTACATCCAGGAGCACGTCAACCGGATCTGGGATCGCGGCGCGAGCGTGCGAGCGGCCGTTCCGCTGCCGCCGGGCGGCACACCATCGCCACCGCTGCCGCCGATGCCGGGAGCCTGACTATCGGCGATAGATGGCGGCCGCAGCGCTCTTGCCGTAGACAGGGCAAGCGGGATTGCCGACGTCGTACCAGACGAGATCGTCGGTGGAGGTCGCAAGCGTGGCCGGAACGTCGTGTGCGCTTTCGGCAACATGCCGCTCGATGATGTCCATGATCCTTCCCTAGGTTGCTGGCGGATCTGCACCGCTCGGGCATGGTCTTGCACCGATCGGACTACGCCAGCCCGACTCCTTGGCCCACCTGCCCCCGTTTCATCAGCAGAACGGGACGCAGTTGCGTGCCGCGGGGCCGACGCCTACCCTCACGGCGTGGAAGTGCTCGACGCTCGCCCGCGGAACACGGTGACCCTGATCATCGGCATCCTGTTGGTGTGGTCGGTCGTGTCGCTGACGTTGCCTCGCACCGACGTCGACGCGTTCGCGCAAGATCCTGTTGGCGTCAGGATCGGTCCGATGATTGCCCTCGTCGCGATCGCGTCCGACCGGCCGACGGCGCGGCTCGATGCCCGGCGGAGCGAGCATCCCGACGCGATCCCGGCGCTCCTCTGGGCTGAGGCTGGGACCCGCTCCGCGCTCCTTTGGCTGATCGGGGACGTTCGTTTCCCCGCCTCCTTGATCGCCACGTCGCGACTTGCCGCCGACGTGGTCCGACGCGGCCCCCCGCTTTCTTTCGCGACGTAGATCAGCTGGCTCCCGGGAGTTCGTCCCGAGGGGATCGACGCACGTGGAAGGAGATAGCGATGACGACGTCAGAGGTCTTAACCGAACAGGCGCTTTCGCTCGCGAGTGCGGGAGCCGTCGGGGAAGAGGCCGTGCTGGAATTGCTGACGGCGAGCGGGGAACGCCGTGTCGCCGTCGTGCGAGCCCGCCAGGCATTGCTCGCTCGCTCGGCCGATCAAGCGGGGGACCGGACGACGGTGCAGGCGGTGGAGTTGCTAGACGCCGTGCTCACCCGCCTCCCCCTGTAGATCGGGTCGTTCGTGGACACGATCCGTCGCCCCGATATCCGTATGCCCTCGATCGGGCTTCGCGAGCTCCTCGCGGACGCGCTCCTCATCGCGGGGTTCGTCCAGATGGTGCTTGGGATCTACGAGATCGGCGGCCTGTTCAACCTTGGGATGGGGTTCGCCGTTCTGTGGGCTGGCGCGCTGGCCGCCTTCGCCGACATCACTCGGAGTTTCCGTGATGAGGAGGAGGCATTCTTCCGGATAGCAGACGATCTATAGCCATCGGTGCCCGGCTCCGTGGACCCGTCGAATATCGTAGCGCCGAAGAGGCCATGGCCGTCGCGTCGCCAGCATGGTTGCACTTGGGACTCTGTCCATAGACCCATTCCTTTGAGGCGAAGGGGCAGGAGCCGGGACGGCCGCGAAACCGGGACACCCCTTCACCGGCCGCTCTGGCATCGCCACGCGCGCCGTGCCATCGAGTCTGCGCGAGCTATCCGGGCGTGTAGTACTCGTGCATCCTCACTTGCAAACACGATCGGACTTGATGCGCTAGCGCGCAGGCGCGCCTCAAGTCATGCTCGTAACCGTGCAACTAAGCAGGCTTCTCACGCGGCTCGCAGCGTTGGGCTTCGCGCCGGACGACTCCGAGGAAGAACGACTCACGAAGGCGGTCCTCACCCTTTCCGCGAGCCTGGTCGGCGTCCTGTCTTTCGCGTGGGTCTTCACTTACTTCGCGATCGGGCAGCCGCTCTCAGCCGCGATCCCGCTCGCGTATCAGATCGTTTCCCTCGTCTCGCTGGTCGTGTTCTCTAGTACCAAACGCGTGCGCCCGTTCCGCGCCAGCCAGCTGGCGTTGATCCTGGTGCTGCCCTTCCTGTTGCAGCTGAGCCTGGGCGGATTCGTCCCGTCGAGCGGCGTGATCCTTTGGGCGCTGGTCGGCCCGATCGGCGCGCTGATGTTCCTCGGCGCGACAAGGTCCCTACGGTGGTTCGTCGCATACGGTGCCCTGGTCGCCATCGCCGGCCTGCTGCAGCCGGCGCTGCCCGCGCCTCGCCCCGTCGTGCCTCAGGCGGTGATCGGCACGTTCTTCGTGATGAACATCCTTGGCGTCTCGACCACCGTGTTCTTGTTGCTCCGCTACTTCGTGCAGGAGCGTGAGAGGGAGCGCGCCAAGTCCGAGCGGCTCCTGCTGAACGTGCTCCCCCAAGCGATCGTCGCGCGCCTGCGGGACACGCACGGCACGATCGCTGACGGCTTTGACGAGGTGACGGTGCTGTTCGCGGATATCGTGGACTTCACGACCCTGTCCGCCGGGGCCGCTCCCGCCGAGATCGTCGGGCTGTTGAACGAGCTGTTCTCGCGGTTCGATCAGCTCGCTGATCACCACGGTCTGGAGAAGATCAAGACGATCGGGGACGCGTACATGGTGGCCGGCGGCATCCCCGTCGCGCGCGACGATCACGCCGAGGCCGTGGCCGAGATGGCGCTCGACATGGTCGCGGAGATCGACGGACGACAGGACGGACGAGGGTTGCAGATCCGCATCGGGATCGATACCGGTCCGGTCGTTGCCGGGGTCATCGGCCTGCGGAAGTTCATCTACGACCTGTGGGGAGACACGGTGAACACCGCGAGTCGCATGGAATCCCACGGCTTGCCGGGAGGCATCCAGGTGACCGAGCGGACCTTCCAACGCCTCTGCGATCGCTACCGGTTCGAGGAACGCGGAACCGTCCAGGTGAAGGGGAAGGGCGAGATGCGGACCTGGCTCCTCGTCGGTAGACGCTGACGCCCATGGAAGACCTCGCGGGAAGACTCACTCAGGAATGTGTCGGCGTCCGCCCGTTGATCGGACGCCTAGCGCTTCGCGCCGATAGTGAATAGAAGGCCGATGTGCTGACCGATCAGGGACTGTTCCGCAAGGCAGGGTCCTAGGGTCGCTATACGGAGGTCGAGGTATGACCTCAATCAAGCTGGTGCCAAATCCGCGTCTCCCACTCGAGCCCCTCCGTTCCGGCTTCTTTGTTGAAGTCGTCTCCATACTTCTCGCTGGCGGCGTGCATGGCGTCGTGCGACTCCCAGTCCGCCATCAAAGTGACCTCGTTCGGGTCTGACTCGCTGCGGAAGACTCGGCGATTCGTCGCACCCATCTCTGCGAAGAGTGGGGCGAATTTGTTGTGCGCCGCCACGAACTGACCGACGTCCGGTGCTGTCACTCGCATCTGCACGAGCACCGACATATTGACCTCCTCCACTCGGAACCTCTATTCATCATCCGTCTCCATTTGGTTCGGGGCAATCCCGACAGCTCGTGGCGCAAGGTTCACTATCCGAGCGGACCAGAACCGAATCGCCTCCTCAGGGCTTCCGGGCACGGATCGGGTACCCGTATGTTCCGAACTGCCTAGCCTTGTCTTCACCGCCGGCTCCGCCGAACGTGTCAACGATAGGGCCGAACTCCACCTCAGCCAGACCTGCGCCCTCTATCACTATCACCCACCCTGCGCACGGCAGGGCACCGGCGATTCACCCGGTCCAAAGATCGATGTCTTTGAGGGCCGATTCGGGGACTGCCCTCTCGACACAGATGTCGGCGATCTGGACGCGACCCCTCGGCTTCAGGACGCGGGCGATCTCCCGATAGGCACCGAGCTTGTCCGGGACGAGGTTGATCACCCCGTTCGAGATCACGACGTCGGCCCACTCGTCGTCCACGGGGAGTTGCTCGGCAAGACCCTCGCGGAACTCGACATTCGAGATCTCAGCCTCTACGGCACCTTCCCGAGCCCGTTCGATCATCTCGGGCGTCATATCGATCCCGATGACTCGTCCGTCGACGCCGACCGCGTTTGCCGCGACCATGGCATCCATGCCGGTCCCTGAGCCGACGTCGACGACACGCTCCCCAGGCCGGGGCAAGCCCCAATGGAACGGGTTGGCTACCCCGGCGAACGACGCGATCGAGGACTTCGGAAGCCCTTCCAGCCATCCGTCGAGGTAGCCCGCGTTGGCCGCTGCGCGGAGACCGGTGTGGAAATGAAACGTCGCGTCAGGGTGCTCAACGACCTCCACGTACTTGGTCCGGATCTCCTCGCGGAGCTTTGCGACGTCGACCACGATCCCCGTCACCGTCTCTCTCCCTACGCGAATGCGACGGTCTTGGCGCCGGCCACGACCTCTTCGACCACCTTGGCGGCGCCGACGATCATCGATCCTTTGCGCACTTGCTCCTCGCCGATGTCGCGGGGCTTCGTACAGGCTCCGCAGAGCCAGACTTGGCCGCCGTTATCCACGAACTCTTGGTAAAGGTCGTCAAGGACGGGCAGTCCAGATTGCGCGATGCCGTCGGCACCGCCCGTCGTGCCGAGCCAGACGGCCTCGATCGTGCAGAGGACCACTGCCTCTTGTCCAGCCGTGGCCGCGACGTTCGCCGCAACGAACGGAAGCGTGGCCCGTTCCGGATCCTCCCTGCCGTGCGTGCAGTTGAAGATCAGCTTCTCGCTCATCCTCATCGTCTCCTTTCCACCGTCATCAGGAGGCGCCCGTCGTCGGGCGTCTCGACCGAACGAACCTCTTGGCCCATCATCCGGGCCAGCGGAGGCAGATCTTCCTTCGCAGCGGGGTCGCGCGCCGTCACCACGAGCACGTCGCCGACCGGGATCGCTCCGATCCGCCGACGGAACTCTCCGGCCAGGCCGTCCGCACACCCCAGATCGCCCGCGTCGAACGGATGGATGCTGCTCGACCCATCTTCGGGTCCGATGATCGGAAGGAAACCCGAGCACAGGAGATCGATCTTCTCTAGGCGCCCGTCCGGTGCGACGTCGGCCACCACGTGTTGCTCGATCACCTGCCAGCCGTCCTCATCGTGGAGGCGGAACCGGTACATGAGCACCAGCCGGCCGGCCACGGCTTCGACGCTCGAGGACTCGAGATGCAGCTCGTCGACGTCTCCGTACCAGCGGACGAACGACTCCACGGCTTCGACGACTCCGGAATGAGCTTGCGGTCCTTTGGGCAGGAGCAGTCGGAACCGCACGTCGTCGGCTATCGCCGCGCGCAATCTCTCGAAGTCGCGATCGGCGAGGGCGTTCACGAAGGTCTCCCCAACGTTCTGCAAGAGGTCTTCGTAGGTGGGTTCTTCGATGGTCATGCGTCGACGATAGGCAGAGCGCACCCGCGCCACATGAGGCGTCTACCCCATCTTTGGTCTCAGATCTCAGTCGACGGCGGCCACGTCGATCAACCCATGCCGCATCGCGAACAGCGCGGCCGCGCCCCGGCTCCTCACGCCGAGCTTGGCGTAGATGTGCTCCTCGTGGTTGCTCACCGTCTTGGCCGAGATGGTCAACTCCCGCGCGATCTGCTTCTGGGTCAACCCGCGAGAGAGCAGTACCAGTACTTCGATCTCGCGAGCGGTGAGTCCGCCCGGGTGGCTCGTCTTCCGGCGCACTCGATGCCCCGCCGCGTTCAACACGGCCCGAACCGCGTTACCGTCCAGGCGGCCGTCGGTCACCTCCGTCATGAGAACCTTCCGGGCCTCGTCCAGCGCCCACGCGGCGCGATGGGGTCGTGGTTCGAGCAGCGCGTGGTAGACATCGGCGGCAGCTATCAACCGGGCGGTCATCGGGAGGCTGTCGGCCGTGAGGCCCACCGGGTAGCCAGATCCGTCCATCCGCTCGTGGTGCTTCGCTGCGAGCTGCCCGATCGAGGCCAGCGTCGGGGGCTTCGAGAACGTTCGCGCCGTGAGATAGGGGTGGGTGCGGATCCGTTCTCGCTCGGCTTCGGTCAGTGGCCCGGCCTTATCCAAGATCCCGGCCGGGACCCCGATGGAGCCGACGTCGTGGACGAGTGCAGCTCGACGCACGAGGACGATGTCGTCGTTCGGCAAACCGACGATGGCCGCACCAGCCGCCGCAAGGTCCGCGACGCCTCGCGAACGTCCGAGAAAGAACGGCGACTTGACATCCACATAGTCCGCGAAGGCCTCCAACGCTTGATCGAGCTCCTCGTCGCTGAGTTCACGCGCCAGCGCGCCGTGCTCACCGATGAGCGTGTCCCAGCCATCGAGCTCCTCGATGGCGGCGAGCAGTTCGTCGGCATGGGCGCAGAAGCGGTCAACGAGCTCGGGATCGAACTCCGTTCCCCGCCGGGAGCGGAGCATCTCGACCGCTGCGTCCACGCCCCCGATCCGATGCAATGCCTCTGCTTCGTGGGCGATCCGCAAGACCCGCATGATGAGGGCGATCTCATATCCCGCCAGCTTGGCCGGGTATCCTTTGCCGTCCCAGCGCTCGAACGCCTGCTGGAGCGGATCACGGACTTCGCGACCCAGTCCGAGCCGCAGCGACAGGTCACCGGAGGTTTCACAGTGCGACGCCATCGACGCTTGGACCTCCCTGGACCCGCCCGCTAGGAACCGGCCGATCGCCGTGAGACGCCCGATCGGCGAGCCTCCTCTGCCGAGATGGCCGAGCATGAAGCGCATCATCGGCAGTCCGGTCATGTCGACCAGGTAACTGTCGGCGTGTATAGCGGTGTCGTCGCCGAACCATTTGCCCATCTCATGCGCGTCGGCCACGCATCCCACCCACGCGAGGAGCGACACGTAGAAGATCGCGGCCCGCTCGTCCTCGGATAAGCCGTCGAGGTCCGCCATCCGCAGCGCGATGAGCGTCTGGCGGATGATGTGCTCTTGCGGCTGACCCAGACCCAGGTCCGTCGCGAGCGACAGCGCCGCCACCATCTCAGCCAACCGGACGCCGTCGCCTGCTCCCGACATCTCCCCAGCGTACAAGTGCGCCAGTTACCGGTTCCCGACTACGCGATGGAAGGTCGCGAAGAGGAAGCTCTGGTGTGAGCCGCGCGGAGTGGTGTGGACGTAGGGTTCGCTCTGGATGAGTTCGAAGCCTGGGCCACATTGTTCCGCGAGGTGCCCGGGATCGTAGCGTCGCACTTCAAGCCCGCTGCATCGCGCGGGCCCATCCGAGCCAAACGTCGCCATGACGGCAGTCCCGCCCGGGGGAAGTGTGTGTTCGGCCAGCTGAACGTAGCGGCGACGATCCTCGTTGGCGGTCAGGAAGTGGAACACGGCACGGTCGTGCCAGACGTCGAACGGGCCGATGTCTTCAACGGTGGTCACGTCGCCGACGATCCATTCCACTCGGCGGGCGCGGCGCCCGAGGCGACGCTTCGACACTGCGAGTCCTGCCTCGGAGATATCGAGAACGGCGACTCGCTTGACGTCGAGCTCCAGGAGCTCGTCTACCAGACTCGACGCGCCGCCCCCGACGTCGATGACGCTCTCGGCTCCCTCTCGGCATGCCTCGACGACGAGCTTCCTCGACATGAGCGGGACATGCTCATACCAACTGACCATATCCGGGGGGCTGGATGTGTAGATCCCTTCCCAGTGCTCGTGCGAGTCCATACTTTCCAAGGGTAGATCGTTGGTTGGAGTATCGCTCGAGGACCACGGGCGCGCGTGGCGTATTCGGAGAAGCGTGACGCCCCACGGCCCTTTGACGCGAAGGGAGAAAGGGCAGAGGTCGGGACGGCCGCGAAACCGGGCCAGGCGTCTCCGGGACCAAGAGGAGCCAGGCGCCGCAAGGCCGGTCGTGGTCCGGTTGCCGCATCGCCGGTCGAGGGTGAAGATGCGCCCGTGGACTTCCCGGAGACTCGCTACGCGAAGACCCTCGACATCGATCGATTCAGCGCGGTCTCTGGCCTTTCTCCCGCCTACAGCGGTCACAATAGCTACTGGTGGTGGGGGCCGCCCCCCGAATCCCAAGGCCCGACGATCGCGATCGGCTTCGATCGACCGTACCTGCGCGAGCACTGGGGCTCCGTCACCCTCGCGGCTCGGATCGACAACGGATACGGCGTCAACAACGACGAGCAGGGTCAGCCGGTGTGGGTCTGCCGGCAGCAACGATCCTCGTGGGGTTCGATGTGGCTTTCGCTGCAGCACTACGGGTAGGTTGACGCGTGGGGCGGGTCCCCGGGCGTGGCCGTTTCGTGGACAGAAGCGGCACGGCAGAGAAGGTCGCCAAAGGGGTCTGATCCAGCCTGTAAGTCGACCTCAGCCCGGCAACGATCCACCCGATGCCCTGACGATCAGACGTTCTGGGGCCTTTCCACCCACTGCGTAGACGGCCAACCTTGACTTTGCGACGCAAACCGATGTACTTTGCACCGCAAAGTCCCGTAAGGAGGTCACAATGAACGGCTCGCACGACATCTCTTCCAGCACTCCGGTCAGCGGTGACGCCGACCGCTTCGACCCCAGTGACGCCGCTGACCTGCTCGTCAGCACGCGCCGCAGGGCGCGCCGGGGTTTCGAGCAGCGCACGCCGGTGGTCTACCTGTTCGCGGCCGTGGTGATGCTCGGGGCCTACGGCGCGCTGTGGCTTTCCGTGCGCCACCAGGATCCTTACGTCGGGCCGAGCCTCGCGGTGATTGGCTTGATCTACGGCATCGTCGTGGTCGCGGTGGTGGTGAGCGCCACGACGTACCGCCGCGCCACGCGTGGCATCCGCGGACCGTCGCGCCGCGAGGACGCCATCCGCGGGATCGCGATCGGCGTGCCGTGGATCGCCGTCTACGTCTTCGACGGCGCGCTCAAGGCCAACGGCTTCGGCCCTGCGATCGTGTACGGCGTGTTCGACGCCGCCGCGCCGTGGCTCGTGGTTGGCGCGGCGTTCGCCGCATTCTCCGCCGGTCGTGAGCGGTGGGGAGAGATGGGCCAAGGACTCACCGTGCTCGTGATCGGGACCACCGCTGCGTTCTTCGGGCCGGCAGGGGTTTGGGGTGTGCTCGCCGTCGCCGGGTTCGTCGGGCTCTTGGTCCTCGGCGTCACCCAGTACGTCCACCTCCGCCGCCTATGAGCGACGACACGCTCGACTCGTTGATCCACGCACCGGCCCGTCTTCGGATCGTGGTCACGCTGGCCGCGCTGCGCGAGGGAGACTCCCTGTCCTTCCCGCGCCTGCAGCGGATGCTCGACCTCACGCCGGGCAACCTGATCACCCACCTCCGCAAGCTCGAGGACGCCGGCTATCTGGTCACCGAAAAGAGCGACGCAGGTCCGTCCGCCGGCACCTCGGTCGCCCTCACGTGCTCCGGGCGTCAGGCTCTCGACGACTACACCGCCACGTTGCGCGGCATCCTCGACGGCGTCTGACCGAGCGTCATCTCTGCGCCAATCGAAGGCCTTCTGCGGTGACGGCTCGTCGCGCTGTCCCGGTTTCGCAGCCGTCCCGGGCCCAGACCTGTCTCCCTTCGCCTCAAAGCGAGTTGGGGAGAACAGATAGCGGAAACCAAGCGCGGCAACCAGAGGACAACGACGGCGCGCACATCGGCCAGCATGTCCCATAGCCGAATCCGAACTTCGGCGAACGTCGGGACGAGCGACCAGGCCAGGTACGCGATCGTGATCACCCAGAGGAACCGCGCCTTCCCCTAAAGGTTCCGGAAGCGGTTCAGGACAGCGCTCACGTTTCAAGTCAAGAGAACAACGCGAGCGCGGGAGAGTGGTGGCACCCTCCTGGCCACCGGTTGAAGAGCAACGAGTAGGTATTCGACTGCTGCTCAAGTGCTTGACTCTCACCTTGGGGGAGCCCGCACACTTGTCTTCGTCGGGCGTCCGGCCTGACGACGAGGGAGTCAGCGTGGAAGAGATCGGCATCGGAGAGTTCGCTCGGCGGTCCCGCCTGTCACTGAAGGCGCTCCGCCTATACGACGAACTCGGCGTGCTGGTGCCTTCGCGCGTCGATCAAGGGTCTGGCTATCGCTACTACG
>JBOGVK010000126.1:0-29786 GCA_050692375.1 Actinomycetota bacterium
GATCGATCTGGTCGGAACGGCGACGACCCGCGACGAGCTGCTCGCCGCGGTCGAGGAGCACGCGCCCGATGCGGTCTTGACCGACATCCGCATGCCGCCCACGGGCACGAACGAAGGGATCGAGGCCGCGAAGACGATCCGCGCCACGCACCCCGAGATCGGCGTCGTTGTGCTGTCGCAGTTCGTCGAGGAGGACTACGCCTTCGATCTGCTCAAGGATGGCGCGGCCGGGTTGGGCTACCTCTTGAAGGAGCGCGTGGCCGACATCGACGAACTGGTCCGCGCGCTGACCGAGGTCGCGCGCGGGGGCAGCGTCTTGGACCCCAAGGTCGTCGAGGCCCTCGTCGCGGCGAAGGACCGCATGGCGCACTCGCCGCTCTCGCAGCTCACGGATCGTGAACGCGAGGTGCTCGCGCACATGGCGCAGGGCGAGAACAACGCGGCGATCGCCGGCGCGTTGTTCCTGACCGAGCGAGCCGTGGAGAAGCACATCAACTCGCTGTTCCACAAGCTTGGCCTCACGGAGGAACCGGATGTCCACCGCCGCGTGATGGCGGTGCTCGCGTTCCTCCGTGACACCTCCCACGCCTGAACGCATCACCGTCACTGCGCCCGACGCGTGTCGACGATGAACACCGAGCACGGCGAGTGGCGGAGCACGATGTTCGGGACGCTGTCGCGGACGCGCCACCGGTTCCCATGTACGCCCCGATTGCCGATCACGATTGTGTCCACGCTCTCCTGCGCGGCCACGTCGCATATGCGATCCGCCGGCTCTCCGCGCTCTACCCGCGTACGCGTGGCGACATCGGGGAAGCGGGTGGGGATCCGTGACAGGTACGCGTCGGGGTCCGCGGCGCGATCGGGGTCGACCACGGCGCGGAGATCCGACTCGGGGCGGACATAGAGGACGAGGAGCTCGGCCCCTCGGTCTCGCGCCAATCCAGCGGCGTCCTCCACGGCGAGATCGGCCGCCGCCGAGGTGTCGGTGCCTACCAGGATGGTGCTCATCTGTTGCCTCCTTCGGTTCTCGCATCGAACGTACGCCCCCAGGGTTGCGCCGACGAACCGGCCGCCACCACGGTCCGGGAGGGGTGCCAGCACCCTACGAGGGGGAGGGTTTTAGCCATCGAACTGACAGGTCGCCCCACTGTTCCCCGCTGGGCCAGCGGGTGAGAATCCGCCCATGGGGATGAGGAGAACGACCGATCGGCCGGATCTAGACGGGGCGGCCGATGGCTGAGCGCACGTCCGACGCCGTGAGCTCGAAGCGGATCGCCAAGATCATCTTCGTCCTCACCGTGATTCTGGTGATCGCGGCGATGGCGATGGGGATCGTCAGTGGGCCATCCAAGCCGGGCGATATCTTCAACGCCGTCGGGATCTCCCTGATGGCCATCGTCTACACCGGCGCTGGGGCGTTGCTGGTCGCTCGCGTGCCCCGCAATCCGATCGGCTGGATCGTTATCTGGATCGGGTTCTTCCAGATGGCAAACGCGTTGACGAACGGCTACGAAGGACTCGCGCTGAACCGGCCCGGTCCCCCGCTTCCGCTGGGCGAGATCGCGGCCTGGGCGAGCCAGTGGACATGGGTCCCGAGCGTGGGGCTCCTGGTCACCTTCCTGCTGCTGCTGTTCCCCGACGGGCATCTGCCATCGCCGCGCTGGAGGATCGTGGCGTGGACGGCCGGCGTAGCGATCGGCGTCGAGGTGATCGCCTTCATGGCGGAATTCTGGCCGCTGCGACACGAGATCTTCACCGATCCCAACACCAGCCCGTCCGGGGCGGTCTCCGTTGGGGCGGTGATCGTGGTCAGCGTCACGGCGATCTGCTCGGTTGCATCCGTCGTCGTCCGCTACCGGCGATCCGAAGGCGAGACGCGCCAGCAACTTCGATGGTTCATCTTCGCCGCGGCGGTGTTGGTTATTGGCCTGTTCCTGGCGGTGTTCCCGCTCGACAGGCAATTCGTCGTCTTCCTCATCGGGTTCTCGCTCATCCCGATCACGACGGCGATCGCGGTCATGAAGTACCGGCTCTACAACCTCGACATCGTGATCCGCAAGACGGTGGTCTTCGGCATCGTCGCGTTCGTGTTGACGGCGCTGTACCTGGGAGTCGTGGCGGTCGCGACCGTCGGGCGGATCTCTCGGCTGGGGGTCGGCGTCCTTCTGCTCGCCGTGACGTTCAATCCTGTGCGAACGGCGGCGCGGTCGGTGGCGGACCGGTTCGTATACGGCAAGCGTGCCTCGGCGTATGAGGTACTCACCGACCTCACGCATCGGATGACGGGAACATATGCGACGGACGACGTGCTACCGCGTGTTGCGCGCGCGCTCGTGGAAGCGACGGGCGCCGCGAGCGCACGTGTGTGGCTGCGCGTCGGCAACGAGCTGCGTCCGACGGCGGATGCGGGGGCGCAGCAGGACCAGGAGACGTTGCCGGTCGCCGGCGACACGCTGCCGGAGACGCCCTTCCCGATGAGCGAGGTTCGTCATCAGGGCGACCTCCTCGGCGCGATGTCGGTCGTGATGCCGGCGAACGACCTCCTCGACCCCTCGCGTGAACGGCTGATGCGCGATCTTGCGTCGCAGGCGGGGCTGGTCCTTCGCAACGTGGCCCTGATCGAGGACCTGAAGGCCTCGCGGCAGCGCCTGGTCGCCGCGGAGGACGAAGAGCGCCGCAAGCTCGAGCGGAACATCCACGACGGCGCGCAACAGCAGTTGGTCGCGCTCGCCGTGAAGCAACGACTCGTCGCGTCGTTGATCGGCAAGGACGACGAGCGCGCCCGCGAGATGGTCGAGCAGCTCCAAACGGCCACGACCGATGCGCTCGAGGACCTGCGCGACCTGGCTCGAGGCATCTACCCGCCGCTGTTGGCGGACAAGGGACTCGCCATGGCGCTCGAGGCACAGGCACGGAAGGCGGCGGTCCCGGTGGCGATCGAACCCGACGGCGTAGGGCGCTATCCCCAGCAGATCGAGTCCGCCGTGTACTTCTCCGTCCTCGAGGCACTACAGAACATCGCGAAGTACGCCGATGCGTCGCACGCCACGGTGAGGCTCGGACACGACGGCGACGGACTGACGTTCGAGGTCGTCGACGACGGTCGAGGGTTCGACACCTCGAGCACTGGCTACGGGACAGGGTTGCAGGGGATCGCGGATCGACTGGCCGCGCTCGACGGTGAGCTCACCGTGAGCAGCACGCCGGGGACCGGGACATCCGTCGTCGGCCGAGTGCCGGCGCGCGAGGTGTCGGCATGAGCGATCGGGCCGCAGCTCGACTGGCGTGGAGCATCTGGGGCGCTTCGATGCTGTTCGCCGGGGTTGGGGCATGGCTGAACGTCGTGAACGCCCGGACGTCGTCCGGCGTCCTCGCTATCTCTCTCTTCCTCGTGCCGGGGTACGCCACCATCGGCGCGATCGTCGCGTCGAGGACGAGGAACGACATCGGTTGGCTGTTCCTCGGAGTGGGGCTGGTCGCAGCGCTGAACGCTTTCACGTTCGAATACGCGGTACGCACCATCGGAACCGCGCCTGGGTCTCTCCCGGCTGGGACCGTGATGGGAAGCGTCTCCAACCTGCTCTTCCCGTTGGAGTACCTCTCGCTGGGCGTGCTGCTCCTCCTCTTCCCCGACGGGAGACTGCCATCGCCCCGCTGGAGGATCGCCGCTTGGACGTTCGCGATCACCTGGTCGGTGGTCCTCGTGATGAGCTTCGTCAGCCCTGTCCGGCAGGACATCGGCGACTTCCACTTCCACAACCCGTTCTCGATCCCAGCCCTGGCGTCCGTGAACATCCTTCCATTCACGAGCTCGGCCGCAACGGCTGTTTGGAATCTCGTCGCGTTCGGGTCACTCGTCGCGGTCGGGACCGCGCCCTTCTTCCGCAGACGGAACGCGGATGCCAGACGGAACGCGGATGCCGAAGTGCGGGAACAGCTGCGATGGATCGCGTTCGCGACCGTGGGCACGATCGCGACCGGAGCGATCGCGACGATCGCCGCGATCACGGTTCGGGACTCCGCGAGCTGGTTGGCCGTCTTGCCGATCATGATGGTCGCGCTTGGGATTCCAGCCGCCGTTGGGGTCGCGATCCTGAAGTACCGCCTGTACGGGATCGACGTCGTCATCTCCAAGACGATCGTCTACGGAGCGCTCGCGGCGATGATCACGGGGGTCTACGTGGCCGTGGTGATGGGGATCGGGTCGCGCATCCACGCGGACCTCGCGCTGTCGGTGGCGGCGACCGGCCTCGTGGCCCTCACATTCGAGCCAGCCCGGGAACGCTTGCAGCGCTGGGCGAACCGGATCATCTACGGGCAACGCGCAACGCCCTACGAGGTGTTGGCGCGCTTCTCAGACCGGATGGCCGACACCTACGCCACGGAGGACGTCCTCCCGCGCACCGCGCGCGTGATCGCCGAGGGAACCGGGGCAGAGCGAGCGGAGGTCTGGCTGCGGATCGGAGCCGATCTGCAGCGGGCTGCGGCCTGGCCGGACGACGAGACCAACGAGCGGATGACACTTCCACTCGTCGACGGCGACCTCCCGTCCCTCGACGATGTGGATCGGTCCGTTGCCGTCCGATATCGCGACGAGCTCCTCGGGTGCGTCACGGTGACGAAGCGCCGCGGTGATCCGTTGACGCCAACGGAGTCCGCGCTGCTGGAAGACCTCGCGCAGCAGGCCGGATTGGTCATGTCGAACGTGCGCCTCACGGCGGAGCTGGAGGCCCGGCTCGAGCGGATCACCGAGCATGCTGCAGCGCTCCAGGCTTCGAGACAGCGCATCGTGGTCGCGCAGGATTCCGAGCGCCGGCGCCTGGAACGCAACATCCACGACGGAGCGCAGCAGCACCTCGTCGCGCTCGCGGTGAAGCTTCGGTTGACCCGCGGACTGCTCGCGAAGGATCCGGCCAAGGCTCGGGCGATGCTCGCCGAGCTGCGCATCGAGATCGACGAGGCGCTCGACACGCTCTACAGCCTGGCGCTCGGGATCTACCCGCCCCTGTTGGAGGAGCAAGGCATCGCGCCGGCCCTCGCCGCGCAATACACGCGGAGCGGTCTTCCCGTGCATCTCGACACCGACGGCACGACCCGGTACCCGATCGATACCGAGGCCGCCGTCTACTTCTGCGTCTTGGAAGCGCTCCAGAACGCCGCCAAGTACGCGCACGCGTCGTCCATCGACGTCCAGCTCACCGAGTCCGCAAACGTGCTGAGGTTCGAGGTCAGCGATGACGGCGTGGGGTTCGCGATGAACGGCGAGGTTGTCGGCACCGGCCTCGAGGGGATGCGCGACCGACTCGCGGTCTTGGGTGGAGATGCCGAGATCTGGTCCGAACCGGGTCGCGGCACCCGCGTGACTGGCCGGGTCCCGGTAACCCATCGCGAGGTGGCGACCGCATGACCGACCGCACGGCTACGCGCCTCGCCTGGTCGATTTGGACGATCTGCGTCGCAACCCTCGTCGTGGGGACCGTCGCCGGGCTCGGACATCAACAGAAGGACAACGCGGGCGGTCTTGCCCCGACGATCACCACCGTGATGTTCCTGCTCGCGTTCGCAACGGTCGGAGCGCTCATCGCCTCTCGGCGGCACACCAACGCGGTCGGGTGGCTCCTGCTCGCCTGCGGCGTGAGCTTCGCGGTCGGCGGGTTCGTCGTGACGATCGACCCGAACTCGCAGAGTGCCGCCGCCCAATGGGTCAGCGGCTGGGTGTGGGCTGTCGGCGCCTTCCTCTCCTTGAGCCTGCCGTTCCTGCTGTTCCCCGACGGTCATCCTCCGTCGCGGAGATGGCGCCCCGTGGCGTGGATGGCCGTGATAGGCGTCACCGGGTTCGTCGTCGGTAGCGCGTTCGCACCGGGGAACCTCGCGGACACGAAGCTGCACAATCCGCTTGGGTTGGAGCTCTGGGGGGCAGGCCATGCCCTCTTCACGACCCTGAAAGGGGTCGCCTTCGGCATGGCCGTGCTCGCCGGGTTCCTTTCGGTCATCTCCTTGTTCTTCCGCTACCACCGCGCCGGCCGGCTGGAGCGAGAGCAGATCCGCTGGCTCATGTTCGCCGGCGTGATCGTGATCATCAGCCTCGTTGCCTCCGGTCCTATCACCGCGAACATGCCGTCGACGCTCGCCGTCAACATCCAGAACGCGATCACCGCGGGAGCCCTCACGCTCGTCCCCGTCGCGATCGGGATCGCGGTACTGCGGTACCGCCTCTACGACATCGACGTCGTGATCTCGAAGACCGTGGTGTTCGGCGCGCTCGCGGCGTTCATCACCGTGCTGTACGTCGGCATCGTGGTCGGCATCGGATCTGTGCTCGGGAACACGAGCAACCCGGCGCTCTCGATCGGGGCCACGGCACTGGTGGCGCTCCTCTTCGGTCCCGCGCGCGAGCGTGTCCGGCGGTTCGCGAACCGCTTGGTCTACGGGAAGCGCGCGACGCCCTACGAGGTCATGTCGGGGTTCGCTCGGCGCGTGGCCGGCACACTGTCCGTCGATCAGATCCTCCCCGGGATGGCCGAGGCGGCCGCTCGCGGCGTGGGCGCGCACGTCACGCGCGTTCGGGTCCTCATGCCGACCGGTGAGCAGACCGTCGTCTGGCCCGCGGACGCGCAGATCCCTGCGGCCTTCGAACGGAGCCTGGAGGTTCGATACCTCGGCGAACCCGTTGGGGGCATCGACGTCGCGAAGCCGATGAACGAGTCGTTCACGCCCGCCGAGGACCAACTCCTCGACGACCTCGCCGGACAGGCGGGACTGGCGATGCACAACGTCCGCCTCACGCACGAGCTAAAGACGCGTGCAGAGGAGCTCGACGTGCAGACCGAGCGCTTGCGGGAATCGCGGGAACGCCTGGTGACGGCGCGCGACCAACAACGGCGTGGACTCGAACGCGATATCCGTGAGGGACCCGCGCGACAGCTCGTGGAGATCCGCCGTCAGCTCGACGGAGCTGGCGCACTCGCCCAGCGGGACGCGGATGAAGCTCGACGGCTCCTGGATCGCTTAGGGGAAAGCGCGAACGCGACCCTCGACGAGCTCCGCGACCTGGCTCGCGGGATCTTCCCTCCTCTGCTGGTCGACAAGGGTGTGGTGGCTGCGCTGAGAGCCCACATCCGCAAGATCGACGCCGACGCGCAGGTCCACGTGGAGCCCAGCTTGGCCGAGATCCGGTTCGACGCGGACGTGGAGGCATGTGTCTACTTCTGCTGCGTGCAGGCGATCCAAAACGTCATCCGGCACGCCGGGAACGCGCCCTCGACCATCGAGCTGGCGTTCGTCGGCAACACGCTCACGTTTTCCGTACGCGACGAGGGTTCGGGGTTCGAGGTAGGGGCCCGTACCGGCGGGATGGGGATGCGCATCATGCAGGATCGGATCGACGCGCTGGAGGGCGAGCTGACGATCGAGAGCGCACCGAACCAGGGGACGATCGTCGTCGGGCGGATCCTCGCCCGAGCCTTGGAGGGCGTGTGACGGAGGGGACGGACCGCGTGAGCGAACGCCAAGCCGCGGGCACCGGGCGAGTGGGCCGAACGCGATCCGTGTTGATCGTTGGCGTCATCGGGACCGCGGTCGTCGCGATCTTGGAAGTCGTCACCTCACGAGAGTCGCATGGCATGTCCGATTGGCTGGTGCTGGCGGTGTTGTGCGCCGCGATCCTCGGTTTGATCGCGGTCGGAGCCCTCATCGTCGCTCGGCAACCCAACAACCGGATCGGCTGGCTCTTCGTCGTCGCGGGTTACTCGCTGCTGCTGTGGTCGCTGAGCGGGGCGTACACGGTCTATGCGCTCGTGACCCGCCCCGGGTCGCTCCCCTTCGGCACCTTCACGGGGTGGATCTCGAACTGGTCGCTCCCGCTCGTGATCGCCCTCTACATCCCGATCTTCCTGCTCTTCCCGGATGGTCACCTCCAGTCGCGGCGATGGCTCCTCGTCATGTGGGCATGGGCGATCGGAACCGTGCTCACGATCGGGCTCTTCGGTTTGAACCACGCCACGATCGGGTTCGGGAACGGGACCTGTCCGCCGCAGCCCGGCGACACGATCGCGTGCATCGCCAACCCGATCTCGGATGCGTCGATCAGGAACGTCATCGGCGTGATCGGAAACGTCGCAGGAGCGGTCGTCCTGTTCTCGGCCATCGCCTCGCTCGTCGCCGTGATCATGCGGTTCCGACGCGCCGAGGGCGAGATCCGACAGCAGATCAAGTGGCTGGTGTTCGTCGGCGTCGGCTTCTTCGCGACCTTCACGGTTAACGTCGTGATCCAATCGATCATCGGATCGGACAACATCTCCGAGCCGCTCGGAACCCTCATGTTCGTGGCGTCCGTCTCGGTCCTCGTGATCGGCCTCCCGGCGGCGGTCGCGGTCGCGATCTTGAAGTACCACCTGTACGACCTCGAAGTCGTGGTCCGGAAGACCGTGGTGTTCGCGTTGCTCGCCGTGTTCATCACCGTCGTCTACGCGCTGATCGTCGGCCTGGGGTCACAGCTCTTCAACTCCGGAGCGTTGTCGTTCGTGGCGGCGGCCGTCCTCGCCGTGGCGTTCCAGCCGGTTCGCGAGCGTGCGCGGAAGATCGCAGACCGGGTCGTCTACGGTCAGCGCTCCACTCCCTACGAGGTGTTGTCCGAGTTCTCCGGGAGGGTCGGCGAGGCCTACGCCACCGAGGACGTCCTGGGGCGCATGGCCCAGGTGCTCGCCGCCGGCACCGGCGCCGAGTCCGCAACGGTGTGGCTCCGCTCTTCGGGCGAGATGCGGCCCGCGGCGAACATCCCGCTCGAGGTCCCGCCTTCCTCCGAGCTCCCGGTGGACGCGATCGAGGTCCGCCACCAGGGCGAGGTGCTCGGCGCGCTCTCGGTGCGGATGCCGGCGTCGGATCCGATGGATCCCACCCGGCACAAGCTCGTCGAGGACTTGGCTTCGCAGGCGGGTCCCGTGCTGCGCAACGTCCAGCTGATCGAGGAGCTCCGCGCATCGCGACAACGGCTGGTCGCCGCGCAGGACGAGGAACGACGGAAGATCGAGCGCGACATCCACGACGGCGCACAGCAGCAGCTCGTGGCGCTCGCCGTCCAGCTGAAATTGGCACGGACGATGCTGGATCGCAACGTCGCGAAGGCTGGCCAGCTCTTGGACGGCTTGCAGACAACCGCGACAGAAGCCTTGGAGGACCTCCGGGATCTGGCACGGGGGATCTACCCGCCTCTGCTCGCCGACAAGGGCCTTCCGGCCGCCCTCGAGTCGCAGTCGCGGAAGGCGGCCGTCCCGACGACGTTGCACGCGGAGGAGATCGGCCGGTATCCCCAGGAGACGGAAGCCGCGGTCTACTTCTGTGTGCTCGAAGCGCTCAACAACGTCGCGAAGTACGCGGAGGCGACTCTAGCCGTGGTCGAGATCGCCCAGATCGACGGACACCTCACCTTCTCCGTCCTCGACGACGGCCGGGGCTTCGACGCCTCGACCGCTTCCTACGGCACCGGCCTGCAGGGTATGGCCGACCGGCTGGACGCGATCGGCGGCCGGCTCTCGGTCACGAGCTCCCCAGGGAGTGGCACCACCGTCATCGGACGGGTCCCGGCGCGAGCCGTTGAGGCGTCTCCCTGACGGACGAACTCTCCGAGCGACCCCCACGTGTCAAGGCGTGCTCGGTGTTAGGTTGCCCTCTCGCTTAACGAAAGAGGGGCTCCGAATGAAGCACGCTCAGGGAGGGCAGGACCGGCGCCGGGCACTCGTGGCAGGACTCACCGCGGCGATGACGCTCGTCGCGATCCTCGCCTTGACCGCACCGGCCGGCTCGATCGGCCGCACCGCTGCCGGTCACGCGCAGGTGAGCCGAGCACGCGGGACGTTCGACGTCCGGGCCGGCGGATCCGCCGTCACACCGAGCGCGCGTACCTCTCGGGCTCGCATCGCGCTCGCTCAACGCTTGGGCACGCAGGGCGTGATCCAGTCCGACCCGGTCACCGGCACGCTCCGGATGGTCGGTCGTCTGGACGGCTACCTCACCGGCGCCAGTGCGCGGCGAGCCACGGACGTCGCGATGGGGTTCGTCCGTTCGAACCTCGCGGCGTTCGGACTGAGTCGCGCGGACCTGAGGACGTTCCGCCTTCGGCAGGACTACGTCGACATCCGCGGCACGCACCACGTGTCGTGGACCCAGTCCCGGCACGGCGTGACCGTGTTCCAGAACGGTCTCCGCGCGAACGTGACGAAGGACGGGCGGCTGATCAACGTCACCGGCTCGCCGGTGCACGCGCTCCGCGCGGCGACGTACCGGCCGACCGTGAGCTCGTCGTCCGCGATGCGCGTCGCGCGGGCGACCGCCGGCGCCGGCATCCAAGGACCGCAGACCGACGACTCCGCCTCGCTCGTGCTGTTCCCGACCGGTCGAGGCGCGCGTCTCGCGTGGCGCACGTTCACCTGGCCGAGCACCCAGGAGTTGGATCTATCCGTCGTCGACGCGACGACGGGGGCCCTCCTCTACCGGCAGAACCTCACCGCCAACGATGCCGCGGCTCCTCCGCCCCCTCCGATCAGCGGGACGGCTTCGGCGTGGGAGTTCTACCCCAGCGACCAGGTCCCGACGGGCGCGAACATCCAGCAGCCCGTGACCTTCCCGGTCTACCCACCCACCAGCCCGGAGCTGGGTTTGTTCGGACCGAACGCTCTGGTCTGGGACGACCTGAACGACAACAACAAGCTCGATCCGAACGAAGTGGTCTCCCCGGTTTCGGGCGCCGACTGGACCCAGGCCGCGGTCCTCGACAGCACGGCCGCCGCCCAGAACTGCAACACCGCGCACCCGTGCACGTGGGACGCCACGGTGCCGTTCAGCTGGCAGGCCAACGCGCTGCAGAACGCGGCGCAGGTCTTCTACTACCTGAACAAGTACCACGACCATCTGGCGGGAGCGCCCTACGGCTTCACCGAGGCCGCGGGGAACTTCCAGCTCACCAACTTGAGCGGACAGGGCCGGCCGGGTGACCCGGTCTTGGGCAACGCGCTCGACGGCGCGAACACCAAGCAAGGCCTGCCCGATAGGAACCACTTCGACAACGCGAACATGAGCACCCCACCCGACGGGCAACCGCCGACGATGCAGATGTATCTCTTCCACGCGACGCAAGGCCTGGCGCTCGTCCCGTCCGCGAACGGCGGCGATGACGCCGAGGTCGTCTACCACGAATACACCCACGGCCTGACTAACCGCCTCGTCCTGTACCCGGACGGAACATCGGGCCTCACCACGCAGCAGTCGAATTCGATGGGCGAAGGTTGGAGCGATTGGTACGCCGAGGACTTCCTGAACAACCAGGGGTTCAAGCCCGACACGACCACCGTCGGCGATGTCGTGATCGGCGCGATCTCGTTCGCGGGACAACTCCGAACCGACGCCGTGGACTGCTCGGTGGACGCCGTCGCCCCGACGTGTCCCGGTGGGGCTCACACCGGAGCCGGTGGCTACACGTACGGGGACTTCGGCAAGGTCAGCGGCGGCGGCCCCGAGGTGCATGGCGACGGCGAGATCTGGCTCCAGACCCTGTGGCAGATCCGGCAGACGCTGGACCCGACCACCGCCGAGACGCTCATCACGCGAGCGCTGGAGCTCTCTCCTCCGGGGCCGTCCTACCTGGACATGCGCAACGCGATCCTGCAGGCGGACCTGGTCAACTTCGGCGGGGAGAACGCGGACGCCCTGTGGACGGTCTTCGCGAACCGCGGCATGGGGTTCTTCGCCTCGACAACGGACGGCAGCGACGTCACCCCGACCGAGGATTTCTCGACGCCCCCGGATTGCGCGACGGTGACCTGCGTCACGCTCGCCGGCAAGATCACGGACAAGCAGACCGGCAGGCCCGCGAAGGGCGTCCAGGTCGGCGTGGCCGGGTTGAACTCAGGATTCGGCTTCGACCTCGCCGACACGACCGACGCATCCGGTCACTTCTCGATCCCGAACATGCCGGTTCACACCTACCCCGAGATCCGGATCGCTGGCGGAGGGTACGAGCCGGTCGACCTGAAGCATCTTTCGGTGACGGCCAACACGACGCTCGATCGCGCGGTCGTCCGAGACTGGGTGTCGATCGAGGGTGGAGCGAAGGTCGGGACGTTCACCCCGCCCGACTACGGTCCGTTCGGCTGTGGCCCGGCCCAGCTGCTCGACCTCAACCTCGGTACCGGATGGGGATCCGACGCGGTCAACAGCACGTCGGGCAGCCACCACAAGGGGCCGCGCGCGGTCGTGATCAAGCTGCCCAAGGCGGTCGACATCTCGAGCTTCGGGCTCGCCTCGACCGGTGCCTGCGGTGACGGGCCGAAGGCGGGGGTGAAGGACTTCAAGATCGAGACGAAGTCGGGAGGTCGATGGGTCACCGCGTTCGTCGGCACCTCACCCAACGACGGGAGGCTGCATATCTACCGGCCGTCGGGCGGTACCGACAACGTGCGCTTCATCCGATTCACGATGCTGTCCAACCATGGCGACAAGCTCTTCATGGATGTCTTGGAGCTGACGGTTCGAGGGGCGTAGTCCAACGGTCTTTCTGGCGGTCTGTTCGACCGGCGCCGCCGATCAGGCGGCGCCGGTCGCGGCTGCCCAGGCGGACTCGAGCCGGTCGGGACCGAACACGGCCTTCGGGATGTAGGCGGCGGCACCACACTCCGCTGCGCGCGGCGCGTACTCCTCTTCTTCGTAGGTGGAGAGCAGAAGCACCACGACCGTGCCGGGAGGACCGGCGGCACCAGCGAGGATCTGTCGCGTCGCGTCCAGCCCGTTGATGCCCGGCAGGTTCACGTCCATCAGCACCAGGTCGGGCGTGAGCTCTGCCGCCATCGCCACGGAGTCTTCGCCCGTCTCGGCCTCGCCCACGACCTCGAAACCGTCGGTGGCTTCCACCACCATGCGCGCCGCCATTCGGAACGGCTCCTGGTCATCGACGATCAATACGCGCACGTCCATGGGCTCTCGCATCTAGGGTGGCACCGGCACCGCGGTTACGCCAGTAGTGCCAGCACCACTTTCGGCTACGCGGCCAGCTCAGCCAGCCGCAGGAACGAGCGTTCGAGCAGCAGTCGTGGGTTCAGGTTCAGATCCTCGGCCAGATCGGCGCGCGCTTCCTCGATGCCCGCGAGGCCCCGGGCGGAGCGGACCACACTCAGCCGGCTGTCGGGCATCAGGTCGGGATTCATCAGCATGTCCGCATCGCCACCCACCGCGACGGCGATCCCGTCGCGCAGGAGCGACGACACCGCCAGGAGGACCCAGTCGACGTAGTCGCGCTCGGCCCGGCGTTCGCGGCGTTGGAACCGGACCTCGATCCGCTTGATCGAACCGCGATACGCCTCCTCGGGCCGTCCCTTCTCATCCAGGAACGGCGCCAACTCGGCCTCGAGCTCGGACTTCAGACCCTTGCGGTACTCCGCGGCCGCTGCGAGGACGACGTCCGCCGCCGCGAGCGCTCCGGCCGGACCCTCGGCGGCGAGCACGACCGCCCGGTCGGCCGCCTCTCGGAACTTCAAGCCGTCGACCGCGGTGGCGAGGCGCCGGGCACGACCCAGGTTGCCCCCGGCCAGTCGCGCGGCCAGACGCGCCCGCGTCGGGTCGACACCTTCGTCGACCAACACATCGATGACGAACGCCTCGGAGAGCGCCGTGAACGTCACGACGTGGCATCGCGAGAGCACCGTGTCGGGCAGCTCATGAGCGCGCGCCGACATCAGGAGCAACACCGAATCGGCCGGCGGCTCCTCGAGGACCTTGAGCAGCGTGTCGGCCGCGGCGGGCGAGAGGCGATCGGCCTCGCGGATGAGGAACACCTTCCGGCCCGGCTCGGGAGCCGTCCGGAACGCCGGCGTCCACACCTCCTCGCGGATCGTGTCCACGTGGATGTCGCGACCCTCGGGCTCGACCAGGAACACGTTGGGGTGATGATCATCGAGCGCAAGCCGGCAGGCGCGGCACGCTCCGCATCCCCCCTCCGGACATAGGAGCGCGGCCACGAACGCGCGCGCGGCGATCGACTTGCCCGACCCTTCCGGACCGGCGAAGACGTAGGCGTGGTGCGGCCGCTCCGCCGCCCCGGTCAAGAACGCCATCGCGGCGCCTTGCCCCGGCACCCGATCCAGTACGGCGGTCACGATGAGCGATGCTACTCGGCGGGGACGACGGGACCGACGCCGGGCGCGGCACCGTTGTCCTCGCGGTCCTTCAGCACCTTGTACAGAGCGGCCTTCACGCCCTCGAACACATCGGCGGGAGGCTTGTCCGCGTCGACCACGATGAACCGCTCGGGATGTTCCTCGGCGATCTTCAAGTACGCATCGGAGACTTTCGCGTGGAAGTCCTGCCCCTCGAGCTCCATGCGGTCCGGCGCCTCTGTCGAGCGCAGCAGCCCGAGCTCCGGCTCGATGTGAAGCAAGATCACCAGATCGGGGAAGAGGCCCTGTGTCGCCCACACGTTCAGCGTCAGGACATCCTGCTCACCGAGGCCGCGCGCCCACCCCTGATAGGCAAGGGATGAATCGACGTAGCGGTCGCAGATGACGATCTTCCCGTCGGCGAGCGCCGGCCGGATGACGGACATCACGGTCTGCGCTCGGCTCGCTGCGAACAGCAGCGCCTCGGCGCGCGCATCGAGCTTTCCGGTACGGGGGTCGAGTAGGACTTCGCGGATCCTCTCCCCCAGCTCGGTTCCACCCGGCTCGCGCGTCACCAGCACGTCCAACCCGAGCGACCGGATGTACTCCTCGGCTAGCCGGATCTGCGTGCCCTTACCCGCCCCCTCCACGCCCTCGAAGGCGATGAAGAGCCCCGTCGCCGGCGGTCGCTTCAGCTTCGGCACAAGGGTGAGGGGTTGGGGGCGAGAGAGCCGGTGGCGCCGGAGCAACCGGCGGGTGTTGAGTCCCGCGCCGAGCGCCAGGAGTCCGGCGGTCCACAGCGCGAGCCGCGTGCCAGAGAGATCGATCCGTTGACCGCCGAGGTGGAACGCGTAGTTGCCATAGACGCTCGACAGGATAGGGAACACGGTCAGGGACAGGAAGAGCCCCAGGCGGGAGAGCACGGTGAGCGACCCGAACGTCCTTCCACGGAATTCGTCCTCGACGTTTTCTTGCAGCAACGTGTAGCCGCTCACCCACGCGAGTCCGCAGAACGCACCGAGCCACACGGTGACGACGGCCGCGAGCGAGAGGTTCGGCATCGCAGCGAGGACGAAGAGGGCCCCCGCCGCCGCGACCAGTGACCAGACGAACGTCAGATCGCGCTCGAAGACCTTCGCGACCTCGTTCGAGCCAGCCATCCCGATGCCCATCCCGATGCCGAACGTCACCACGACGATCCCCCAGCCGGCGGCCTTCGCACCGAGCGTCGAGCTCACGAAGATCGGACCGAGCGCCAGCACCGCGCCCACCGCCGCGAACGCGATGACGATCCCGCCGGTCATGGCCGACGCGATCGAGTCCTCGCGCAGGAACCGCACGCCGTCCCCGATGTCGCGCCACACACGAGAGAGATCGAAGCGACCCATCGACCTGGTCCCTGGGGTGCGGATCGGGACGCGGCTCACCATGAACGCGGAGAACGCGAACGTCCCTGCATCGAGCAGCAGCGGCATCGTCTGCGGCTGCGGGAACCCGACCAACGTGCTGATGGGTGCGAGGACGGCGAAGATGGCTCCGCCCAGCGGAAGCGTGCCATAAGTGCTCACCAAACCGATCGAGTTCGCGTTGGCGAGTTGCCGGCGAGGCACGAGGTTCGGTAGCGAGGCATCCCGTGCGGGAGTCCACAAGAGCGAGAAGCATTCGATCGCGAACGAGATCAAGAAGATGAGCCAGAGCCGGCCGACGAACGCCATCGATCCGTACATGACGCCGCGCGCGATGTCGGCGACGATCATGATCTGCTTGCGATCGAACCGGTCGACCAGTACCCCAGCCAACGGACCGAACAGTATGGCCGGCAACATGCGCGCGGTCATCACGCCGCCGACGGCGAGCCCTTTCGCGGCGGCACTCCCGGAGAGACTCGCGACGAGCGACGTCACCGCGACGAAGCCGACCCAGTCCCCGAGCGACGACACCGACATCGCGGCCAGCAGGCGCGAGAACGCAGGATGAACGAGCAGGTCCTTGAGGGTCGCCGACTTGGTTCCGCGGAGGGCCGCGACCTCGTCGGCGAAGCTGGACACGGCTCGCTAGGCCTCCGGGACGTCGGGCACGACCGACAGCGCGAGCGGCTTCGTCGCCGCGGGCTTCTTCTTCGCGGCGGGTTTCTTCTTCGCGGCCGGCTTCCGTTTCGCGGCGGGCTTCTTCCGGGCTTTGGCTCGTGCTTCACGCGCCGCGGCCTTGGCGGCGCGCACCGCAGCCTCTGCCTCGGGATCGCCCTCCTTCGTAACGTGGAAGTCCAGGTCCATCTCCGCTCCGCAGTTCCAGCACTTCACGCTCTTCGGTCGCTGCAGCAGGAGCGAACCGCACTCCGGACACGGGTGATCCTTGATGGGCGGGTTGCTCACCGCGAGCGTGCACTCCGGGTACCGATCACAGCTGTAGAACGGCGCGCCGAACCGGTTCTTGCGTTCGACGAGCTCGCCCTGGTTGCACTCGGGGCACGTCACCCCGGTCGTTACCGGCGGATCCTTGCGGATGTAGCGGCACTCCGGATAGCCGCTGCAACCGACGAATGGACCGAACCGGCCGACCCGCTCTTGTAGCTTGTGGACGCCGCACTCGGGACAGGTCTCGTCCAAGAGCACCGGCTCCGGACGCTCGCTCCCGTCCATGTTGCGGATGTAGCGGCACTCCGGGTAGTTAGGGCAGCCGATGAACTTGCCGAACCGGCCGAGCTTGACCTGAAGCCTGCCCGGCTCCCTGCCCTCCTTGGGACAGAGCGGGCAGAGCTCGTCCAGCTCTTCCTCATAGCGCTCGAACGAATGTTCGGCCTTCTCCAAGGCGCGCTCGAACGGCCCGTTGAACTCGTGCAGGACCTGGGTCCATCCGATCCCGCCCTCGGCGATGTTGTCGAGCTCGTCTTCCATGTGCGCGGTGAAGTGCACGTCCACGACGTCCGGGAAGTGTTCGATCAGCTTGTCGGTGACCACCATGCCGACGTCTTCGGGATAGAACCGTTTCTCCTCCAAGCGCACGTATCCGCGATCCTGGATCGTCGAGATGATCGACGCGTAGGTCGACGGCCGTCCGATCCCGAGCTCCTCGAGCGTCTTCACGAGCGACGCCTCGGAGAAGCGAGGAGGCGGTTGCGTGAAGTGTTGCTCGGGGAGCACCTCGAGCATCCGCAGAAGTTGCTCGGCCGTGAGATCGGGGAGCGTCGCCTCGGCGTCTTCGTCGATCTGGTCGTCGCGCCCTTCCTTATAGATGCGGATGAAGCCGTCGAACACGAGCGTCTGACCGGTGGCGCGCAGGCCGTACCGGACCTCCGAGTCGACCCCCTCGATATCCACGCCCACCTGGTTGAAGCGAGCGTCGGCGACCTGCGTCGCGACCGTGCGCTGCCAGATCAGGCGATACAAGCGGAGCTGGTCCCGATCGAGGACCGCGTCCACCCGATCGGGTGTCCGCAGCACGGACGTGGGACGCACGGCTTCGTGTGCCTCCTGCGCGTTCCGCGAGCGCGTCTTGTAGCGGCGCGGCTCGGCGAGCGCATACGCCTGGCCGTAGTCGGTCTTGACCAGCTCGGCGATCTCCCGGAGCGCGGTGTCGGCGATGTTCACCGAGTCGGTTCGCATGTACGTGATGAGGCCGACGGTGCCCTCGCCGGGAAGATCGACGCCTTCGTACAGTCGCTGGGCGAGCGTCATGGTCTTCCGCGCGGAGAACCCCAGCTTGCGCGCGGCTTCCTGCTGCAGGGTCGACGTCGTGAACGGCGGCGCCGGTGAGCGCTTGCGCTCCTTGCGCTCCACGTTGGTCACGCGGTACGCGGCCCGGTTCAGGCGTTCGACGTGTTGCGCCGCATCGGCCTCGGCGCCGAGGTGCACGCCCTTCTTGTCGGGCGACGCCGCGAGCTTGCCCTCGGGCACCTGGACCAGTCGGGCCAGGAACGGCTGCTCCGGCCCGCCGTCCGGTGTCAGACGGACGTCGACGCTCCAGTACTCGATCGCGTTGAACGCCTGGATCTCGCGTTCGCGTTCGACGATCAGCCGCACCGCGACCGATTGGACGCGACCGGCCGAGAGCCCCGGCCGGACCCGCTTCCACAGGAGCGGGGAGATCCGGTAGCCCACCAGGCGATCCAGCACGCGCCGCGCCTGCTGGGCGTCGACGAGCTTCATGTCGATCTCGCGCGGCTCCCGGAACGCCTCGAGGATGGCGTCCCTCGTGATCTCGGTGAACGTCACGCGCTTCGCGACCTCGGGCGACACGCCCAGGATCGCGGCCACGTGGAAGGCGATCGCCTCGCCCTCGCGGTCGTAGTCCGTGGCCAGGACCAGCTCGTCGGCCTTCTTGAGGGCGGACTTCAACTCCCGGACATGGCGCTCGGAGTCCTCGGGCACGATGTAGTCGGGCGCGAAGTCATGGTCGAGATCGACGCCGAGCTGGCTCTTGGGCAGGTCGCGGATGTGTCCATAGGAGGCCCGGACGGTGTAATCACCGCCTAGATACTTCTCGATCGTCTTCGCCTTGGCGGGCGATTCGACCACGACCAACGTTTTCGGCATGCGCGGCGCACCTTTACTGGGGTTGGGGAAGGAGTGTCAAACAGGAGCCCCTGGGCGGCGACGGTACCACCCGTGGACACCGCCGCCCGGGATGCCCGACGTCATGGAGATGCCGTGGAAAACCCGCCACTAGGCCTTTGGACCCAGGGAACACCCGGGATACTGTCTGCTATTCCCGGACCGGAGGCCCCCTTGCTCTCGCTCTTCACCGACCTCGTCACCAAACAGGTGGCCCAGAGCGGCTACGTTGCGATCTTCCTCCTGATGGTTCTGGAGTCGGCGTGCATCCCGATCCCGAGCGAGGTGACGATGCTCTTCGGCGGTGCCCTCGCTAGCGCCGGCTTCGCCGTGTTCGGCGGTCATCAGCTGAACTTCTTGGTCGTCGGCCTCGTCGGGACACTCGGGAACCTCGTGGGATCGTGGCTCGCCTATTGGGTTGGGTCGGTCGGAGGCCGTCCGATGGTTGACCGGTTCGGGCGCTACCTGCTGATCCGACCTCACGAGGTCGATCGCGCGCACGAGTGGTTCGACCAGCGGGGTGAGGCGGCGGTGTTCATCTCCCGGCTGCTGCCGGTGGTACGCACGTTCATCAGCCTTCCCGCGGGGATCGCCCGCATGAACCGCGGGAGGTTCACGCTCTACACGCTCCTCGGATGTCTGCCCTGGACCTTCGCGCTCGCCGGCATCGGGTATGCGCTCGGCCAACGATGGACCAAGGCCGAGAACATCTTGAAGCCGGTCGCATGGCTCGCGTTCGCAGCGATCGCGATCGGGGCCGTTGTGTGGGTGATGCGCCGGTGGACCCAGGTCCGCACCGAATACGCCGAACTCGACCGGCAGCGCGTCGACGCGCCCTCGTAGCTCGCCCCTACAGGTTGACGACCATGGTCCAAGAGTCGCCCTCGTCCTCGCCGACCTTCTCGAACCCCAACCGCTGATACATCATCCTCGAGCGGTTGTGCACGGCGACGGACAGGGAAAGCGCCTGGAACCCTTCCTCGCGTGCCTGGACCATGAGGGCGCGGATCAGGGTTCCGCCGAGGCCCTTCCGCCGGTGGAGCGGTTCCACGGCGATGCCCAGCTCGGGGATCTTCTCGTCCACGAAGCCGTAACCGGGCGCGTCGGCCGTGAACAACCGGTACCAAGCGGCCCCGACGGGCTCGCCGTCCAGCTCGGCGATCACGCCGGCGTCTCCGAGACGTCCCCAACCCTCGTGGTACCGCGTCGTCATCGGATCGGCGAGGACGTCCTCCAGGGATTCTCGGGGCCAGTCGGGGTTCCACCTGGCGGCCTGATAGAGCATCTTCTGCAGGAACTCGACGTCGTCATGCGTGGCGGGCCTGATGTTCATGTGTCCTCCTCACCAAGGTGGCCGGTCCCGACGAGCTCGAGCTCGACCGCCACCGACTGGAGCCCCTCGATCGACACCGCGAGGAAGTCATCGAGCGACAGGCCGATCGAAGACTCAACGTCGGTGATCTCCTCGCGATTCACGCCGGGGGCGAACGCCTTCTCCTTCAGCTTCTTCTTCACCGACGAGACCTTCATGCCGGTGGCCTTCTCGGGGCGCACGAGCGCCGACGCGACCAGCAGGCCCGCGATCGCGTCCGCGTGCACGACCGCGCGCGACATGAGGTCGGTGCGATAGAGCTCGTAGGCGTGCGCGAGCACGCCGTTCACGATGCGTTCATCGACGCCGGCCTCGCGGAGCCACGACGCCGCCAGCTCCGCGTGACCCGAGCCTTCATCGCCGGTGTGATCTTGATCCAGATCGTGGAAGAGACCGGTCAGCCCCCACAGGTCCGGATCCTCGCCGAACCACCGGGCGAGGGCGCGCATCACGCCTTCCACGGAGATGAGATGCCGGACCGTGGTGTCCTTCAGACACTTCTCACGGCAGAACGCAACGGCGGTGTCACGATCCACGTCACGACACCCCGGTCGATGCGGCCGCGCGTCGCTCTTCCTTCGGTTCCTGCACCACGAACGGAACGCTCGACAAGACCGCGCGCTCCTCGAACAGGAAGAGCCGTTTGATGAATAACGCGTTCTGGTTGTGCAACAGGTAATGGCGCCACTTGTTCACGAGGAACTCCGGGATCACGACGTTCACGACCGTGTCGGTGCGCGACGTGTAGCGCCCGACCTCGTCGAGCATCGGCCCGGTGAGGTCCCGGAACTGCGCCTCGACGATATCGAGCGGGATGCCCAGACGCCGGTCGAACCATTGCTCCTGGAGCCGATGCGCTTCGTCGGGATCGAGGTCGAAGTAGATCGCCCGGGTCTCTGCAGCGCCGAGCGCCTGCGCGTAGTTCACGGCTCGGATCGTGGCGTCGTTCACCGATGAGACGAAAACGAGCGTCACCGTCCGCTGCGGGATCAGTGGGCGGGCGTCCGAGCCGAGATGGACGGTATCCCCCGCGACCACGGGAACGTCGGTGACGACGACGTTCGCCTCCCGAAGGAGCCCCGCCTTGAGGCGCACAACGCTCCGACGGCGGACCAGGTAACCGAAGAGCGACTCGCGGATCTGCTCGGGGACGATGACGCTCACGAAGTCGTTGGGTCGTCGCGGGAGCGATCGCAGGAACGCGCGGGTCGCGGAGAGCACATCGCCGCCCTGAAGCCGCAGCGGCTCCAAGTCGCCTCCACCACCGGCGAACGTCCGCCAGCGGGCCTGCACCTCGGGCGGGACGGCATCGCCGGCGACCGCGTAGACCGCTCGAACGTCCCGAGGTCGAGAGGATCGGATGTAGCCGAGCGCCTCGGCCGTTGCCTCGCCGAAGTCACTCACCAGCAACACCACGTGGTTCTCGCCGATGTCGCCCGGGGTCACCGTCCCCTGCCGGAGTTGCGCCATGATCGAGAGGTAGTGCCGGTGGATCGAGTAGAACGCGAAGACGATGATCGGCATCGCCGCGATCACGATCCAGGCCCCCTCGGCGAACTTCGTGTAGGTCACGATGATGAGCACCAGGAACGTCGCGATGGCACCGATCGTGTTGATCACGATCGATCGTTGCCACCCTCGTTGTGCCTGATCTCCTTTGTGCTTCTCCTTGAGCCAGTGTCGGACCATGCCGGTCTGCGACAACGTGAACGACGTGAAGACCCCGACGACGTAGAGCTGGATCAGCCGGTTGAGATCGGCGTCGAACACCACGATCAGGAGGCTCGCGAAGACGGCGAGGATGATCACCCCGTTGGAGAACACCAATCGGTCGCCGCGGTTCGCGAACTGCCGGGGCATGAATCGGTCGCGAGCAAGGATCGAGGCCAGTCGCGGGAAGTCCTGATACGACGTGTTCGCGGCCAGGACCAGGATCGCCGTCGTGAAGAGCTGTACGAAGTAGAAGAAGAACCCCCCGCCGAAGACCGCATGTGCGATCTGTCCCACGACGGATCGATCCTCGCTCACGGTGATCCCCGAGATGTGCGTCGCCAGGAACGAGATGCCGAGGAACATCGCCACGGAGATCACGCCCATGATCAGCAGGGTCTCGGAGGCGTTCTTCGACTGGGGACGGCGGAAGGCCGGCACGCCGTTCGAGATAGCCTCGACGCCGGTGAGGGCGGTCGATCCGGACGAGAACGCGTGCAGGATGACGAACAGGCCGACCGAGCCCACGGTCTGGGAGAGCAGCGGTGAGGACGCCACGTGGTCGGTCACGATCGGGCATCCACCGAACAGGCACTTCGTGAGTCCGGTCGCCACCAAGATGACGATCGACACGATGAATGCATACGTCGGGACCGCGAAGAGCGTCCCCGACTCCCGTACGCCGCGGAGGTTCGCCAGCGTGATGAGCAAGACGAACATCAGCGAGAGCTCCACCTTGTACCCGGCGAGGCTCGGCAATGCCGACGTCATGGCGAACACTCCGGCCACGACCGACACCGATACCGTCAGCACGTAGTCGGTGAGGAGCGCCGCGGCGGCAACCAATCCCGGGAGCACGCCCAGGTTGTCCTTGCTGACGATGTAAGCCCCGCCGCCACTCGGATAGGCCTTGACCGTCTGCCGATACGACGACACCACGATGATCAGCAGGGCGCCGATCGCGATCGCGATCGGCATCGCGCGGTTGACGGTGCCGACGCTCGCGATCAGCAGGACGCGCATGATCTCCTCGGTCGCGTACGCGACCGAGGAGAGCGCGTCCGAGGAGAACACCGGCAGCGCCAGGATCTTGGGGAGCAAGGTATGTTCCAGCCGGTTGCTGGCGACGGCACGCCCGACCAACACACGCTTCAAGACACCCTTGCTGGAACGGGAAGTGGGGGGAGCCGTGGTCGCCACGCGGGGATTCTACGCCGGGCGATCCACGGGCCTGCTCGGCGAGCACCGAGGACTCAGACCGCGCGCTCGGCCACCCATCGATAACCGACCCCCGGCTCGGTGAGGATGAGCGCCGGCGCCGCCGCATCGTCGCCGAGCTTCTTGCGGAGGGCGCGGATGTAGGTCCGCAGATACGTCGTCTCGGTCCCGTACCCCTGCCCCCAGACCTTGCGCAGCAACCATTGGTGCGTGAGCAGCTTGCCCGGATTCGTCACCAGAGCCTCCAGCAGCCCGTACTCGGTCGGCGTCAGGTGAAGCGCCTCCCCCGCTCGCGTGACCCGAAGGCGCGTCAGGTCGACCTCCAGATCGCCGAACGCGAGCACCGGTGACGACGGCTCCTCGGGCGTGCGACGGCGAAGCGTCGCGCGGGCACGCGCGAGGAGCTCTTCCATCGCGAACGGCTTCGTGACGTAGTCGTCGGCTCCCGCGTCCAGAGCCGCGACCTTGTCCCGCTGCCCATCCCGGACCGACAGGATGATCAGCGGCACCTCGGAGAAAGTCCGGACGCGCCGCACGACCTCGGTGCCGTCGATATCGGGAAGTCCCAGGTCGAGCAGGACCAGGTCGGGCGAGACCTCCGCGACACCCAGCACACCCTCCTCACCCGTGCCGACGGTCGTGACCTGGTACCCGTGGGCCTCCAGGCTGGTCCGGAGGGCGCGGCGGATCTGCGGTTCGTCGTCCACGACGAGGATCGTCGTCAACGCTCCTCCTTCCACACGGGAAGCTCGAACACGACGACCGCGCCGCCCGCAGGCGCTCCCTCGATCCAGATCCGGCCGCCGTGGGCGACCACGATCGCTCGTGCGATCGCGAGACCCAACCCGCTCCCGGGGCGCTCGGGTGCCGAGTCGCCACGATAGAAGGCCTCGAACACCCGCTCACGCTCCTCGATAGGGATCCCGGGACCCCGATCTGCGATCCGGACCTGGACGGTGTCGCGGAACGGCGCAGCGGACAGTTGCACGTCGCCGCCGGGCGGCGAATGCAGCGCCGCATTCTCGAGGAGGTTCGTGAGCACCTGATCGATCTGGACGGGATCGACGAAGACATCCGGCAGATCGGAGCGGAGGTTCAGTCGGACGCGAACCCCGGAGAGCTGCGCACGCATGCGCGCGATGACCGCCTGCACCATCTCGTCGACCGCCGCGGGCTCTCGCGCGGGCGTCAACGCGCCCGCGCGGATCCTGGCGAGATCCATGATGTTTCCCACCAATCGGTTCAGCCGATCGGTCTCCTCGAGCACGGTCGTGAGCAGGTCGCGCTGTTGCGCGGGATCGTGGACCACCTCCGCCGAAAGCAGACTCGACACACCGGCCTTGATCGACGCAAGCGGCGTCCGAAGATCGTGCGTCACGCTCGAGAACAGCGCCGCGCGAAGCCGGTTGGAATCGGCCTCGAGCAGCGCACGACGGACCTGCGTGTCCAAACGCGCGCGCTCCAATGCGAACGCAGCTTGCCGAGCCGTCGCCTCGAGGAGCTCCCGCTCTTCGGTCGAGAATGGCCGGGCGCCTTCCGGCCGGATCGCGGTCAGGATCCCGAACGACACTCCACCGAGGGCCAGGTCGACGACTTCGGTGGGTCCCGCGACTGGTTCCTGACCGATCGAAGGGATCTTGGCGCTCACCGACACCCGCTCATCATCGACCGTCGCCGCCACGTCGCATCGCAGGAGGCGGAATGGATCGATCAGCGCCCCGGCGAAGTGATCGAGCACGCGCTCGAGGGGCTCGCCGGACAGAAGCTTCGTGGCGAGGTAGCCGAGCAAGCGAGCATCCTGTTCCCGGTGCAGCGCCCGCTCCCGCTCGTCGGACAGCCTCGCGACCAGGAGCCCAACGATCACGGCCACGCCGAAGAGCACGAGCGCCGCAACGACGTCCTCACCATGCGCGACGCGAAACGTGTACTGCGGGGCGGTGAAGAAGAAGGTGAACCCGACCGAGCTGAAGACCGCCGCGCCCAAGCCAGCGCGGAGCCCGCCCGAAGCTGCAGCCAACACCACACCCAACAGGTAGAGCGACACGGCGCCGACGGCGCCATGACGGTCGACCAGCAGGCCAAGCCCGGTCGCGATCGTTGGGAGAGCGAAGGCAACGGCCGTGGCTTGCAGCGGAGTCCCAGCGCGCCCGGGATACAGGAGTTCACGGATCCGCACGCGTGAACGCTACCGGTTTCACACCATCTTTACGCCGCCCTCGTGCTTCTTCACGGCGCGCTTACGTCCGGCGACCGAAGCTGAAGGATGCAGCGTTCCGTCGGCCACCGGTCCCTATCAACTGGTGGCCGGCGGAATCCACCGACATATCTCCAGGATCCAGGCGAAGGATCGACACGATGGCCATCCGACATCCGCAGCAAGGGAGCGAGGCTGCCGCTCGCGGACGTCCGAGAACGCTTCCGAACAGCGCCGGCTACGGGCTGAAACGACTGCTGCTCGGGCCGGCGATCCCGACGGCCAACCTCGTCCACGAGCGCCTCGGGAAACCGACGGCCCTCGCGGTGTTCGCGTCGGACAACCTCTCCTCCGTCGCGTACGCGACGGAGGAGATCCTGAAGGTCGCGGTCCTCGCCGGGATCGGAGTGGCCGCGTTCACGATCGTCATGCCGATCACGATCGGGATCCTCGCGGTCCTCGGCATCCTCCTGTTCTCCTACCGGCAGACGATCAGGGCGTACCCGAGCGCCGGCGGGGCGTACATCGTCACGAAGGACAACTTCGGGCTCCTTCCGGCGCAGATCGCGGGCGTCGCCTTGCTCACGGACTACGTCCTGACGGTCTCCGTCTCGATCGCGGCCGGGATCGCCGCCGTCACGTCGGCGGCGCCGGGGCTCTATCCCTATCGCGTGTGGATGTCGGTCTTCTGCATCTGGTTCATCGCGTGGGGCAACCTCCGGGGAGTGCGTGAGTCCGGGCGGATGTTCGCCGTCCCGACGTACTTCTTCATCTTCATGATGTTCCTGATGCTCGGGGTGGGCTTGTTCCGCGAGTTCACCAGCGGCCTGCACCCCCTCCCCATACCCGCTCACGTGGCGAGATTGACCGGCGCCGTGACCTTCTTCCTGATCCTGAAGGCCTTCGCATCCGGCGGCGCCGCCGTGACCGGTGTGGAGGCGGTCTCCAACGGCGTCCCGGCGTTCAAACCGGTCGAGTGGAAGAACGCCCGGACGACCCTCATGTGGATGGGGAGCCTCCTCGGGATGATGTTCCTGGGGCTCTCCTTCCTGACGGTGAGGCTCCAGGTCCTACCCACGGAGACGAAGACGGTCATCTCCCAGGTGGCGCGTGCGATCTTCGGCGGAGGGGGACTCGGCTACGGGTTGTTCCTGGCGCTGCAGGCGGCGACCACGTTGATCCTGATCCTCGCGGCGAACACGTCATTCGCCGACTTCCCTCGACTTGCGAACTTCCATGCCACCGACAACTTCATGCCCCGCCAGCTCACGATGCGCGGCCATCGGCTCGTTTTCTCGAACGGGATCATCGGGCTCGCGGCTGCGTCCACGGTGTTGGTCGTCCTGTTCAAGGCCGACGTCTCCAAGCTGATCCCGTTCTACGCGATCGGCGTGTTCACCTCCTTCACGCTGTCGCAGGCGGGGATGTCCAGACGCCACTTGAGGCTTCGAGAGCCGGGGTGGCGCGTCGGACTCATGATCAACGGCCTCGGCGCGATCACGACTGCGGTGGTCACGGTCGTGATCGGTGTGTCGAAGTTCGTCCACGGCGCGTGGGCCGTCATGGTCTTCGTTCCCGTGATGGTCTGGTTGCTCGTCCGGCTGAACCATCAGTACGAGCGCGAGCACAAGGACCTCGAGGAGAACCTCGAGCGGATGAACGTCGAACGGCTCGAGCGACCCATCACGGTCCTGCTCGTCGATGACGTCGACGCGAAGACGATCCACGCGCTCGGGTACGCCAAGACGATCCGGGCGGACGACCTCACCGCGGTCCACATCGAGGAGGATCCGCTCGGAACCCTGGAGGTCGAGACGGCGTGGCAGGCGGCCGGGCTGAGCGAGATCCCGCTCAAGATCCTGCGCGGCAGCGGCGAGGAGGCGAGCAGGTTGGCCGGCTTCATCGGCGGCCTGCCGAAGGACCGAGACGTGAACCTGCTGATGCCGGTGCCGCACGACGTATCGAGACGCGAACGCCTGTCGGAGGCTCGGGCCGGCGCACGCTTGGCCCGGGCGTGCCTCCCCTACGATCATGTGCGCGTGACCTTGGTGCGAGACCACCCTGATGGCGTCCACCCGCTCCAGCACGATGCCCAGGGCAGGCCGGTCGTGCGACTCGTACCCCGTGGCACCCACTTCGTGGTCGTCCTCATCGACAAGCTCGATCGCGCAACCCTGCGCTCGGTGCGATACGCGCTCACGCTCGGCGCCGCCGAGGTATGGGCCGTGCACGCCGCCGTGGATCCGGAGCGTGCGGCGGTGTTGGCGGAGCGATGGATGGATCATCCGATGCCGGTACCTCTCGACGTGATCGAGTGCTGGGACCGCAACGTTTCCCGATCGCTCGAACAGCATGTGCTCGGCCTTGCCGAACGCGGAACCGAGGTCACCGTGGTCATGGCGCGCCGCGACTACCCGACGTTCCGCCAACGGATGCTCCACGACCGGACGAGCAACAAGATCATGAAGGCACTGGGCCGATATCCGCACATCGACGTGTCGCGGGTGCCGTATTACTTCGCCCCCGGAGGGAAGGATCGGAAAACGGACAAGCCCGTGGCCGCACCAGTGGACGTCCAGTAGGCTTCCGCAGCTATGAAAGTCATCGTGATGGGGTTTGGCCGCGTCGGCTCGGAGCTCACGTCGCAGCTCGTCGAAGGCGGGCACGAAGTCGTCGTGATCGACAAGAACCCGGGAGCGTTCATCAAGTATCCGCCCGGGCCGAACGTACGAACGTTCGTCGGCCTCGGGTTCGACAAGGATGTGCTCGAGGAAGCCGGGATCAAGGAGACGGAGGGGTTCGTCGCCGTCTCTTCGGGTGACAACTCGAACATCGTGTCGGCGCGCGTGGCCCTGGAGCACTTCCATGTGCCCAAGGTCGTCGCGCGGATCTACGACCCGCGCCGAGCAGATATCTATGAGCGTCTGAACATCCCCACGGTCGCCACGACGAAGTGGGGTGTGAAGCAGATCCAGCTCATGCTCTTCCACGATCGGAGCGAGGTGCGTGAGAGCCTCGGCGGTGGCGACCTGGTGCGCCTCCGCGTGCCGGTGCCGCACCATCTCGTGGGCAAGACGGTGGGATCGTTGAACGTCGACGGGCAGCTCCTCGTGGCCGGCGTCTCGCGCGGGGGAGGCGGCTTCATCCCCACCACCGGCTCCACGCTGCAGGTGGGTGACTACCTCGCGGTGATCATGGCGAAGGACGGGATGGACCTGCTTGACCAGGTGCTCGCCGAGCCGGCATCGGGGATGGGGGCACACTGATGCGTGTCATCGTGACCGGCGCGGGCGCCGTCGGACGGCATCTGGCGGCCGACCTCGCGGACCGAGGTCACGACGTGACGTTGATCGACCAAGATCCTCGTGTCGTAGACAAGGTGCGCGATTGGGCGCCGAACGTGAACGTCATCCTCGGGGACGCCTGTGAGCCGTGGGTCCTCGAGGCCGCGCAGCTCGGCAAGGCCGAGGTCGTCGTGGCGGCGACGGGGGACGATGAGGACAACCTGGTGACTTCGCTCCTCGCGAAGCAGGAGTTCGCGGTACCCCGCGTGCTGGCCCGCGTGAATCACCCGAAGAACGAATGGCTCTTCACGGAACAGTGGGGCGTGGATTCGGCAGTGTCGCCGCCCCACATCCTGACCGCGATGGTCGAAGAGGCCGTAACGGTCGGCGACCTCGTGCGCTTGATCCGCTTGGAGGGCGGCCGCATCTCGATCGTCGAGATGACGCTCCCCGAGGGCTCTCCTTCCGCTGGACGGCCGCTCTACGAGCTCCGCCTGCCACCCGACTCGGCGGTGGTCGCGGTCCTTCGTGACGGTCACGTGGTGATCCCCCAGCCGGAGACGGTGTTCTCGGCGGGCGATGAGGTCGTTGCGCTCTCGTCTCCGATGTCGGAGCTCGCCCTGCGCAACGCGATCATCGGCGAGAACATGCCGGGCGGCACCCCGACAAGCGATAGCGCCGGCGCCGCCACGATCTAGGAGCCCAACGGGGCTCACTCTTGCGAGATCGGCCAAGAACGCAGCTAGACGGAAAACTCGAGCCGCGGGTTGATCATGCGTGCCGCACCGCGCTGTTCGCCGATGACACCTTCGACGACGATGCGGGTCCCCAGCGTCAGACCCTGGATGCCCCGGCGACCCATGAAAACGACGACCGTTTCCCCGGTGCCGTCCGAGACCTGTACTTCGAGAGATTCTTTCCCTTCCATCGGGAACACCGTGAGACGCCGGACGACGCCGGCGATCCGCACGCGCTCGCGCCGCGGGGCGTCGGCGATCCGTACGGTGCCGGGGATCTGCTCGGACCACGTCTTGATCTCCGAAGCGAGGCGTGCCTCGTCGCTCTCCGAGAGTCGTTCGAAGAAACGGCGAAGCACACCCATGAGGTAGGGATGCTCCTCTTACGCCTTCGGGCTGTCCAGCGCGCGGATCTCGCCCTCGAGCTCGGACTTGCGCGACTTCGAGATGGAGATCATGACGCCGAGCAGCACGATCGCGACGGCGGCGACCGCGATCCGCAAAGCGGTGTCGGACGCGTGGGTGACCACGAGCGGCGCGATCAGCAACGCGACCAGGTTCATGACCTTGATCAGCG
>JBOGVK010000127.1:0-12712 GCA_050692375.1 Actinomycetota bacterium
CGCCCGATCACGCCCGCGGCCGGTATCAGGGTGCGCTCGGCATGATGTACGCGGCGGCGGCGGTCGTCGGACCGCTCATCGGAACGTCGATCTACCACGTCAGCCCAACGGCGCTGTGGATCGGATGTGGTGGGGCGGGGTTCGGTGCGGCGGCCCTCGCACTCGCGGCCGGCCGCCGGCCCGCACCGGCTCAGTTCAGGTAACCCTCGACGGTCCGTTCATCCCGGATCTCGGCGTCGTCGGGATCCATGCCGGCAGCCCGTCGAGCCCGGCGCTGATGGAGCAGGTCCCAACACTGATCGAGCTGGACGCCGAGGTCCTTCAGTCGCTCCCGGTCGGCGGCGGTCGCCTGTCCGCTCGTTTCCTTCTCGAAGAGCTCGTGCTCCTCGTTGGCCAGCTCATTGATGTGGTTCAGGACGCTCGTGTCGCCGCTCGCCATCTCAGTGACCTCCTGGTTGACGTTCCCCGCTCATTACGGTTAGATATATCGAGGCGATATACGCGGTCGATATATCGAACCGCCCCATCTCGAACGAAGGGTACGACACCCCGCATGTTGGAACTCGCGATCCTCGGTCTGCTCAAGGAGCAGCCGATGCACGGCTACCAGCTCTCTCGGGAGCTCAGTGAGTCGCTGGGCGGCTTCTGGCGGGTCTCGTACGGGTCGCTCTATCCGTCGCTCCGTCGCTTGGAGAGGGAGAGCGCCGTCGAGAGCGTCCCGAGCGACGAGGAGCGGGGCGGCCGCCGGAAGAACGTCTACCAGATCACGGAGAAGGGCGAAAAGCTCTTCTTCGAGCTGCTGCAAGAGACGCCGCACGACAACTCGACCGAGGACACGCGTTTCCGCGTGCGCCTCGCGTTCTTCAAGTATCTGCCCCCCGAGACGCGCATCCGCCTGCTCGAACGGCGACGCACGCTCTTGGAGGACCGCCTGTCCACCATCAAGGACTCGCTCCGTGCCACACGTGAGCGGGTCGACGACTACACGCTCGCGCTCATGGAACACGGGCGGAGCGCGACCGAATCAGACATCGCGTGGCTCGAAGGCCTGATCCAGGCCGAGCGCCACCGCAACGCAACGACTCCCGGGGGGACGAAGCGCCGCGCCGCGACGCTTCGCAGGAAGGAGCGCGCTTCATGAACAAGGTCCGTCTCGCGATCGTCGGCGTGGGCAACTGCGCCTCATCTCTGGTGCAGGGACTCGAGTACTACAAGGACGCGAACTCCGAGGACCGCGTGCCCGGATTGATGCATGTGGATCTCGGCGGCTACCACATCAGCGACATCGAGGTTGTGGCCGCCTTCGACGTGGATGCGAAGAAGGTCGGGCAGGACGTCTCGGAGGCGATCTTCTCTGAGCCGAACAACACGATCCGCTTCGCAGCTGACGTGCCGCCGACCGGCGTGACGGTGCAGCGAGGTCATACGCTCGACGGGCTCGGAACGTACTACCGCGAGACGATCAGCGAATCTGATCAGGAGCCGGTCGACGTGGCGCAGGTCCTCCGCGACACGAACGCCGACGTCCTCGTGTGCTACCTGCCGGTCGGCTCCGAGCAGGCCGCGCGTCACTACGCGCAGGCCGCGATCGACGCCAGCGTGGGCTACGTCAACTGCCTCCCGGTGTTCATCGCGAGCGAGGTCGAGTGGGCGAAGAAGTTCGGTGACGCGGGTCTTCCGATCATCGGCGACGACATCAAGAGCCAGGTCGGCGCCACGATCACGCACCGCGTCCTCACGAAGCTCTTCGAGGACCGCGGCGTCAAGCTCAACAAGACCTACCAGCTCAACTTCGGCGGCAACATGGACTTCATGAACATGCTGGAGCGCGAGCGCCTGAGCTCGAAGAAGATCTCGAAGACGCAGTCGGTGCAGTCACAGCTCCGCCGCGAGCTCGACAAGAAGAACATCCACATCGGGCCGTCGGACTACGTGCCGTGGCTCGAGGACCGCAAGTGGGCGCAGATCCGCCTGGAGGGCCAGTCCTTCGGCGATGTGCCGCTCATCATCGAGCTGAAGCTCGAGGTGTGGGACAGCCCGAACTCCGCCGGCATCGTCATCGACGCGGTCAGGTGCGTGAAGCTCGCGATGGACCGAGGGATCGCCGGACCGTTGATCGGCCCCAGCGCTTATTTCATGAAGTCGCCGCCGGTGCAGTTCAGCGACGACGCGGCCCGCGAGATGGTCGAGGAGTTCATCCAGGGCAACGGGCCGTCCGCGGCAGCAGACTGGACGGCGTTCTTCGACGTCCGCGCGTAACGCTTCAGTCGCGGGCGTCGAGCAGCTGCTGAACGGGCTTCATGTCGAACGGGGGACCGAGCTCCACGATCACGTGCTCGGCGCCGGCCTCGAGATACGCGTCGACGTTGTCGACGTCCTCCGGTTCGATGAGGATCGTTCGCTCGATCGCTGCCGGATCGCGGCCGGATCTCTCACACCATTCCGTCAAGATCGCGTTCTTCTTCGCATAGGTCTCGGGTGGGCCGAAGCTGTTCCACATGTCGGCGTGCTCGGCAACGATGCGGAGCGTCACCCGCTCCCCACCGCCGCCGATCAGGATCGGCAGTGGTCCGATCGGCGGTGGATCGAGCTTGGCCAACCGCGCCTTGATCCGCGGGAGCGCTGACTCCAAGGCCACGAGCCGGCCGATCGCGGTGCCGAACTCGTAGCCGTACTCCTGGTAGTCCCGGTCGAACCAACCGGATCCGATCCCCAGGATCAAACGGCCTCCCGAGATGTGGTCGACCGTGCGCGCCATGTCGGCGAGCAGATCGGGGTTCCGGTAGGAGTTGCACGTCACCATCGCACCGAACATCGCGTGCTCGGTGTCGCACGCCATCGCCGCGAGCTGCGTCCACCCCTCGAAGTGCGGTCCGTCCCGGTCATCGTAGAGCGGGAAGAAGTGGTCCCAGTTCCAGATGGAGTCGACGCCCATCGCGTCGGCCTCGCGCCACCCGGTGCGCAGGTCATCCATCGAGCAGTGCTGCGGATGGAACTGTGCGCCCACCTTGAATCGCGTCACCGGAGCCTCCTCGTGCAGGGTTCGACACAGCCTACGATGCCCTCGTGCCGGCAAAGGGAACACTCGAACGGACACGTGCCGCGTATCGGAGCCGTGACTTCCGCCGGTTGCTCTGGATCCGCCTGGCGAGTCAGTTCGCCGACGGACTGTTCCAGGTGTCGCTGATCGCGTCCGTCGTCTTCTCGCCGGACAAGCAGAGCACGACGGTTGGCCTCTTCAAGGCCACGGTGATCGTCGCACTGCCCTACTCGGTGATCGGGCCGTTCACCGGCGTGTTCATCGACCGATGGCCCCGGCGCCGGATCATGACGATCGCGCCATGGATCAAGGCTGGGCTCGTCTGGTTGGTCCTGTTCGATCCCGTGCGGGCGCCGATCCCGTTCTTCGCGGGCGCGTTGATCGTCTTGTCGGTGAACCGGTTCTTCCTCGCGACGGCCCAGGCGGTGGTGCCTCGCCTGGTGCCTATCGAGGACCTCCTGATGGCGAACTCACTCGCGACCGTAGGCGGAACGGTCGCGCTGCTCGCCGGTGTCTACCTGGGAGGGCAGATCGCCGACGCCTTCGGCTCCGTCGTCCCCGTCGTCGGCGCCGGCGTGCTCTGGCTGCTCGGGTCGTGGACCGCCAAACGGATCCGCAGCAACCTGGCGCCGCACACGTTGCCCCAGGACCCGACGCTCATCCGTCACGAGCTCCGACGGGTCGGCGCGGAGTTCCGGGATGGGATCCGCCGGCTGTGGCACACACCGCGGGCGATCGGACCGATCGCGTCGATCTCGCTCGACCAGATGGGGCAGGGATTGGTTCTCACGCTCTCGCTCGTCGTCTTCCGCGAACGCTTCGGAGAAGGCGTGGGCTCCTTCTCGAACCTGATCGGCGTGGGAGGCGTAGGTGTCTTGCTCGGCATCGCCACGATCGGCCCGCTCGAAGGTCGTTTCACGAAGGAGCGGATCGTGGCCGGCGCGTTCCTGGCCGGAGGCATCTCGCTCATCGTCGTGTCGTTCGCGATCACGGGATGGAGCGTGCTGCTCGCGAGCTTCGCCGTCGGTTTGACGTTCGCTTGGAAGAAGATCCCGATCGACACGATGGTGCAGGAGGCACTCCCCGATGGCTATCGAGGCCGGGTCTTCGCCGCGTATGACGTCGCCTACAACCTGGCTCGCCTGATCGCGACCGGGATCGCCATCCCGATGCTGCCCCACGTGGGCGTGGGCGGGTCGGTCGCCGCGGTTGGCGTCGTGTTCCTGCTGTGGGCGCCCGTCCTCCCGCGCTGGATCGGTCAGACGCCGGCGCTCGTCATTCGGTTCTCCGAAGGCGCAAGAGCCGAGGAATGGCCGCGCGCGGTGTCATGGGGAGGCGTGGAAGAACCCGTCGAGGTCGTGCGGTCGTGGCGTGAGATCCGCGACGGCGTGGCACTCGTCGGCTTCCGTCTGTCCCTGCAGGACGGCTCACTGCTCGACGTGAGCCGTATGGAGCCGGACGGGACGTGGGGTATCGACCGTGAAGCGGAGGACGGAACGGCTTAGAGCCGAACCACTCAAGCGGTGAGCTGCTGATCCGCGAGGCCCGCATCGACCGGCAGCGCGGCAGGCATGGCGGAACGAGCGCGCCACCAGAGCCCGCCGCAGCCGGCGAGAAGCGCCGCAACCGCGCCCAACAGGAAGCCGGCTCGCGGTCCGAGATGCTGCGCAAGCAACCCGGTGAGTATCGCGCCCACGGGAGTGCTCCCCAGGAACACCATGCCGTAGAGCGCCATCACGCGACCGCGGAACTCCGGCTTGGATCGAAGCTGCAGCATCGAGTTCGCGGTGATGATGAAGATCATGACGGTGAGACCGAGCGGCACCATCGTGGCGTAGGAGAGCTCGAGCGTGGGCGCGATCGCCGTGAGCAGGAGCGCCACGCCGGAGACGATCGCGAACGTCGCGAGCCGCCGCATGCTGGGCGCCGACGCCGGCGAGCTGGCGCGGTTGGCCATGATGAGCGCGGCGATGAACGCGCCGACCCCCGTCAGTGCCGACATGGTCGCGAACGTCGCGGAGGAGCCGTCGAACGTGCGCTTGGCGAGGAGTGGCAGCAGCACCGCCCAGTTGAATCCGAGCGTGAACACGACCGTCATCAACACCAAAGGACGCCGAAGCTCCGGCGAGTTCCACACGTACCGGAACCCCTCGCGGACGCCGCCTCGCTCGTGAGATGCGCGATCGCGCTCGTGCAGATCCGCGGCCCGCATGGCGAGCAGCGCGCCGATCACCGCGATGTAGGAGACACCATCGATCAGGAAGCACGCAGCGATGCCGATCGTCGCGATCACCGCGCCGGCGATCGATGCACCGACGATCCGCGATCCCATGAACACCGCGCTGTTCAGGCTGACCGCGTTCGTCAGGTCGCTCTCCGGAACGAGCTCCATGTAGAAGCTCTGTCGCGTGGGGTTGTCGAGGGCCGTCACGAGGCCGGCGGCGAGCGACAAGGTGTACACCATCCACAATCGTGCGACGCCGGTCGCCGCCAGCGCGAACAGCGTGAACGCCAGCGCCGCATAGACGGCCTGCGTCGCCATGAGGATCTTCCGCTTGTCGTGTCGGTCCGCAAGCATGCCGCCGAACGCACCGACCAGCAGGATCGGCAGGAACGTGAGCGCGGTGTTCACGCCCAACGCGATGCCGCTCGCGTTCGACAAGCGAACGACCAGCCACGCCGACGCGGTCGCGTTCAGCCAGGTGCCGGTGACCGAGATCGCCTGTCCCATGAAGAACAACCGGAAGTTCCTCGTGTGGAGCGAGTGGAACGTGCGATGGAAGGCCAGGCCGACGCGCGTCATCGGTCGCCCTCCGTCAGCCGGTCGAGGATCTCGGCGGCGTCCTCGAGCGTCGCTTGATCCTGAGGCGACAGGGCCTTGATGCGCTTGACCAGATACTCGTCCTTGCGACGCCGTGTGCGCTGCAGGAGCTTCCGCCCGGCCGCCGAGACCTGCACCCAGGCCACACGGCCGTCCAACGCGTCGGGGGTGCGTTCGATGAGATCGCGCTCATCCAAGACCGCGAGCAGCCGCGTGACGGTCGGTTTCTCGACCTGTTCGTGCGAGGCGAGGCTGCCGGCCGTCATGGGACCGTGTCGCTCGATGGTGCTGAGCGCGGCCAAGAGCGTCGGGGTGACGCCAGGGTCACCCTCGCGGCGAAGCTTGCGTGCCAACCGCGTCACGCCGAGGCGCACGCGCGATGCCAGGACGGCAACGTCGATCGTCGAGGCAGCTGCGGGCATGCACCCATGATAGTACGCCTCGCTAACTACCGTCACCGGATTTCCGCTGAACGTCTTTGGAGGTGCCCGCGTACGGACGTACGCTGCCCGGATGGACCACGCGTCCCACGAGCCGGGCACCGTTCCGGACTGCCCTGAATGCCGGGCGTTCTCGTACGAACCGGGCTGGTACAAGACGCTCCGGGAAGAACATCTCTCCGGCGAGGAGCCCCTCGTGCTCCCGGAGGTCCCGGAGGACATCGAGGTCGTGGTGGCCGACGCTGCATCGCTGGAGGTCGTGCTCCCCGATCTTGAGAACGTTCGACCGGAAGAAGAGGACCGCTGAACCTCCGGTAGCCTCGAGGCATGCCTCGGGAGTGGGACGCCGCCGAATACGACCGTCTGGGTTCGCCGATGGCGCGGTGGGGCGAGACGGTGGTCGGTTGGCTCGAGCTCAGGGGAAACGAGTGCGTGCTGGATGCCGGTTGCGGCACCGGGAAGGTCACGGAACGATTGATGCAACGGCTCCCCCACGGACGGGTCATCGCCCTGGACGGCTCGACCGCGATGGTTGATCGGGCGAAGACCCGCCTTGCGCCCTACGCAGACCGCGTCGAATACGTCGTCGCGGACCTCTCCCGCGCACTCCCCCTGCACGTGCGGGTCGACGCCATCCTGTCGACCGCAACGTTCCACTGGATCTTGGATCACGACCCACTGTTCGAGAACCTCGCCGCGGTCCTTCGACCCGGTGGCCAGCTCGTGGCGCAATGCGGTGGCGCCGGCAACATCGCGTCGATCGAGACCGCGCTCCGCGAGTTAGGTGAGGACTTCGAGGGACGCAAGCACTACGCGACGCCGGAGGACACGCGCAGGCGCTTGGAGCGTGCGGGGTTCACCGAGATCGAGACCTGGCTCCACGACGAGCCGACCGACCTCGAACCCGAAGATCTGGAGCCGTACCTTGCGACGATCTGCCTCGGCGATCATGTCGAGGCGATGGACGACGACGCGCGAGGGGCGCTGTTCGTCCGCGAGGTGGCCGCCCGGATGCCGGGGCCACGGATCGATTACGTCAGGCTGAACATCCGTGCTCGTCGCGCCGACTGAGGCGCGACCTTCACTCACCGGAAGACGCCGTTCACGATCAGGCCGGCGACGGCGCTCGCGGCCACGACCGGGATGATCTTCCACCGGAAGCGCCAAAGTCCGATGAACGACACCGTGGCGACGACCACCGCGAATCCGTCGAGCGAGGACCAGACCGGCGCGGGGATCGTGCCGCCGACGGTGTGAACCTCGCGCACACGCTCGAAGAGCGTGTGCGCGGCGAACGTCACGGCCAGATTCGCGATCACGCCGACGACGGCGGCGGTGATCGTCTCCAGACCGGCCGCCAACCTTCGGTTCCCACGAAGGCGCTCAACGTAGGGCGCGCCCAGGAAGATCCACAGGAAACACGGCGCGAACGTCGCCCAGGTGGCCACCGCCGCGCCCAGCACACCCGCCACGACCGGCGCCAAACCGCCTGGGTTGCGGTACGCGCCGACGAACCCCACGAACTCGAGCACCATGATCAACGGACCGGGCGTGGTCTCGGCCAGGCCGAGGCCGACCACCATCTGTCCCGGCAACAACCAGGCGAACTGCGAAACAGCGGCCACGTTCACATAGGACAGCACCGCGTAGGCGCCGCCGAACGTCACGAGCGCAGCTCGGCTGAAGAACCAGCCCATCTCCGTGAGCGTGTCTCCCGGTCCGCGCCACGCGGCCACAGCCGCGATCGGGACCGACCAGAGCACCAGTCCCGCGACGAGAACGAAAACGCTGCGCTGCAACGAAGGGCGCGTATGTGGTGCCGCGGCGACTTCGTCGCGGATCGCGACCTGCTCGTTCTCCTCGAGCTCGCGCCCGACACCCACCCGGAACGACTCGGGCTTGAACGAACCGCCGATCAGTCCGACGGCGCCGGCGCCCAGCACGATCAGAGGGAACGGCACGTGCAGCAGGAAGATCAACACGAACGCCGCCGAGGCGACCCCGGCCATCAGCGCGTTCGCGAGCGCCTTCTTCCCGATACGGATGGTGGCGGACGCGACGATGCCGATGACCGCCGCCGCCAGACCCGAGAGCGTCGCGCTCACCCAGGTCACGTCGCCGTGCGCCGCGTAGAGCCACGACAACCCGAGCATCAGGAAGAAGCTCGGCAGCACGAACGCGACGCCGGCGACCAGGCCGCCCTTCACCTTGTGCAACAACCACCCGACGTACATCGCCAGCTGCTGCGCCTCGGGACCCGGCAACAACATGCAGTAGTTCAAGGCGTGCAAGAACCGGCCGTTCGAGATCCACTTCCGGCGTTCGACGATCTCGTCGTGCATGATCGCGATCTGGCCGGTGGGGCCGCCGAAGTTGATGAACCCGAGCTTCACCCAGAAGCGCGCCGCCTCACGGAACGGCACGCCGTGGGTCTCGACCGGATCCGAACGCTCGGACACGCCCGGAGCCTACGGCCTAGATGAACAGCGAGATGGACGCTTCCTTCATCTCGAGCAACGCGGTCGCGGCGCCGATCGGCTCCTCCAACCCGTCGACCAGATCGTCGGCGGTGAGGCCCATCAGGTCCATGGTCATCTGACAGGGGATCAGGCGCACGCCCAGATCGCGCGCGGTCTCGAGCAGCTCGGCCGGTTGCGGCGTGCCGTAATCCTTCGCGAGCTTCTTCATCATGCCGGCGCCGGCGCCGGCGAAGTTCAGCTTGGAGAGCTTCGCCTTCGCGGGATTGCCGGGGTTCATGATCGACAGCCCCTTCTGCATCCAGTTGTCTCCGGTGATGCGCACGCCCTCCTTCACGAGCGCGAAGAGGCCCCAGAACGTGAAGAAGACGCTGACTTCCATACCGCTCGCCGCGGCGGTCGTCGAAAGGATCAACGTCGGCCAGATGCGATCGAGGTCGCCGCCCCACGCGATGATCGTGAGCTTGTTCTTCTGCTCGACGGGCGTGGATTGCGCCTCCTCCAACGCCTCCAGTCGTGCATAGAGGTCTGCGAGCTCCAGCTCGGTGGCTGTTGTGGCGCTCATCGGTCAGGCCTTCCTAACGACGTATCGGAACGTGCCGTCGTCGAGTGTCTCGGCCTCGAGCAACTCGTTTCCGCTGATGGTGGACCAGCTCGGAACGTCGGAACGCGAGCCGGGGTCGGTCGCGAGGAGTTCGAGCAGATCGCCGTGCTCGGCGTCCTTCAGCGCCTTCGCGAGTGAGACGAGCGGTCCGGGGCAGGACTGACCTTTGGCGTCGACGGTGCGGGTGATGACATCCACGGGAGGAACCTCCAGGAGGGTCGGGGTTAAGGGGGTGGTGCGGGCGGGCGCGCGGGTGCGAGGCCGTCCCCGTCAGCGGGGACAACAGATGCGGTCGGGGATCATCGCCGCAACGGAGCCGAGTTCGCGCGTGCAGATCATTTGCAGGTGCAACAGCGTACGCGGTGCGGCCGGCCCGGGCAACCCCTGGCGTCCGGAGTCGTTCTCGCCGCTATCCGCCCGGTACGGCGGGGGTCGTGAGGCACCCCTGCGAGCGGCCGAGCTCCCGGAGCCCTTCCAGATCGCCAGGGCCGAAGCCGGTCATGCCGCCGCCCGACGGCTCCATCAGCTCGCCCTGGGCCTTGAAGTGCCCGAGGCCGAGCACGTGGGCCAACTCGTGCAGGACGACGGGCCCTTGCGCGCCGACCGATCCGAAGCCGGGTGGGTTCGGATCGTCCACGTTGATCGCGACCACGCCGCTCACGTAGATCGTCGATGGGCCAGGGTTGGGGTACAGCGGTCCGGCGACGCCCGCAGCCTCACGTCCACCCGGATCGAAGTCGAAGCTGCTCGTCCGGGGATCGACCCATCCGATCAACACGGGCGCCCAGCGTTCGCCGTATCGGTCCGGTTGATACACGTTGCGGTACCGACCGGGAACCTCGTTCGTGAGCCCGTCGTACACGAACGTGATGCCGGTCGCGCTCGAGAGGCGCAGTGCGGCTTCCTGGACATCCTGCAGCGATCCGGACGGCGCGGCTCCGAGGTTCACGACGTAATGGATCGGTTCGCACGGGTTCCATCGGACCGGGTGTCCGCTGAGCGTCGCCATGAACGAGAACTCGTGGCTGTGCTGGCCGGCCTCCCACGCGTGGACGACGGGGGTGATCGCCGCGCTCGCGACGATGCAGACCGCCACGACCACCGCCAGGACCCCCGCGAGCCGGGGGGACCGCCGCGGCGGGGGAACGAAGAAGTCCGTGCCCAGCGGGTGGTCCGGACCCGCCGGGAGCGCCGGGCTCAGATCGGGACGCGGCGGCGGTGGCACGGAGGTTTCCTGCATGCCTACAAGGTCGGCGCCCATGCCCTTTTCCCTTATGCCTGACCCTCGGAACCATGTCCGGCTCGCGCGGAGCTCAGGACTCGGCGTTGAACCAGGTGCCGCCGGGCCCCGCGTATCCGAAACCCGCGCCCCAGACGGCGAACGTCGAGCCTCCGGACGTGATCGCCACCTGCATGTAATCGCCGTAGTCGGCGTCGTAGCCGCGGGGATGTAGGTAGCCGTAGCCACTCCGGACGTCTGAGACGTCGACCGCCGGATCCCACGTGAGGCCACCGTCGTGTGACGCGCGAACGAACGTGTTCCAGCGGGACGGGCCGTTGCGGCTGTCCTGCCACCCGACGCGCACCTCGCCAACCGGCGTCGCGGCGATGCCCGGGTTCATCGCCACGGCGCCAGGTGCGGTGGATGAGATCCGGATCGGTTCGGACCACGTCGCGCCCCAGTCGTCCGAACGCCTGACCCACAGGAACTGATCGCCACCGCGCTCCAACGCGCCGTCGTACGCGATGACGAGCCCACCATCCGTCTGCGCCAGAGCTGCGTGACCGCTGTAGTGGCCGAACGGACAGCCGTCGCTCACACAATCCCGAGGCTGCTGGACCGTGTCGACGACCGTCGTCTGGAACGTGGCGCCGCCGTCGGTCGAGCGCTCGACCTCGACCTGGATCGGAGCGCGTCGGCCGACCGTCGAGTACGGAAGCTGATAGCTCTCGGAGGAGATGGCCACGTTGCCGTCGTCGGTCACCGCCGTGCCGTTCGCGAAGTAGTAGCGATCGTCGACGCTGATCTGCACCGCCGGGAGCCACGTCGCGCCGCGGTCGTGCGACTGCGCCACCCAGCTCGCCGCATGGTTGAACCCGATGTAGACGTGCTGGCCATCGGGGCTGACGCCGAGCCACGGGTGGTCGCCCCAACCCGCGCCGTGCGACACGACCCGCGCGGGCGTCCACGTGCCTCCATGATCGGTCGAGCGCGAGAACATGATCCGCGACTTCCCGTCCATCCAGCTCGCGAGCACGTCCCCGGCGGCGTCCGTTGCGAGCTGCGGGTCGAACTGCCCGCCCTCGATGTTCGGTTGGAGGTACGAGACCGGACCGAACGTCGCCCCGCCGTCGCTCGAGACCCGGAACGCCATGGCGGGCAGATCGCAGTCGGTGCAGGGCAACGGCCCTTTGCCGCTGTAGCGGGTGGTCAGGATGTACACGTAGGGCGCCGAGGGATCGGCGGCCGTGGCCGGCTCCCAATCGTTGCCGGCGCCGAAGATCTGAGCGCCGTTCCACCCGGGCGCCGGGTCTCGCCGGATCGGGCCGTTACGCGTCGCCACCCCGACTCGGTCGATGCGATCGCCATCTCCGCTCTCGCCTTCGCGTCCGGCGCCGACATCAGGCTCGACCGAGCTCCCCCCTCGTGGAGTCGGAGCGGCACGATCGGCGCTCCGCTGGCACGCCGAACCCAGGAGGACGAGCACGCCAAGCAACGAGACGACGACACGACGGAGGTTCTGCACCGCATGAGCATACGGGCGGTTATGCCACCACCCGACGCTTCATTCGGTGGCGACGATCGCGAGGCCAGTAGACGAGGACGACCCTCGCCCTCAACCGTTGGCTCGTCACCGGTCCGAACTGCCGGCTGTCGGTGGAGGCTTCGGCGAGATCGCCTTCGATCCACCATTCGTCGTCACCGAGCGTTCGCTCACCGACGCGCTTACCGGGTCCGGCCGTCAAACGCTTCACCATCTCGTAGCCCGGCCGGCCGGGGTGCTCAACCACCACGACGTCGCCGACCTTCGGATCGTGCAGCGGGATCGTGAGCGCCCAGTCACCCGGCGCGAGCGTCGGCGCCATGCTGCCTCCTTCGATGATCACGCGCGACGGCTTCCAGCGCAGGCATGCCCACGCGACACCCGCCGTCACGCCGATGCCGGCGACCAGCCGCACGAACGATCTCCGATCGCGGTGGTAGGTTTCGGGAGTTCGCCCACCAGAGGGAGGCAGCATGTCCATCCTTGAAGGATTGCTGAAGCCGGCCCGGGTCGTCCACGCCCACTGCGATCTTCCATGTGGCGTGTACGACCCGGCGCAGGCCCG
>JBOGVK010000128.1:0-2991 GCA_050692375.1 Actinomycetota bacterium
AACCGGCCCAACCGGCCCGACCGGCCCGAGTGGCCCGAGTGGCCCAACCGGCCCGACGGGTCCGACCGACACGCCCTCCCCTCCACCGGGCCCGATCAGGTTGCGTCGTTGACGCTCAACTCGCGACCTATCGACGCGATGTCGACGGGCAGGGTCGCGATGATCGTCGTTCCTCGCCCGAGGGTCGATCGAACCACGAACGTTCCGCTCGCGAGCTCCACGCGCTCCCGCATCGAGGCAAGTCCGACGCGGCCCATCTGTAGGAATTCGCGGGCGCGGCTGTTCTCGAACCCGATGCCGTCGTCGACGATCTCCACCCGGAGCTGGAGCTGATCGAGCTCGACACCGACCGAGACGTGCGCCGCTTGCGAGTGCTTGGCCGCGTTCGAGAGCGCTTCTTGGACGACGCGGTAGGCGAGCGTCTCCAGATCGTCGGGGATATCCGCGCCGACCATCCCGGAGAACTCGGTTCGCACGCCGTTCTCGGTTCCGAATCGCGCCAGCGTCTCGCGGATCGCCGGGATCAGCCCGCGCTCCTCCAGGAGCGGCGGCCGCAGCCCCGACATCAAGGAGCGGAGGCCGTCGGCCTCTTCGGCGAGCTCCTTGCGGATCTTCGTGAGGACCTCGATGCCTCGATCGCTCTCTCCGGCCTTGATCATCAGGAGCGCCGCTTCGAGGGAGAGTGACGCGGCCGACACGCCCTGGACCGGACCGTCGTGCAGGTCGCGCGCGATGCGGTTGCGCTCGGCCTCGATCGCACTGTTCGTCCTGCGGAGCAGCCGGGTGCGATCCTCGTCGCGATCCTGAAGGAACTTGAAGAGCGACCGGATCGTTTGGTCGGCGATGCGTCCGGATGTCACGTCGCGCACCAGCAGCAGTCGTCGCGGCGGCGTCATCGGCACCTCGGAGATGCGGGACTCCAGGTACAGCGCCTGTCCCTCGGACCGCTGGATGGTCCCCTGACCGGTCGTCGGGAGCGAAGCGAACGACTCGTCGGCGCCGCTGACCGAAGCGGCGAGCGCGGTCCACGGCAACCCTTCGATCGATGCTCGATCGATACGAACCATGCCGCAGAACGCGTCGTTGGCTCGCAGGATCACATCGTGATGGTCGAGCTCGACGATGCCGTCGACCGCCGCCTCGAAGACCAGCCGAAGGTGCTCTTCGGATTGCCGCAACGTTTCGTTCGTCTCTCGCACGCGATCGAGCGCCATGTCCGCCTCCGAGAGGGCTCGCTCCTTGTCTCTGAGAGCGTGACGTGCTTCGGCATGCGCCTGTGTGCTCCGGATCGCGTTAGCCAGGATCCGCGCTGCGACGCCGGCGCCGAGGAGGCCGACGATCGACGTCGACTGCAGCGAGGACAAGCTCCGCGCATGGTGCAGGGTGCCGACGGTCACCAGCGCGGCACATGCCGACACCACCGATAGGCTCGTGAGGATCGGACGGGCCAGCCGGAGCGGGTGATCGGTCGCCGCCGCGACCGCTCGCATCGGCAGCCAGAGCATCGTCGCGGCCAGGAGCGGTCCGACCACCACGAACGTGATGGTGATCGCGGGATCCGCGACGGCGAGCGATCCGTGGGTCCAGTGCCAGCCGAAAGCCACGATCGCCCCGGAGACCGCCGACAGGACCAGCCACTGTGCCAAGTGGGCCGGAGAGGGCACCCACAGGGCCAGCACGCCGAACGTCGAGAACAGCACCCCGGCCAGGATGGCGAACGTTCCGGCCGAGATCGAGCCGGTCACGTCCGCGTGGGAGTGTCGGATCACGACGTAGGCGATCGCTGCGAGTGAAGCGGCGATCAGCACCGCGTCCACGGCGATGTCGCGCCGGTCGGCGATGGGGAAATGGGCGGTGTACTCGTCGTAGACCGCGCCCAGGATGGGGATCAAGAACAACAGGAACAGCAGGTCGAACGGGCTGGGACGGATCGTCTCGCGACGCGTGTCGAGGGTGAGCAACAACGAGGCCCCAAGCGCGATGAGGGCCATCGCCGTGGCGAGGTACCGGGCCGAGCGCCACGCATCGCCTTGTCTGCGTTTGGCCCAGATCGCGCCGGCGGCCACGATGCTCGTCGCGACGATCGCTCCGTCGCCCGTCAGGGTCTTGGCGTGAGGATCAGATACCGAAGCGTAGACCACGACGGCTGCCACGGCGAACAACAGCAAGAACACTGCCGCCGGACGCGGCCGGGGAACGGCATGATCGTCACTCATGTGCGCTCCATCTTGCCGGTTCAACCGGCCAGGCTCCATCACCCAGTCGTCGGACATGCGGGACCGGATGGACTAGCCCGTGGGCGCCCGAAGGCGAGGCGTACGGCTCGATCCGAGCCCGAGCTACTCGATCAGGCGCCGTCGAAGCGCCTCAGCGACGGCCGCCGTGCGGTCCGAAGCGCCGAGCTTCTCGAAGATGTGCTCGAGGTGAGTCTTCACGGTATCCGGCGAGATGTAGAGACGCTCGGCGATGTCGCGGTTCGTGTGACCGAACGCGAGTAGCTGCAAGACCTCGATCTCGCGCGCGGTGAGCGTCTCGGCTCTTCGGTCCCGCTCCTTCGCCGTGGAAAGCTCTTCGGCGAGCGCCACCACGAGTTGCGGGTCGATCACCATGTTGCCGCCGGCGACCAGACGCACCGTCTGGATCAGATGCTCCGCGTCGCGCGCTTTCAACACGTAGCCTCGCGCTCCCGAGCGCACCGCCTCGACCACGAACTGGCGATCGTCGTAGGCGGTCAACATGATCACGCCCACCTTCGGGAAGCGATCGCGGATCTCGCGGGCGGCCTCGAGGCCGTCCATCTCCGGCATCCGGATATCGACGAGCGCGATGTCGGGGTCCTGCTCCTCGATCAGAGTGAGCAGCTCGCGACCGTCCGATGCCTCACCCACGACCTCGATGCCTTCCGCCATGTCGAGGTACCGGCGGAGTCCCTGGCGCACCAACGAATGGTCGTCGGCGATAGCTACCTTGATCATGCCCCGTCCTCCGTCC
>JBOGVK010000129.1:0-13725 GCA_050692375.1 Actinomycetota bacterium
CGGTCGAGTGCGTGAACGTCGAGCACGAAGAGGTGCTACTCGTCCCTCGATGGATCGACTGCAACCGAGTGACGTTCAAGTATGGCTTGGGCGACGAGGTCATCGACGTGCTCCGGACGCTCCACAAATTGGGGCTGGACAAGACGGCTCCGGTACGTGTGCGCGGCGGCGAGGTGTCTCCGCGCGACGTGGTGGCCGCGTGCCTTCCGGATCCCGCTCAGCTCGGCGATCGCATGAAAGGAAAGACGTGCGCGGGGGCGTGGGTCACCGGCACCGGGAAAGACGGCGCGCCACGCGAGGTCTACCTGTACCACGTCGTCGACACCGAGGAGACGTGGGCGCGTGACGGCGCGCAGGGTGTGGTGTGGCAGACCGCGATCAACCCGGTCGTGGCGTTGGAGCTGATCGCTTCCGGCGTGTGGTCCGGCGCCGGCGTGCTCGGTCCCGAGGCGTTCGAGCCGCAGCCGTTCCTCGATCTGTTGAACGACTACGGTTCGCCGTGGGGCATAGAGGAGCGCACGCCTCGGGCGACCCCGTAGACCTGCGGAAACGGGCTCAGGTCGGGAACGGTTCCTGACGATGTAGCCAGCAGGATCGCCTCTTTCGGGGAGGCGAAGGTAACCATGGCATCGGACATCGCAGGAACGAACCCGACCGGCGACGCCGCGCTCGCTCGCCTGGCTCGTCTCATCGAGCCGGGGTCGCTGCTCGAGGCCACGCCGGAGTGCCTGGTCGTCGCGCGCACCGACGGACGGATCATCTTCGCCAACCACCACGTCGAGACGCTCACCGGCTTCACCGCCAGCGAGCTCGTCGGTCAACAGGTCGAGCTGCTGATCACCGACGATCTTCTGCGGGGCGAGCCCGGCACGCGCGTCGAGACGCTCTGCCACCGCCGAGAGGGCCAGTCGATCCCGGTGGAGGTCCATCTGGGCGCCATCGACGGTCCCGAGCGACTGCTCGTGGTCACCCTCCGCGACGTCACCGAGCTCCAGGCCGGCCGCGAGGCGACGCACGAGGCCGAGGCCCGCTATCGCTCCCTCGTGGAGCAGACCCCGGCGATCACGTACACGTGGACCTTCGAGGGGGGCCAGAACGTCGTCCCCTACGTGAGCCCGCAGATCGAGGACATCTTGGGCTACACCCCGGCCGAATGGATGGCGAACGCGGACGCCTGGTACGACTGGGTGCATCCGGACGATCTCGCGATGCAGCGAGCCGAAGTGGAGCGGTGCGAGGAGAGCGGCGAGTCGTATTCCTTGGAGTACCGGATGGTTCGCAAGGACGGCGGGATCATCTGGGTGTCTGAAGCGTGGAGGGTGGTCGACGACGACGGCGCCGGACACCGTGCCTTCCAGGGCCTCGTATACGATATCACTGAGCGCCGGGAGGCCGAGGAGGCGCTCCGCGAGCGCTCCGAGCAGATGAGCAGCATCATCGACACGCAGCGGGACGTGGCCGCGGCCGACCTCGACCTCCACTCCGTCATGGACCTGATCTGCCAACGCACCCAAGAGCTGACGAACGCCGGGGCCGCGACGATCCTGCTCTTCGATGGGGAGGGGTTCGCATTCAGCGCGGCGACCGGGTTCATCCTCGACCGGCTTGCCGATCGCGTGCCCCTGGAGGGCACGCTGACAGGCTGGGTGCACGAGCACGGCCGCGCGACGATCTGCGCCGACACCACGAACGACGACCGCGTCGGGCCACTCGCCGGAGAACATGGGATCCGCTCCATGGCCGTCGTGCCCCTTCGTCACGGCGACGAGGCCATCGGGCAGCTCCAGGTGCTCTCCCAAGTGCCCGGCACCTTCAGCGACGAAGATGTCAACACATTGGAACTCCTCTCGGTCGTCCTCTCGTCGGCCATGAGCCACGCGGCAGAGTTCGAGGCCAAGCGCGAGCAGGTCGAGGCGCTCGCTCTCTTCGAGGCCGTCTACGCCGGGGCGCCGATCGGCGTCACGCTGGTCTCGCCCGAGGGCCAGAACATCGAGTCGAACCCGGCCTTCCTGGAGATGATCGGCTACACGAGTGACGAGCTCGCCTCTATGACGATCGCCGATTACACGCACCCCGAGGACATCGAACGCAACGTCGAGCTCTTCCGGGACATGATGGCCGGCAACCGCGACTTCTATCGCCTCGAGAAGCGGTACGTCCGAAAGGACGGAGAGATCGTGTGGGGTCAGGTCGCGGCCGCCCTCCACCGCGACGCAGACGGACAGCCCAAGTTCGCGATCTCGATGGTCGAGAACATCACGCAGCGCAAGCAGGCCGAGGAGCGGATCGCCTTCTTGGCCTACCACGACAAGCTGACGGGCCTGCCGAACCGTACGCTCTTCGAGGAGATGCTCGAGAGCGCCCTCGCGCGCGCCCACCGGCACGATCTGGCCGTCGGTGTGCTCTTCCTGGACCTCGACAACTTCAAGCTGGTGAACGACTCGCTCGGTCACCATGCCGGTGACCTCCTGTTGCAACAGTTGGGCGAACGTCTCCGAGGGTGCACCCGTGAGACCGACATGGTGGCCCGCCAGGGTGGCGATGAGTTCTTGCTCCTGATCTCCGACCTGGAGCGGGGGACGAGCGCCCTCTCGGGCACGGACGCTGCGGTGCTGGTGGCGGAGATGGTCGCGAACCGCGTCCGTGAGGCACTGTCGGAGCCGTTCGACCTGAACGGCATCGAGTTCTACGCGTCGGCTTCCATGGGGATCAGCCTCTACCCGCAAGATGCCCGCGATGCGACCGATCTGCTCAAGAACGCCGACACCGCGATGTATCAGACGAAGAAGACCGACCCCGGGAACTACGTCGTGTACACGGTGTCGGACGACGACCCGGTTCGCCGGTTGTCCGTCTCGTCCAGGTTGCGACAGGCGGTCGCGGACCAGAACTGGGTGTTGCACTACCAGCCGATCGTCGACCTCGGCGACGGCGCGGTGCACTCGGTCGAGGCGCTCGTCCGCTGGCGTCAGCCGAACGGCGGCCTGGTCGCTCCGGGCGAGTTCATCCCGCTCGCGGAAGAGATGGGGCTGATCGAGGCGATCGGGGACTGGGTGTTCGACGAGCTCGCGCGCCAGCACGCGGAGTGGGCGGAGCAAGGGATGAACGTCGCGATCAGCTACAACTTGTCACCACGACAGATGTGGACGGCGAACCTTGCCGAGAAGCTGCTCGGCAAGCTGCAGGTGCACGACGTCGATCCGAGCGAGATCACGATCGAGATCACCGAGTCCATGGCGATGTCCGACCCCGATCGCACGCAGCGTCTCCTGACGGAGTTGCACTCGTGGGGCTTCACCCTGGCGATCGACGACTTCGGAACGGGGTACTCGTCGCTGGCTCGGCTCAAGCACATGCCCGTCGACGTCCTGAAGATCGACCAGGCTTTCGTGCGGAACGTGGAGTACGACCGTGACCTGGCGGGCATGGTCCGAGCCATGATCCAGCTGGCACAGAGCCTGGGCATGGTGCCGCTCGCGGAGGGCATCGAGACCTTCGGCGAGTACGAGTTCCTGCGTGCGAACGGCTGCCGGCTTGCGCAGGGCTTCCACTTCGCGCATCCGGTGCCGGCCGGGGAGATCCCCGAGCTGGTCCGGCGCGAAGGTGGCCTGGTCGGGCCGCCCGCGTCCCCGCCTCTCGGCTGAGGCCGGTCGCGGACATCTCCCTCTCAGGTCTCTCCAGTTTCTTTCCGATGCATCAGTAGCACGTTCAGTCACGATCGATAGCTGATATTCGCGGGGGAAGGGTCTACAGGATGGCATCCGAAATCGTCGGCGCGCATCCGACATCGGCACGGTTCCCCACCGATCTCTCGGACGAGCGAGAGGCTCGATTCCAGGCTGAGGCGAAGTATCGCGCTCTGGTGGAACAGATCCCCGCCGTCGTCTACCTGGACCCGGTGGACGAGGCACGGGGCAGCATCTTCGTGAGCGAGCAGGTTCGTGATCTGCTGGGGATCGAGCCAGCTGAGTGGCTCTCGGATCCTTACTCCTGGTCGAAACGCCTCCATCCGGACGACTCCGCCCGCGCGTGGGAGGAGTACATCGACTCCTTCACCCGCGATGTACCGCTGCGTCACGAGTATCGGATGATCCACGCGGACGGCACCGTGAAGTGGGTGTTGGAGTTCGCGAACCCCATCCACGACGCGCAGGGCGCCCCGTGGATGGTCCAGGGGGTGATCTTCGACATCACCGAACGCAAGGCAGCCGAAGAGGCCCTATTCGAGCGCAGCGAGCGGCTGAGCCGGATCGTCGAAACCCAGCGCGACATCGCGGTCGCGGACCTGGACCTCGACGCCGTGATGCACCTGGTTTGCGCGCGTACGGAGGAGCTGACGAACGCCCAGGGGTCCGTAATCTTGATCCTCGATGGCGACCATCTGGTGATCCGCGCCGCAACGGGCTTCATGCGCGACCAGATCGGCCGTCAGGTCCCGATCGTCGGCAGCGTCCCCGGGTGGGTCCTCAGTAACGACCGGCCGGCGTTCGTGGACGACGGACCGAACGATCCACGATCGGGGTACATCGCTCGAGAGATGAAGATCGGTTCGACGATTGCGGTGCCACTTCGTCACGGCGAGGTTGCGGCGGAGCTCATCGTCGTCTCACGGGAACTCCACGCGTTCACACAAGACGATCTGAAGACACTGGAGCTCCTTTCGGTCGTGCTCTCCTCTGTGCTGAGTCATGCGTCCGAGTTCGAGTCGAAGCAACAGCAGGTCGAGGCGCTCGCTCGCTTCGAGACGATGTACGAGGGTGCGGCGATCGGGATCACGCTGCAGTCTCCCGAAGGCCGGAACATCGCCGTGAACCCTGCGTTCGAGGAGATGTTCGGCTATTCGGAAGACGAACTCTTGACGATGACCCTGCGGGACTACACGCACCCCGGCGACATCGAAAGGAACGAGGCACTGTTCCGCGAGATGATGGCCGGCGAACGCGACACGTATCGGTTGGAGAAGCGTTTCATCCATAAGGACGGCCGGATCGTCTGGGGTCAGGTCGCGAGCGCGCTCCACCGTGATCCCGAGGGTCGGCCGATGTACTCCATCGCGATGATCGAAAACATCACCGAACGCAAGGAGGCCGAGGTGCAGATCGCCCACCTCGCCTACCACGACAAGTTGACCGGGTTGGCGAACCGTCCGCGGTTCCAGGAGGTGCTCGAGGCGTCGCTCGCTCGGGCCCGACGGAACGATCTCGCCGTCGGTGTTGTCTTCCTGGACCTCGACAACTTCAAGCTGGTGAACGACAGCTTGGGCCACGAGGCCGGCGACGCACTACTCGTCCAGCTGTCGGCGCGGCTGCGGGCCCTCACGCGCGAAACCGACCTGGTTGCGCGTCAGAGCGGCGACGAGTTCCTTGTCCTGCTGTCCGACATGGGGAACGGACCCGGCCCGGTGCCCGGAACCGATGCCGCGCTCCTGGCGACTGAGGCGGTGGCGAGCCGCATCCACGAGCTCATCCGCGATCCCTTCACCCTCGAGGGCGCCGAGTTCTACGTCACGGCCTCGATCGGCATCAGCCTGTTCCCTCGCGATGCCGCCGATGGCTCATCGCTTCTCAGTAACGCCGACGTCGCGATGTATCGATCGAAATCGGCGGGTCCGGGCGGAACGGTCGCGTTCTCTCCGGACGAAGGGGATCCGATGCTGCGGCTGCGACGGACGACCAAGCTTCGGCAGGCCGTCGAACGGGAGAGCTGGGAGCTGCACTACCAGCCGGTCGTCGATCTGGTCGACGGCCACATCACGGGCGTCGAGGCCTTGATCCGCGGGCGCGACGAGGACGGTCACCTGATCCCGCCGATGGATTTCATCCCGCTCGCCGAGGAGATCGGCCTCATCGAGCAGATCGGCGATTGGGTTATGGACGAGATGTTCCGCCAGCTGAAGGAATGGACCAACTCGGGGATCGAGATGGACGTGGGCTTCAACGCGTCGCCGCGGCAGCTATGGTCGGAGCACTTCGCGGAGAAGATCCTTTCGAAGCTCGGGGTGGTCGGCGTGGACCCGCATCGAGTGGTCGTCGAGATCACGGAATCGACCGCGATGACCGATCCCGATCGAACCCGCGCGATCTTGCAGACGTTGCACGACGCCGGTTTCATGATCGCTATCGACGACTTCGGCACGGGCTACTCGTCGCTCGCCCGCCTGAGGGACCTTCCGATCGACGTCCTGAAGATCGATCGGTCGTTCGTGAGCGAGGCGCACCTCGACCGCGACGCCGGCACGATGGTCCGTGCGATGGTCCAGCTCGCGAAGAACCTCGGCATGATCCCGCTCGCCGAGGGCATCGAGACGGCGGAAGAGCTTGCGTTCCTGTGTGCGCTCGACTGTCCGTTGGGTCAGGGGTACCTGTTCTCGCGTCCCGTGCCCGCCGCCGAGATCCCCGCCTTGTTCCGTCGCGAGTCGGGCTTGATCGCTCCCTGACACCGGCACGCTGACAGGTCTCGGCACCAGCCTTCCCCAACGGCTCGACGGTGTTCGTTACCATGCTGGCACCATGCGCAGGTACGACGCGTCCGAGATCGAGCCGAAGTGGCAGCGGGTCTGGGAGGAGGAGGGTCTCTACCGGGCCTCCGACGATCCCGACGATCCGCGGCCCCGCTTCTATGCGCTCGACATGTTCTCGTACCCATCGGGGGACCTTCACATGGGTCACGCCGAGGCGTTCAGCGGCGGGGACGCCATCGCGCGTTTCCGAGCGTTGCAGGGCTACAACGTGCTGCATCCCATCGGATGGGATGCGTTCGGGCTGAACGCCGAGAACGCAGCGATCAAACGCGGCATCCATCCCAAGGAATGGACGTACGCGAACATCGATCAGCAAGCGGCGTCGTACAAGCGGATGGGCATGTCGTTCGACTGGTCCCGGCTGCTGCGGACGTCCGACCCCGAGTACTACCGGTGGACCCAGTGGCTGTTCCTGAAGTTCTTCGAACGGGGGTTGGCCTACCGCAAGAACGCGCCGGTCAATTGGTGCCCGAAAGACCAGACCGTCCTGGCGAACGAGCAGGTGATCGGGGGGGCGTGCGAGCGATGCGGCACGATGGTCGAGCGTCGCGACCTCACCCAATGGTTCTTCAAGATCACGGACTACGCGCAGCGGCTCCTTGACGACATGGCGACGCTCGAGGCCTGGCCCGAGCGCGTACTCACGATGCAGCGCAACTGGATCGGGAGGAGCGAGGGCGCACGGGTCACGTTCACGATCGAGGAGACCGGCGACGCGGTCGAGATCTTCACGACGCGCCCGGACACGCTGTGGGGCGTCACGTTCTTCGTGTTCGCGGTCGAGCATCCGTTGGTCAAGCAACTCGCGGAGCTCGGCGGCACGTGGAACGCCGTCGAGCCGCTGATCCAGAAGGTTCGCAACACGCCGCTCACGTTCCGTGAGCAGGCCGACACGACGGAGGGAGTCTCCCTCGGCGTCCATGCGGTCAACCCGGTGAACGGTGAGCGGATCCCGTGCTTCGTCGCGCCCTATGTGCTGATGGAGTACGGCACCGGAGCGATCATGGCCGTGCCGGCGCACGACGAGCGGGACTTCGCGTTCGCCCGGGCTCGCGGCGTGCCGGTCCGCGTCGTGATACAGCCGGACGGCGTCGACCCATTGGACGGCGACACCATCTCCGAGGCGTACCCCGGTGAGGGCACCATGGTGGGCTCCGGGCTGTTCAACGGGGAGCAGACCCCCGCGTCGATCGTGAAGGTGGCGGCGTGGTTGCGCGACGAGGGTCGCGGCGAGCCGGCGATCACGTTCCGGCTGCGCGACTGGTTGCTCAGCCGTCAGCGCTATTGGGGTGCGCCGATCCCGATCATCCATTGCCAGACCTGTGGTGAGGTCCCGGTCCCCGAAGCCGACTTACCAGTGCTCCTGCCCGACGACGTCGACTTCCAACCGGGAGGCGAATCGCCATTGGCGCGTCATCCCTCGTGGTCCAAGGTTGCTTGTCCCACCTGCGGGGGTGACGCTCGGCGCGACACCGACACGATGGACACGTTCGTCGATTCGTCGTGGTACCTGTTCCGGTACTGCTCGCCCGGCTTCGAGGACGGACCGTTCCGGCGGGAGGACGTGGATCGCTGGATGCCCGTCAGCCAGTACACGGGAGGGGTCGAGCACGCGATCCTGCACCTGCTCTACACGCGGTTCTTCACGAAGGTCTTGTACGACATCGGGTTGATCGGGTTCACGGAACCCTTCCCCAAGCTCATGAACCAAGGTCAGGTGATCTACGACGGCGCGTCCATGTCGAAGACGAAGGGCAACATCGTCGAGCCGATGCCGCTCGTCGAGCGGTGGGGGGCCGACACGATCCGGCTCATCATGCTGTTCGCGGGGCCGTTCGAAGACGACATCGACTGGAAGCTGATCGAGGCGCCCGCCGACCGCCGTCCCGGTGTGAACGCGTGGCTGGGCCGCGTGTTCGCGGTCGTGGACGAAGCGGTGGCGCGTGGCGCGGACGCTTCCGTGCCGGAGTCTTTGCATCGTTTGACCCATCACACGATCAAGGGTGTGACGGAGGATCTGGAGCGTTTCCGGTTCAACACGGCCATCTCCAAACTGCAGGTGTTGACGAACGAGATGCGGTCCACGCTGGACGCGGGCGGGGGAGCCCGCGATGCCGCAAGCGTCCTTGCGCAGATGCTCGCCCCGTTCGCGCCGTTCGCCGCCGAGGAGCTGTGGAGGGAGGTGTTAGGGAACGGGTCGTCCGTCCACGTGTCGTTGTGGCCGACATACGACCCGTCCCTCGCCGCCGACGAGACGATCACCCTGATCGTCCAGGTGGACGGCAAGGTACGCGACAAGATCGAGGTGCCGGCCGATGCGGACGAAGACCGCTGCCTGGACCTGGCGCGCGCGTCGGAGCCCACGCGTCGGACGATCGGCGACCGCGAGGTCGCGAAGGAGATCGTGCGCGCCCCCAGGCTCGTGAACTTCGTCACGAAGCGCTGACCCGCTCGTCGCCGTGACCGCCGTCACGGTGGAGGTGGGTAGGGCCGTATAGCGTCCGGTCATGTCCCTGCGGGAACGGCTCGACTCGCTTTCTCGCGGGGAGCTTGCCGGGCTGGTGCTCGTCGTGGTGGCGACGCTGCTCGGTGCTGGGCTCTGGTACGCACGGTCGCTGCCGCGGCCGGTGGACATCGCGGCGCCCGCGAACGCGACATCGCCGGTCATGTCGGCGGGTGCGGTCCCGTTCACTTCTCCCACCCCGAGTCTCGTCCCGATCATCGTCGACGTCGCCGGATGGGTCCGGAAACCCGGCGTGTACGAGTTCGCCTCGGGGGACCGCGTGATCGATGCGGTCAACCGCGCGGGCGGCGCGCGGAAGGGAGGGGACCTCACGACCCTGAACCTGGCCGCCCCGCTGACCGACGGCTCGCAGATCGTCGTGCCGAAGCCCGGCGCGACGGCACCCGGCGGCACGGGGACCACGTCGACTACCGGAGGTGCCGCGCTCATCAACATCAACACGGCGAGCGAGACGGACCTCGAGACGTTGCCGGGTGTTGGACCGGTGACCGCCGCCGCCATCATCGACTACCGGACCCAGAACGGGCCGTTCGCGACGGTCGACGACCTCATCGACGTGAGCGGCATCGGACCTTCGACGCTCGAGCAGGTCCGTCCTTTCGTCACCGTATGAACGCCTGGGCGCTGCCGGGTGCCGCGGCGGCGTTCTGGGCTGGGTTGCTCGTCTGGCAGGTTCGGCCCGCGTGGGTCCATCCGTGGATGGGCATGACCCTCGGCCTGGCGGCGCTCGTTGGCGCGTGGCTGGCCGCGCCGCGGCTGGTGGATGCAGATCCGCTGGAGGTCGCCGGACTCGTGACGCCGTCGCCCGCTGCCGTGTCGGTCGTCGCGACGCCTCGCACGGTCCGCGGCTCTCCGATCGGCGCGGTCGCGCTCGTCGTCTTCGGCCTGCTGGCGCTCGGGATCGGATGGGCCGGCCTGCACGCCGCTTGGCTCGACGGCTCGCTCCTGGCACGGTTGGCGCCCCGCCGTGTCACGGTGGTCGGAACCCTCCACACGGATCCCGTCGCCGGCACGTTCGGGTGGCATGCCACGCTCGACATCACGCGTGTCGGCTGGCCCGGCGGAGCGGCGAAGCTCCGTTCCTCGCTCTGGCTGAGCGCGAACGGGGATCCTCCGGACTGGGTCCGTGGCGATCAGATCTTGGCCGAGGGAGTGATCCGCCGCCCCGACGATGCCGCGTTCCGGGATGTGCTCGCCCACGAGGGCATGACCGTCGAGCTGAATGGCAACCGCGTGGAGCGGCTCGGTCCCTCGACGAACGCGTTCGTGCATGCGGCGCAGGTGTTCCGGGCGTTCATCGGGCGTTCGATCGCGCGGCTCTTCCCCGAGCGGGAAGCGGGGTTGCTGCTCGGGCTCGTGCTCGGTGACGCATCACGCCTGGACGCCGGCATGATGCGCGATTTCCAGGGGAGTGGGCTTGGCCATCTGCTCGTCGTCTCGGGCGAGAACGTCGCTATGGTGCTGGCGCCGATGCTCGGCCTCGCATCGTTGTTGCGCCTGACCCGGTGGCCGCGGTTCGGACTGGGAGTGGGAACCGTCGCGTTCTTCGTCGTGATGACCGGCGCCGAACCGTCGGTGATGCGCGCGGGGGTGATGGCGACGCTCGCGCTCGTCGGCGTGCTGATCGGGAGGCCGCGCGCGACCGGCTCGATCCTTGCCGGCGCGGTGTTGGTGCTGCTCGTGCTCGATCCGTGGTTGGTCTGGTCGATCGGGTTCCAGCTTTCGGTGACGGCGACGGCGGGCATGGTCGCGCTCGCTTCGCCGATCGGCGAACGGCTGAGGCGTTACGTCCCCGCGCCGGTCGCGCTCGCCGCGGGGACCACGCTCGCGGCGCAGCTCGGCGTGACGCCGATCCTGCTCTTCCATTTCCACGAGGTCCCGGGCGTCACGGTCATCGCGAACCTGATGGCCTTCCCCGCGGTGTCGCCCGCCCTGCTCGTCGGTCTGGTGGCGGCCACCGTCGGCTTGGCGTCGGTCACGGTCGGTCATCTCATCGCCGCGCTGGCGCTCATCCCGATGCGGTACCTGGAGTGGGTCGCCGACCGTCTGGCCAAGGCCCCGGTCGGCCATGTCACGTCCGGTGGGGGTCCGGCCGTTCTGGTCATCGGCGCCGCCGTGATCGTCGGACTCGCATGGGCGCTGCACCGACGATGGCGGCCGCCCCGTCCGGTGGTGGTCCTCGCGGTCGCGGCGTTCCCGTTGGTGGTGTGGTCCTCGGCGATCGGGGTGGGTCCACCCTCCGGCCTGGTGGTTCGGTTCTTCGACGTCGGTCAGGGTGACGCAGCGCTCGTCACGTCACCTGCCGGCGTCGACATCTTGGTCGACGGCGGACCGGACCAGGAGGTGGTCGCCACGGATCTGGCGGCGCTCGGCGTCAAGCGCCTGGATGTGATGGTCGCGACCCACCCGCACGCCGACCACATCATCGGGCTCCCGACGGTGCTCGGTCGCGTGCCGGTCGGTCTGGTGCTCGAGCCCGGGTGTCCCGAGACGTCCGCGATCCAGGCCGACCTCGACACCGCGATCGCCGACGAGCACGTTCCGGTGCGCTACCCGCGTGCCGGCGACACCGTGACGGTCGGTGACGTCCGGCTCGACGTCTTGTCTCCCGACCGCTGCTGGGTGGGAACGAACTCCGACCCGAACAACGACTCGCTCGTCATCATGCTGCACTACCGCGAGGACACCGTCTTGTTGGGAGGCGAGCCGGAACAGCCTGCCCAACAGGTGCTGTTGGACGAGCACGCGCCACTGCACGCGGAGCTGCTCAAGGTCCCGCATCACGGTGCGGCCACGTCGCTACCCGAGTTCTTCCAGGCGGTCGACGCCGATCTGGCCGTCATCTCGGTGGGTCAACCGAACGACTACGGGCATCCCAAGCAGTCGACGCTCGACGCGATCGCGGCGACCGGCGCCCAGATCTGGCGCACCGACCAGCACGGCGACATCATCGTGACCTTCGGGAGTCAGGGGATCTCTGTACGATCCGATCGATGAGCCCGACCGCGAAGCACACGTCCGTGACCTTGCTGTGGGGGGAAGATGAGTTCCTGCTCCGTGAGCGGGCGTTCGAGCTGCTCGGCGCGCTGAAGCCCACCGAGGTCGACGCCAACGAATGGCGGGGGAGCGAGCTGCAGGATCTGGCCACGCCCTCACTCTTCGGGGAGCCGCGCGCGTTGTTGATCACCGACGCCAAAAGTCTGCCGAAGGAGGCGCTGGCCGAGCTCGCCGCCTACGTGGCCGCCCCCGATCCCGACGCGCCGCTCGTGATCTGCGCGCAGGTCGGAGATCGCGCGAAGGTTCCCGCCGCCCTCGACAAGATGGTGAAGCCTGTCGGGCAGGTCGTCGAGGTGAAGATCGCTCGCAAGGACCTGGAGCCGTGGCTGATGCAGCGCGCGAAGCGCGAAGAGCTGGACGTGACGCCGCCCGCGATGCACGCGCTCGTCGAGACGCTCGGCGAAGAGCCGGGGCAGCTCGTGGCGGCGCTCCGCCAGCTCGGCTCGGCGTTCCCCGGCGAGCGCATCACGCCACAGATCGTCGCCAAGCAGTTCCGCGGTCTCGGCGAACAGCAGGTGTGGGATCTCTGCGACCACGCGTTCGCGAAGGACCTGCCGGGCGCGATCCGCTCGTGGCGATCGATCGAGGAGGGTCGAGACGACGCGCTGATGGTGCTCGGAGGGATCGCGAGCCGGCTGCGCGACCTGATGAAGGTCCGGGCGCTGCCCGATCGGATGCCGCCCGCCGAGCTGGCGCGTGCGGCGGGCCTGCGCTTCGACTGGCAGGCGCGCCGCTACCAGCAGCAGGCGCGGAACTACTCGATGGGCCAGCTGATCGCGCTGCACGAGCGCCTGGTGGAGGCCGACCGAGCCATGAAGTCGGGCGCGAACGCCGATGTGGTCATGCCGACGCTGGTCGTCGCGATCGCTTCGGGATAGGAGCCGGGGGCGGGCTACTCGGCGGCGGCGGAGGCGCCGACCTTGTTCGCGGCCTTGGTGAGCCGGGACTTGCGGCGGGCCGCGGTGCGCCTGTGGACGATGCCCTTGGATGCGGCCTTGTCCAATGCACGGGAGGTCTCGAGAGCTTGAACCTGGGCGGCCTCCGCGTCGCCTTCGGTCACCGCTGCACGCGCCTTCTTCGTCGAGGTCTTCAGCGCGGTGCGCACGGCCTTGTTCCGCTCGGCCGCTTTCGCGTTCGAACGGTTGCGCTTGATCTGGGACTTGATGTTCGCCATGAGAGCCTTCGATGCTACCAGGGGCCTCCGCGCAAGCCTCAGGACAGGTCCGGCGTATCGCGAGGCCCGTACCATGGGGTGTCGTGACGACCGACATCTCCCACATCCGCAACTTCTGCATCGTGGCGCACATCGACCACGGGAAGTCGACGCTGGCCGACCGCCTGCTGGAGCTGACCCACGCTGTGGCCGCGCGCCAGATGCGGGAGCAGTACCTGGACCGCATGGACCTGGAGCGGGAGCGGGGGATCACGATCAAGGCTCAGGCCGTCCGGTTGCGGTACGCCCCGCCGGGCAGCGGCCGGGAGTTCGAGCTGAACCTGATCGACACCCCCGGCCACGTGGACTTCAGCTATGAAGTCGCCCGCAGCCTGAACGCCTGCCAGGGCGCCCTGCTGGTGGTCGATGCCGCCCAGGGGGTGGAAGCCCAGACCATCGCCAACGCCAACC
>JBOGVK010000130.1:0-16407 GCA_050692375.1 Actinomycetota bacterium
GGCCCGGACGGGATCCCGTCCGGGCCTCTCGCATCCGTAGACGACTTGTCAGTAGAGCCGGAGCGTAACGGTGAGGCTTCCCACCGCGCCGTTGCCGGAACCGTCCAGCAGGATCGGTTCTGGCACGAAGACGATGAGTCCCGGCCCGCCCGTTCCGATGTTCGCGCACCCCGTTCCGGAACAGGCTCCGGCGACGGTGGACACCACCGTTCGATTCGCGTTGGTGAGCGCCAGCGTGGAGTTCTGGAACACGGCCGCGAGCCCGTCGCCGGTGATGTAGTTGTCCGACCCGAGGTCGAGCGAACCGTTCGTGAGCCCGACGATGACGAGCGAATCGTTGCCGACACCGGTCGGGTCCGTCTCCTTGATGTTGGCCTGAAGCAACGAGGCCGGATCGAGCGCCTCGCTGAACGTCACCCTGAGGGTGTCCCCAGCCTGCATCTGGCCATCGACGCTGCCGTTGGTGTCGGTGATGCTCACCGGGACCGGCCCGGCGAGATCCGCCGGCGCCGTCGCCGCGAAGCCCGCCGGGTTGCCGTCGGTATCGACGATCCCGCCGAGAGCCGCGGCAAGCGTGACGCGGAAGGCGCCGATCGACGTGTCGGCGGCACCGGCACCCTCAGCCAACGTGAGCGTCGCTTGGGAGCCCGCGACCGAGACCGCCAAGAGGTTGCCGCCAGAAGGCACGTTCTGCAGCGTCCACGGGGTCAAGCACGGGACCGTGCAAGACACGGGCTCGGAGAAGGAGGCGACCACCTGGTCGACCTTGCCGTTCTGGTTCCCATCGAACATCCGCAGCGAGATGAGCACCGGGGAATCCGGTGCCTGCACCGTGATCGGACCGGAGCTCGGCGACGGTGCGCTCGTGTTGACGCCATCGGAAGCGTCGACCGCGTAGGTGTGCGTGCTTCCGGGACTGAGGCCATCGTCGTGGTACCCGACGGTCGTGCTCGAGTTCGACGTGATCGTTCCGATCGGGACCGATCCCCCGTCTCGATACACGTTGTACACCAGCGTGACGTTGTCGGTATCGCTCGACGCCGCCCACGTGAGATCGATGGAGGTGGGGCTGTTGCTCACACCCGAAGGGGTCCCGGGCACCGTCGGCACGCTGGTGTCGCCGGGATCGGTGAACTGCGCGAAGTGCTGTTGCGAGACGCCGCTCACCAGGGTGAAGTCACCCCCGATGTACAGATGCGATCCGAACCCCAGCATCGAGAACACGCCCAGGCTGCTGTTCGCGGTTCCAAGCCAGTCCGAGCGGAGCGCCCCCGTCACCGGATCCAGCGCAGCCATGTGATGCCGCTCCACACCGGAGAACTTCTGGAAGTGACCGCCGACGTAGAGCACGCCGTTCAGCAGGGCGATGCCCTGCAGGTCGCCGTCGGTGAATCCGGTCCACTTGAGAGCACCCGTGTTGATGTCGTATGCCGGCGCGTGGCCCCCGCCTCCTTCGCCCGCCGCGAAGAGCGTCGTGCTGGAGGCCACGAAGGCTCGGATGTCGTAGCCGGGGTGTGACGCCCAGGGCAGGCTGGCACCGCTGAGTGGGTCGAGAGCCGCGATGCGGTTCTGCGAGGTCCCTCCCGTCGAGCCCGTCACGTGGCCCTCCCCACCGACCATGATCTTCGTGCCGTCCGGCGTGGGGAGGATCGCTCTGACGATGCCGTCCGAGCTCGGGGTCCAGGACGGATCGACCGTACCGGTCCCCGCGTTCACGGCCGCGAGCCGCGTCCGAGCCAAGCCGCCAACCGTCGAGAAGTCCCCTCCGAGGTAGACCTTGCTCCCGAGGGTCGCGATCCCCCAGACCCCCTTGTCCGGTGCAGGGTTCCAAGCAAGGACCGAGCCGGTCACCGGGTCGATCGCCACGACCTTCTTCCTGATGATGCCCTTGACCCTGGTGAACGATCCCCCGGCATACAGCACGTCTCCGGTCGGAGACGCCGCGAGCGAGTAGACCGCTCCGCTCGCGTTCGGATCCCAGGTGGAGACCGCTATCCCCGTGCTGGCGTCGAACGCCGCGAGCCGATTCCGCGTCAGGACCTGGCCGTTGTGGCTCATGACCTGCGTGAACGTGCCGCCCACGTACACTCGCCCGCCGATCTGCACGATCGAGTTCACACGCCCGTTGGTCTGCCACGTGCTGTCGGGTGTCGTAGAGGCAACGGCCGAGGCCGTCCCCGGGACGAGACCTAACGTCGCGATCGCCACGACGACGATGATCGATATGGAGCGGAACCGCTTCACAGCGTGCTCGCCACCTTTCCCCCTAGGAGCCCGATCCTGCGCGGACGGCTGCGCGCCGATGCCGCAGGTAGGCCACGATCCTTGACAAGCCGTACCAATACTCGATCAAGTAGCGGCGCCAGAGCCGTCTGGGGTCCTGGCAGAGGCGGAACAACCATTCCAGGCCCACCGCCTGAACGAACCGCGGCGCCCGGCGCTTGGTCCCTGCGAGGAAGTCGAGCGCTCCCCCGGCTCCGATGATCACCCGGCAACGTAATCCGTCGCGATAGTCTGCAGCCCAACGATCCTGCTTCGGCGCACCGAGCAAGACGATCAGGAAGTCGGCCTCGGCCGCGTTGATCATCTCGCAGATCCGCGCCGAGTCTGCCGCGGAGGCGACCTCTTCCGGCGAAGGCGAATAGGTGCCGCAGAGCGGGAACCCTGCTCGCTCCGCCGACTGCGCGACGGCGCGGAGCGTTCGGTCATCGCTCCCGAGCAAGAAGACACGGTGCCGGGTCGTGGGGAGCGTCCCGATCAACTCCCTGACGACGTCGGCGCCCGCGACCCGCTCGACCGGGAGGTGGAGCGCGCGAGCCAGCCATGCCACCGGCGCCCCGTCCGCGATCGCGACATCGGACTTCTCCAGCAACTGACCGAAGCCGGGCGTCCGTTGGGCGAGAGCGAGGTATTGCATGTTGATGGTCGAAACGACGATCGGTCCGTCGCTCGTGCCGCGCTTCACCTCATCGATGAAGCGATGAGGAGCGCCGGCGTAGAACGGGAGACCCAAGAGTTCGACCGTGGCGATCGGGGCCGGCTCGAGGAAGGGCGTACCGACCTCGTGCGGGAACTCCTCTGATGATGGATGCTGCACGTCGCGTTCCGCCTCCCGCCCGCTCGAGGGCACCCTCCGACGAGGATCTCTGCGGGAAAGGGAAGTGTAGGACGGCCGGGGGAACGCGAACAAGGCACCGGCCTACGGCTTTCGGCCCGTTCTTCGACCTTGGTCGTTCGCAGGGGAGATCGCGGGCTTGCGGCGTTCGCCCGACGTCAGAAGGCGGATGCGCTCCTCATGCGCGCCCGACCGGGTATCCGTACCAGCGCAGGAGCGGCCAGGTGAGCCACGTCACCCAACGTCGTCGCCAACCGCGGAGGGCTCGTTCCCACTCGTCATCGATCTTCAGCTCCATCCGTCCGACACGGAATCGCATCGGGTTGCCGGCCACCGTATGCGTCGCCGACAGCTCCACCGAGCGGCCGTCGATGTAGGAGACTCGCCCCGGATCTGCTCCCGCGAAGCTGAGGATGCGCTCCACGTGATCATGCGGTTGTTCCACGAGCCGCTCGTAGGAGACGCGCATCGAAGGCGTCCGGCCCCAGGCGAGCACGTGGAACAGGAGGTTGTACACGTCCCATCGGATGGCCATCCGCGCCGGGTGGAAGCGCCGCATATGGCTTCCGGCGTGGACGTTCTCGGGCTTGGCGACCTCTTTCGTCCATGAGTATGCGACGCCCCGGCTGTCGCGAACGAGGTGGGCCAGCTTGAACCCCACCGGGAGCCCTCTCCGGAGGATGAACGCGTCGGAGGCGTGTTTGGAGGAGTCCACGACGACGGACGCCTGCGCCGCGCGGCCGATCGCCAGGTACAGCTGACCCATCGTTCGACGATAGGTCGTGATGTTGGCCGCGAACCTGCGGGACAACCAGGGGAACATCATCAGAAGCAGGTAGCGCTGGCGGTCCACCGAAGCCTGGATCCGCAGCATCTCGTCGGCGTCGACGGACGACCATCCGCCGAACGCGATACGCCCAACCTCCTGCCAGAACGGGCATCTCGAAAAGGGCTCCCCGCAACCACACTCCTGGTCGTCCATCAGACCCCGACGCCACAGGTAGGTCAGCTCACCGACGGATACGACGCCCTCACTCTGCCCGAGGATCCGATCGACGAGCGTGCTTCCGCTACGGCCGCATCCACCGATGAACAGTACGGAGAGAGCCTCCGTGGGGCCCGACTGGTTGGGTGGAGCGGTTGGAGCCGGCGGATTCACCGCTTCGAGCGCCAGGCAGCAGACGCTTGGCGGGAGCGCCAGGACGAGCGGCCCGGCCGAGCGCCGTCATGCGCAGCGACCCGGGCTGAGACGTCTTCATCGTCACCGGCCGCGCCCCCGTCGACGCTCGCGAGTCGAGGTGGGGTCGCCGAGTACGTCGGCACCGTCTTCGGTGCGTAGGAAGGGTCGTAGCCGTAGCGAGGGGCGTAGCCCGGGACCGTCGAGGGGTTGAACCGATTGAAGACGGCGCCAAGGACTTCCACGCCGGCGTGTTCGAACTGCTCGACGGCGTGGTCGACCGCCGACGGAGGGGTTTCCTCGGCGTCGACCACCAAGATCACACCGTCACTCAACGGTCCGAGGATCAACGGATCGGACACGACCATGGGCGGTGAATCGATCACGATGAATTCGGCGAGATCGCGAAGTTCGGCGACGGCCTTCTTCATCAGGTTCGATGCGACCATCTCGGAGGGGGAAGGAGAGATCCCTCCGCTCGGCAAGACCCGCAGACCGGGAACCTCAGTGTCTTTCAACGCCTGCTCCGCCTTGCAGGTCCCCATCAATACGTCGAGCAGACCTGGCTCGTTCGGGACACCCAAGATCTCGTAGATCCTCGGACGACGGAGGTCTCCGGACACGAGGACGACGGACCGCTCGGCGAGGGCGAGCGCGACGCTGAGGTTCAGCGCCGTCGTCGTCTTGCCTTCACCCGTGGCCGCGCTCGTGATCAGGAACACATGCGCATCTCTGCGCTCGGCGCTGAACATCAACGTGGTTCTTAGGTTCCGGTAGGCCTCGGAAGGAGCGCTGAATACATCCTCGAGCAGTTGGATCCCGGCGCGTCCTTTCCTCGTCATCTCTGGCACGACCGCGAACACCGGAGCGCGCAATCGCGACTGGAGATCGGGGATCCCGGAGAACCGATTCGCCAGCGACTCGCGGACGAAGGCCTGACCGATACCCAGGAGGATCCCGAGCGCGAGCCCGACGATGAGGAAGATCTTGCTCGAGCTGGAGGGATCGGTCGGGAGGTTCGCATCACCGATGATGTCTCCCGGATGGATCGTGTATTGGTCCAGGATCGCCAGGCTCGCCTGGATGCTCGCCACCCGATCCAGGAGCAGGTTCTTCTCGTTCGAGGCGACCGTGTACGCCGCCGTTCCGGGGGTAGCGGCGGCCAGCCGTCTCGACGCGTCATCGAGATCTGTCGAGGCGGCCGAGAGCTTGTCGTTCAGATCGGAGCGCTGTTCCGAGACGACCTCCTTCGCCTGGGCGTTCTTGAAGGCGATGTAGGACTCGGCGAAGGCCTGGGACGCGGCCTGGGCGAAGTCTGGATCCTCCGCCGAGTACGTGATGACGAGGACCTGGGAATCGACCGCGTAGTCGGCCTTCACATGCTTGAGCAGGCTCTGAATGGTCTGGTCCGTGTTCAGGGACTGCTGGACCATCAGCGCCACGGCGGAGGAATCGACGATCTCGACCTCGGTCTCAAGGTTCAGCGGCTTCCCCGCCTGTCCCCCCGAGTTGGGGATGTTCGGGCTGACCGCTGAGGCTTGCAGCACGAGCACCTTCGATGTGGAGGAGTACATCGCAGGCTGACGAGACGCGTACAGGAAAGCTGCGCCGACGCAGGCAACGGTGACGAGGACGATGGAGAGCTTGTGAACCCGCAGGATGGCGAGGTAGTCCGCGAGGTGGGCGGGCTTCTCCTGCATCAACGGAGGTGCCGTATCCATCAAGCCGTAGAGATCCTTCCCATCAGCCCGTCGTCCTCGCCCGCCCACTGTACGGCACGAAAGGACATCGGCAAGAAGCCTCTTGCCGTTTGCACAACATCGCTACACAAGCTTCGACAAGAGTGATTGCCAGGTTGAGCCCGATCCGGAATCACTGCGGCGCAGCGGTCGACCGGGAACGCGGAGCGGTGCCGCGCCTTCGAGCACGGTAGCTGGCGGCTCCGGTGGCCCTTCTATACTTGGCGCGCAAGCGCTTCGATCCCGAAGTGCCCGTCCGATCCGGAGCATCAAGCATCGATGGATGGTGGGCGTCGCATCCGTGTGCTGTACATCGGCGGCTGGGGCCGCAGCGGCAGCACGCTGCTCGAGAGGATGCTGGGCCAGATCCCGGGCGTCGTGGCCACTGGTGAGGTCAGGGAGATCTGGCAGCGCGGGCTGCAGGAGAACCGCGCCTGTGGGTGCGGCGAGCGATTCCTCGAGTGCGCGTTCTGGACGTCGGTGGGGAACGAGGCCTATGGAGGATGGGACCGGGTCGATCTCGAGCGCCTGCTCGATCTGCGGTTCTCCCTGGATCGCCCGTGGTCGTACCCTGAGCTCCGGATCGCGCATCGCGCGACCCCGGTGAGCGGCCGGGTGGGTGAGTACGAGCAGCACTTGGTCAAGCTCTATCGAGGGATCTCCACGGTTTCCGGGGCGGACGTGATCGTGGATTCGTCGAAGATCCCGACCCATGGCTTCCTCCTCGCCGGGACCGGCGTGATCGACCTGCGGGTCCTTCACCTCGTCAGGGACAGTCGCGGTGTGGCGTTCTCGTGGGCGAAGCGGGTCGAGAAGAAGGTACCCGGACAGGATCCGTACTTCCTCCCCCGGTACGGGCCATTCGGCTCGGCGATCCGCTGGGACGTCTACAACCTCATGGCCACGAGGCTGCGGCGACCCGCCCGCGCCTACGCGAAGATGCGTTACGAAGATCTGATCCGCGACCCGGAGGCCAAGCTCGACGAGATCCTCCACCTTGCCGGCCTCGACGTACAGCCCGGCTGGCTGACGTTCCTCCAGGAGGGATCGGCGAACCTGCACGTGGATCACACGGTCGACGGGAACCCCGTGCGTTGGGCGAAAGGTCCGATCGAGCTGCGCGCTGACGAGGAATGGAAGCAGCGGATGTCGCGTTCCGATCGCGCTTTGGTCACCGTCCTCACTGCACCGATGCTGTCTGCCTACCGATACCGCTTGGGGGCAGGGAAGTGACCGTGAGCGGATAGCGGAGGCGTATGAGGACTTCCCCCACGAACCTGCTGTACATCGGCGGCTGCGGTCGCAGCGGGAGCACGCTCCTCGAGCGGATGCTCGGGCAGGTTCCGGGCTTCTGCTCCATCGGTGAGGTCCGACACCTCTGGAGACGTGGCGTGGTGGAGGACCAGCTGTGTGGATGCGGGGAGCGGTTCCACGCCTGCAGCTTCTGGACCGACGTGGGGCAACGAGCCTTCGGGGGGTGGGGGTCGGTCGACGCGGAACGCGTGATGCGTCTGGATCGAAGCGTCGATCGGCATCGATACGTGCCCCTCCTGGCGGCGCCGCGGTCTCGTCCCGCGTTCGCCCGAAACCTGGACGCGTACATCGAGATCCTGGACCCTCTCTATCGTGCCGTGAGGCAGACCTCGGCCGCCGACGTCATCATCGACTCCACGGCGGATCCCTCGTATGCACTCATCCTCGGCCGGGTGCCGTCGATCGATCTGCGGGTCGCCCATCTGGTCCGTGATGCCAGGGGCGTCGCCTACTCATGGACGAAGCGCGTCGTGCGCCCGGAGATCACGGGCGACACCGTGTACATGCCTACGTATCGCCCCGCGAGCTCCGCGGCGATGTGGTTGACCTACAACCTCCTCTTCGAGGTGTTCGCGCGATCGCGCTTGCCGCGACATCTCGTCCGTTACGAGGAGCTCGTGTCGAACCCCTCCTCGCAGTTGACAGCGGTCCTGCGGTTCGCGGGACACGAACCCACCCCCGATGATCTGGCCTTCATGGGGACGGACGGTTTACAGCTGCGACCGACCCACACCGTTGCCGGGAACCCCATGCGGTTCGCGCCCTCGATCCAACTTCGCATGGACGAGGCGTGGCGTTCGAAGATGCCGAGCCGACAACGGGCCTTCGTATCCGGCATCACCTGGCCATTGCTGTTGAGGTATCGCTACATGCCGGATCGTTCCGGGACCGCTCGTGAGTAGTGACACCCGCGCCCTCCCGCCCGTCTCCGTCGTGGTGCCGACCCACGATCGCCCCGACCTGTTGGCGCGGGCTCTGGAACGCATCCTGGGACAACGCTACGACGGCCCAATCGAGTGTCTGGTGGTGTTCGACCAGCGGGAGCCGGAGATGCCCGACGTCATCGTGCCGAAGGGACGGACGCTCGAGGTCATGGCGAACACGAGGACGCCGGGATTGGCCGGAGCGCGCAACACCGGCTGCGCGGCGGCGGCGGGTCAGCTCCTCGCCTTCTGTGACGACGATGACGAATGGCACCCGGACAAGCTCCGTCTGCAGGTTGAGGCGCTGATCGCGTCGCCCGGCTCTCCGGTCGCGACCTGTGGCATCGAGATCGTCTACCAAGGACGGGTGTTCGAACGGCTCCCGGCGGCGACGACGATCCGTCGAGAGGATCTGCTGTCGTCGCGAAACATGCAGGTGCACTCGAGCACCCTCCTGATCCGTCGGTCCGCCTACGAAGGTGCCCTCGGACCGGTGGACGAGATGATCCCCGGGAGCTACGGAGAGGACTACGATTACGTGTTGCGCGCCACACAGCTCGGCCCGATCGTCGCCGTCGGGCACCCGCTCGTTCGCGTGCATTGGCTCGGCTCCTACTATGCGGACCGGTGGCCGATGATCGTTTCAGCGATCCGATACCACCTCGACAAGCATCCGGAGCTCGCCGTCGACCCACGCAACGCGGCGCGCATGTACGGACGCATGGCGTTCGCGCATGCCGCGAGCGGCGAAGGACGCCAGGCTCGGCACTGGGCGCGGCGATCCATCGCCCGCGATCCGCGGCAGCCTCGAGGCTATGTCGCCTACGCCGTCAGTTGGCGGCTGGTCCCTGCCCAGGCGGTGGTTCGATGGGCGAACGCCCGCGGACGCGGGGTCTGACGATGGAGGCCACGACGACGAGGCTGGGTACGACGCCGGATCGCCGGCAGCGGCTCCTTCCTCCGGGCTGGGCGTTCTATGCGCTGTTCCTCGGGACGCCGATCTGGTGGGCTCTTGGGTTGGCCGGCTTCATCTGGCCGATCCTGGCGATCCCGATGTTGATCTCGCTGATGCTCAAGCGCGACATCGTGCTGCCACGGGGGTTCTGGATCTGGCTCCTGTTCCTCCTGTGGGTGTTCACCTCCGCCGCAGCGATCGACCGGGGCTCAGCCTGGTTCACGTACCTCTACCGGCTCTCCACGTACCTCTCCGCGACCGTCGTGTTCGTGTACGTCTTGAACGCCAGGCGCGAGCTTCCGATACGCAACGTCGCCTACACGCTGGCTGCGTACTGGATGTACGTGGTCGTGTTCGGCTATGCGGCGCTCGCGGCTCCGCACGCGTCGTTCGCGAGCCTCCTCGAGATCGTGATGCGCAAGCTGGGTCTGGGATCGCTGATCGCGAATCCGCTCTTGTTCAACCTGGTGCATCCGCGGCTCTCGCAGGTGCAGGTGTTCCTCGGCTACGCGAGCCCACGACCCACCGCCCCGTTCCTCTACACCAACAACTGGGGGTCCGCGTTCGCACTGCTGATCCCCTTCGTGATCGCATCGATCGCCATCTCACGCAGGCAGCTCTACAAGCGGGGGTTGGTGGTCGCTCTCCTCTTCTCGTTGGTACCGCTCGTGTGGTCGGTGGATCGAGGGGCGTGGATCAGCCTCGGTGCCGGACTCACGTACGCGCTCGTGAGGTTCGCGCTTCGACAGAACGCGAGAGCGGTTCTGATCGCAACGTGGGTCGCCGCGATCGTCGTGACGTTGATCTTCGCGAGTCCACTTCAGAAGATCATCTCCGACCGACTCGCCCACCCGCACAGCAACGAGGGGCGGGCGCTGCTCTATCAGAACGCAACCGATCAGATCTCCCAGTCACCCATCATCGGCTTCGGCGTCCCTCTGCCTCCACCCCACAACAAGCTCCTCCCGAACGTCGGCACGCAGGGTCAGTTCTGGCTGGTGATGGTGTCGACCGGGATCCCGGGCCTGGTCTTCTTCCTGTGGTGGTGGTGCTACGCGTTCTGGCGATCGCGTGGCGGCGGCACGCCGATCCGATTCTGGGCCAACGTCACGCTGATCATGCTCTTCTACCAGATGTGGGTCTACGGGTTCCTCCCCGCGCAGATCCACATCCTCATGATCGCCGCAGCGCTGGCGTGGCGCGAGACGATCCCGCCGCCCGAAGGGTCGGAGGGTGCCGCGTTGCCGAACACTCGATACGCGGTCCCGGTCGGATGAAACGCCAGCGGGACTAGGGAGCGCGTACGTCGAACAGCGGATCGCGCGCCAGCTCGATGAACGCGTCGTAGGACGAAGGCGACGTATCCACCCGCCAGTCGTACCAGAGCCCGTCGTTCTCCGTGAGCGAGCTGAAGTACAGGAAGGCCTTCACGGCCGGCATCTGGGTCCGCAAGGTCGTCACGACGTCGTTCAGCCAAGCAGCCTTCGCGCCGGGATCCCCTTCGAGCACGCCGGTCTCGCCGATCATGATCGGCTTCCCCGTTTGGCGCGCCCACGCATAGAAGGGCGCGAAGATCTCGGCGAAGGAGCGCCACGATGTTCGGGGCTTCGTCGGCGCCCAGTTGTAACCGTCGGCGCAGACCCAATCCACGTAGGCGTTCCCCGGGTAGTACGCCGACGCGATGTGATCGTCGAACGCCTCGGCGGAGGGGCACCACACCCACACCGCGTTCGTCGCGCCCTCCCGGTCGAAGATGCGCCGGATGTGGATCCAAGCAGCCACGTAGGATTGCGGTGAACCCACCCACCACGCGTTCCGATCGCCATCCATCTCCCATGCCCATCGGAGGAACACCGGATGGCCGAACGACTTCACCGCGTCCGCGCGCGCAACGATCCAACGATCCATCGTCCCCGAACGGATCGCCTCCGTGCTCGTCCCGTGCCACGAGATCAGCGGGACACGTCCCGCCGCCTCATCGAGCGTCTCGTCGAGAGAAGGGAACGGAACCCCCCACGGGTAGTAGTGGTGATCCACCGCGAGCGTGTGACCGACATCATCTTCGAGAGCCCTGACCGCTTGGCGTTTGGCCGACGTGAGATACGAATCGAGCGGTCGCACGTAGGCACCGAACAGGACACCCGACGAAGGGATCAGGAGATCACGCGATCGCGGCCAAGCCGCGAACGCGATGGCCCCAAGCACCAGCACGACCATCGCCACGACGATGGCCGCGCGCCAACGACCCTCGAGCCTCACCGGTCCCATCATCGCACCCCTTCAGCCATCGACTGCGCTGGACGCCTCTTGAGCCTCAGCGGCTACCCTTGCCCGACGTGGACGCGAGCGCCTCCACCCTCGATTGGTTGATCCAGACGCTCTGGCGTCCGGATGCGACGACCCCCCCGTCGATCCGGGTCGCCATCGGATCGGCGAGACGGGTACCGCCCGGTGACCTCGTCGAGCAGTTCGCGATCCTGCCGAACCGAACGCATCCACGATCGCTGGTTCCGGTCGGGTCGAGACGCGTCGCGTCCGCCGCGATGCGCGTCTACAACGACTCTCAGCGTCCAACCACCCGCCTTGCCCGGGCCGTCATCGGAGCGGGGATGTCGCTCGGCATCGCGCAGCAGGGGTTCCGCGATCGCCTCTTCGTGACGGCTGCCTCCGGCGTCGATCGCGCTGCGCTCCCCGCCGTGTCGGTGACCAGTTACCTCACCGAGACCCTTCACGAGGGAGCCCTCGAGGCGGCCGTCGTCTTCCGGCGGGCGACACCGAACCGGAAACCGATCCTGCAGATGATCGACCCCCTCGGCCGCACCACGGCGTTCGTGAAGATCGGGTGGAACGAGCTGACACGTGATCTGGTTCGCAACGAAGGCGCGATCCTCCGGCGGTTCACGGATGATCCACCGAGCTCATTCTCCGTCCCCGCCCTGCGGCACGCCGGGCCGTGGCAGGATCTGGAAACGCTGGCGGTAGCGCCGCTCCCCAATCGGTTCTGGACCCGGCAGATTCAAGCGACGCTGCCGATCGAGGCCACCAGGGAGATCGCCCTCGGCGAGGGGGAGGACCGACGAGATCTCGCCACGAGCCCTTTCCGCGCAAAGCTCCTGGCGCGGCTGGACCTTCTAGGCGGCAACACATCACGTGTAGGGTCCGCGGTCGCGCTCCTGAACGACGTGGTTCGTTCGACGGGGGTCGATCCCTTCCGCTTCGGGCGCTGGCACGGCGACTGGGCTCCCTGGAACATGGCAAGCTCGAACGGTCGCCTCTACGTCTGGGATTGGGAACGGGGTGGCGGCCCGGTCCCCCTCGGCTTCGACGCGATCCACTTCGCCTTCCAGACGGCGATGCGCGACCTGGCGCACGACGCCAGCGCCTCCCTCGACAAGGCCGATCACGCCTCGGCGAGCGTGTGGTCGTCCCTCGGGTTGGATGAGGAGACCAGGCTCGCCACCGTCGCCCTCTACCTGCTGGAGATCTACGTTCGCTACGAGGAAGCGAACGTGCGGGGGGCGAGCGCGGACGACCGCCTTCCGGACGCGACCCTTCGGGTCGCCGATCAGGTGATCCGCCGGCTCGTGTGACGAGGGAGCACCGCGGCGACGGTGCTAGGCTGGCGGGTCTAGTCCGTTCTTGCTGGCCCCGACCCTTTCGGCGGATGCCGTACGTGGGTCGCAGTAGCTACGATGGCCCACCTGCCGGGGGACACGATGGTACGTCCTTCGCATCACAGAACAACCAACGCGCCGGACGCTACCGGGCCGAGCGCCGTATATGGAGGATGGTCGATGAACAAGCGGTTCCGTTCGGCTCTGGTTGCGGCGACCCTCGTGGGGAGCGCACTCTCGCTCGTCCCGGCAGGCCCTGCCCATGCGCAGATCGCTCAGCCCACCGTCGTGTCTGCCGACCCACGTGACGGGACGCCGCAGATCCTCGATGGCCAGGTCAACGGGATCGTGCAGTTCGGCGACCGTGTGATCGCGGCAGGCGTGTTCACGCAGATCCGGAACTTCAACAGCAACACGATCTTCGCTCGGACCAGCCTCATGGCCTTCTCCTTCTCGACGGGGAAGATCGACCAGTCCTTCGCGCCCAACGTGAACGGCGACATCGACTCGATGATCGCGGCGCCGGACGGCCAGCACGTGTACATCTCGGGGACGTTCAACCAGGTGAACGGCGTCACCGCGAAGAAGGTCGCCGAGATCGACGCCACCACTGGAGCGCTCGTCACGACGTTCAAGGCCAACGCCAACAACGGAGAGGCAAACGCCATCAAGCTCTCGGGCAACCACCTGTACGTGGGCGGCTCGTTCACGCAGATTAACGGCGTCACGCGGAACGGGTTCGCCGCCGTGGACCCCACGACGGGCAACGTCCTCCCGGACGTGACGATCGGCTTCACGGGGTCGCTGAAGGCGGGAGTGTCCCCCTGGGTCAAGCGGATCGCCATCTCGCCGGATGGTTCCAGGCTCGTCGCCCTGGGGAACTTCACGACCGTCACCGACGCCAACAACGTCACCTACGACCGGACGCAGGTCGCGATGCTTGACCTGACGACGAACCCGGTGAGCGTCGCCAACTGGCAGACCAACCGGTACAAGGACGTCTGCGCCAGCGTCTTCCAGACCTACATGCGTGACGTCGATTTCTCCCCCGATGGCTCGTACTTCGTGATCGTGACGACCGGTGCGTACCGCGCGAACCTGATCTGCGACACCGCCTCGCGATGGGAGACGAACGCCACCGGATCCGGACTTCTGCCGACGTGGATCGACTGGACGGGCGGAGACACGCAGACCCAGGTCGCGGTGACCGGTACGGCGATCTACACGGGCGGACACCAGCGATGGGAGAACAACCCGTACCGTGGAGACAACATCGGTCCAGGAGCGGTGGCGCGCGGCGGCATCGCGGCGCTCGACCCGGTGAACGGCCTGCCGTTGAACTGGGATCCGGAGCGTGATCCTCGCGGTGTGGGTGTGTGGGCCTTCACCGTCACCGACCAGGGTCTCTGGGTCGGCATGGACACCGAGAACATCGGTCATGAGTTCCACGACCGGATCGCGTTCATGCCCCTCGATGGCGGCGAGGTCCTCGCCTCGAACACGCCGTACGCGCTCCCGAACGACTTGTATAACGTCGAGAGCGTCTCGGGGAACCTCGTTCGCCGGAGCTACAACGGAACGGCCTTCGGCTCGCGTTCGACCGCGGCCACCGGGCTGTCCGCCGTCCGCGGGGCGTTCGCCCTGAACGGCAACGTCTACACCGGCAACTCCAATGGAAGCATGTACGTCCAGACGTTCGACGGGACCACCCTGGGGACGGCCACGGCCATCAACCTGAACGGTCTGCAGACCGCCCCGCCCAGCTCGTTCAGGATCCCCGGCACGACCACGTCGATCCCGTCGTTCGCCAACCATCTGTCTCGGATGACGGGGATGTTCTTCGACAACGGACGGATCTACTACACGGTGAGCGGGGATACGCGGCTCTACTATCGGTACTTCACGCCCTCGAGCCAGGTGGTGGGTGCCAGCCTGTTCGTGTCGAGTACCGGCGACGGCGTCGCCTGGAACAACCTTGCCGGTATGACGATGGCGAACGGCACCTTGTACTACGCGCTGACGACCGGCACCTTGTTCAAGGTGGCGTTCAACTCCGCCACCGGTCGCCCGAGCGGAACGCCGGTCCAGATCGGTGGTCCGCTCGTGGACGGATACAACTGGGCATCGCGAGGGTTGTTCGCGTTCAACCAGGTGACCGACACGAACCCGCCGACCCAGCCCGGGAAGCCCTCGGGCGTGAGCAACACGACCGACTCGATCGCCCTCAACTGGGCAGCGTCGCACGACAGCATCTCCCAGACCCTCAGCTACCGGGTGTACCGCGACGGCAACCCCACGCCGATCGCGACCTTCGACAGCTCCTCGACGGGTTCCGTCACCTACACGGACACGGGTCTCGGGGCCGGGAGCACCCACACCTACACCGTGGATGCGACCGATGCCGCGACGAACAGCAGCGCCCCGAGCGTCGCGTCGGATCCGATCACGGTGCAGGTGCCGGATACGACCGCACCGACGGTGCCCGGTCAGCCCACGGGCGTCGCGGTCGGCAAGACCCAGATCGACCTGACCTGGCCGGCCTCCTCCGACGATCGGAGCACCAGCATCGTCTACAAGGTCTACCGGGACGGGGGCGCGAGCTCGATCGGACAGGTGACGAGCTCGTCGACGACCACCGTCAGCCTCTCCGACACGGGCCTCGCCCCGGGGAGCACCCACACCTACACGGTGGATGCGACCGACGAGGCGAACAACCCGAGCTCGCTGAGCATCGCGTCGGATCCGATCACGACGGTCGGCAACATCTTCACCGACGGGTTCTCGAGCGGGGACTTCTCGGCGTGGACGAGCGTCACCAGGTTGACGATCGATGGGACGGCAGGCGACGTCGCGGCGCCCAGTGCACAGATGAACACGGTCAATCAGAACGCCTCTGCGTACGTGGATCTGCCGTCGACCTATCCCTCCATCTGTGTGAGCGCCAACGTGAACGTGGCGACGACGAACGGCTCCGCGCTCGACCTGTTGAAGGTCCGATCCGCGGGTGGTGGGCCGATCGCGAAGGCGTACCTCACCGCCACTGGCAAGCTCGCGGTCCGTTCGGACTTCGCCGCAACGCAGAAGGTGTCGAACGCGAGCCTGCTCACCGGCTGGAACGCGCTCGAGCTGTGCGGAACGGTCGGATCCGCGACGGGGTGGGACCTCTACCTGAACGGAACGAACGTCGTCGACAACTGGATCGCGGACACCGGTACCCTCCCGGTCGCACGGGTTCAAATCGGCGACACGGTCGCCAAGACGATCGTCGCGAACTGGGACGACGTCGTCGTCGACCAGATCCCGGGATAGCGAGATCCGGCATACGCCGGCGGGGCGACCCCGCCGGCGTATGCACCGTTCATCAACCAATGCCACGGGCGACCTTCAACCGCCGGCGGATCTCGACTTCGACGACTTCCTGCTCAACGCGCGGCGCAGCTCGGCCAACCGGAGCGAGCCGCGGAAGCGCCAGAGCGCGAAGGAGTACGTCGGGACGGACACCAACGCGAAGATGGCCAGCCCGCCGAGCGTCGGCCCCACAAGCCAACGGATGAGGAGGCCGGGGATCGC
>JBOGVK010000131.1:0-3097 GCA_050692375.1 Actinomycetota bacterium
ACAAGAAGATGGAAAGACAGCGCCCCGACTTTGTCTGCGGCACAGTTGGCAACAGCCTCGTGATCATCGAGATCAAACGGCCATCTCACGCTCTAACCGTGGACGACCTAAATCAACTCGAACGGTACGTGACGATTTGTGAACAGTACAGCGACGACTTCGGCACCCTGGAGGTGGCCATGCTCGTCGGCCGCAAGAAGACTGCCGAACTCGATCGCACGCGCAAGCATCGCTCATCCAAGTTCAAGGTGAGGACGTATGCAGACCTAGCGCAAGACACGCAGCAGCGCTACAAGTCGTTCTTGACTGCCATGGGAGCGCCGGATGGCAACTAGAACAGTTGCTTGACGCGTACTGGGACCTCGAAGCCGGATCCTTGGAACCACGTTCATGGCGCCCCAGGCAGTGCGATCGACCAGCGTCCGGGCTAGACACTCTGGTAGAACACGGACGCGCTCAGTAGCCTTGGAGATCGGTGCATTTTTCGAGTGCGCGTCTTCCCAATGCGGCGATGAACGTCCCGAGCCTGCTCGTCGGGATGGTCATCAAGACACAGTGACGGGCGGTGCTCTCCGTTCAGCCCGCGACCGCTTGGAGGTCAGGTCCCGACATGACCGCGCCAGGATCGGGGGCGACGACCTCGATCACGACTAGCGTTCCGCCCGTGTGACCTCGACGGAACGCGATCGATCCACCGAGGATCTCCGCGAGGCGGCTCGCGGCGAACAGACCCAGCCCGAGCCCTTGTCTCACACGCGTCATCGACCCGTCTCCCTGCGAGAAGGGATCCCAGGTCTCGAGGAAGTCCTCGTCGATCCCCGGCCCGCGATCACTTACCCGCACGAGCAGCCGCGTCCTCGCCCGCGCCACGCGGACCTCAACCATCTCGCCCGGCGGCGAGAACTTCACCGCGTTCTCGATGATGTGGCGCAGTAGCTGTCCGAGCATCTCGCGGTCACAGACGACAAGCTCCGCACGAGGATCGATGTCCACGGAGACGCGGCCGCGCGGGTTGCGGACGCCGATTTGCTCGATGACGTGGTCGAAGAGATCACGCATCACGATCGGCTCGGGCCGGACGAAGCTCTCGTCGTGCTCCATCACGGCACCGACCATGGTGACGAGGTCCACCATGCGACGTGTGGCGTCGAGCAGCCCATCGAGCAGCGGGAGGCCGGCCTCACTGACCATCCCGTGCACCTCGAGCGTGCGCGCAACCCCGACGATGGTCGTGAGCGGTGTGCGGAACTCGTGAGAGACCGTGGCGATGACGGCGGCCTTCCTCACCGCGAGATCCCGCTCCTCCTTGGCGAGGTCAAGCTCCCGTTGTCGGGCCGCCTGAACCCGATCCACGAGCGCGGCCGTGACGAGCCCGATCACCAGGAACGTCAACCCGCGGCCGACCCACACGCCGACGTGCTGCGGCGTGTCCGTCGCGACGTCTAGCGGCATGAGCGGACCGGTCAGCAACGTCGCGGCCGCGGAAACGAGGATCACTCCGACGTATCGGAACCGCGCCGCACCGATCAGTACGACCAACGAGAACCAGCCGGGGGCGACGGATCCTGCACCGCCGAGCCGGTACGTCACCGTGAAGCACAAGAGGAGCCCGAGGACAATCAGGATCACCACAAACGGTGACCGAACGTTCGCGCCACGCAGGAGCAGCGCGTCGGTCCAGCGAGCGGTGCGCCCTTCCTCGCCGGCGGGCGTCCTAGGGGAGGCCATCACTACCTCATCGGGGGTAGCGCTGTGGGGCTTGAGGCTGCGAGCACGGGGCGGCGTTCCTTTGCTATCATACAAACTGACCAGTCGGTTTGTGTAGCAAGGAGTTGGATGCCTCGACTCGCAGAAGAAACGAAGCTCGAACGGCGCCAACGGTTGATCGAGGCGGCGTGGCGGTGCGTTGCCTCGCAACCCTTCCAGTCCCTCACGGTCGATGACATCTGTTTCGAAGCGGGGGTCAGCAAGGGCGCTTTTTACGTCTACTTCCAGGAGAAGCAGGATCTCCTGCTCGCCTTGCTCGACGACGAGGGCGAGGGGTTGGAGTCGGTGCTCGAGGACTTGGAGGCGTCTGGTTCACGAGGCACCGATCGTTTGAGCGCGTTGACCAGGGCGATGCTCGAATGGGGGCAGGATCCCGCTCGCCGTCAAATCCGCTCAGATCTTTGGTCGGAGATGTCTTCAGATCCCAAGCTGAGGGAGCGGTTCGCCGCCGTCGTTGCGAGACGCAGGCTGGCTTTTCGATCGTGGATCCAAGAGAGCGTGATGGCCGGCGAACTCGAGGACATCCCGGCCAACGCCCTGGCATCGATACTCGTCGCGCTCGGCGATGGACTCATGCTTCATGCCGGCCTGGACCCGACCGCGTTCCGTTGGTCGAACGTCGAACGCGCCTTGGATGCCATGCTCGAAGGGATCGAGCACTCATGACTGTCGACGCCTCCCAGATCGGTACGTCGCGGGTCGTCGTGGAGTGCAACGAGCGTTCGGTCGGGTTCCATTGCGCGCGGTGTGGGCGCGATTGGGTCCGCAGGTACGAGGTGCGTGAGTACCGTCTCGAGGGCCGTAGATGGAGCGTCCATTGCCGAGATGGCTTCCCTGTCCGAGGGCCCCGCTTCGGATCGCGCTGTCCTCGATGCCAGGCCGTGAGCCTAGAGGTCCTGCCACCTCCCACGGAAGGTCCGACTGGGCCACAACGAGCGTTCCCCGACGGGCCGGAGGCTGGATGAGCGAGACCGACGGGATGAGCAGCGCTCTCTCGCGCCTCGCAGCCCGCATCACTCGCTGGAGCTACCTCCGGAAGTGGATCGTCCTCGGCACGATGATCGGCACGGTCGCCGGGGTGGGAGCGATCGTGTTCACAGAGGCACTTCGGGTGGCGACCTGGTTCTTCCTCGTGGTTGTCGGGGGCTACACGCCCCCCTCTCCCGCCGGGGAGGGCGCGAGCTTCGGATCCGGTGCGCATCTGGGGCGTCCATGGGCGATCCCGCTGATCGTCGGTCTGGGAGGTCTCATCTCGGGGATCCTGGTGTTCACGCTCGCGCCGGAAGCCGAGGGGCACGGCACCGACGCCGCGATCAGCGCTGTTCACCAC
>JBOGVK010000132.1:0-3424 GCA_050692375.1 Actinomycetota bacterium
GGCTTCGTGCGTGCGGGCGAGGTTGGAGTCCTCGTTGCGTGGGACGAGCGATGTGGCACCGGGGGCGCGACGTGCCGGCCCGTGTGGGTGAGCGCCAACGACCATGCCAGCAGGACCCAGCCTCTCGTCGTGGCGGGCAGATCGATCTACTCGGCGTCGGTACGGGGTGGCCACATCAGGGGGTACACGACGTCTTGCGAAGGGATCGGAACATCCTGCGGGCCGACCTGGACTACGACGGCGGAGCCGTATGCACCGACCATCGAGGGTGGGTTGATCTTCGCTGGGTCCAAGCAGGGGATCGTGTACGCGTTCTCGACGGCGTGCGAGGCCACGTGCCAACCGGTCTGGACCTCTGGACCTCTGGGCGCGCAGGTCTCATCACCGGCTGTCGATGGCTCGACGATCTTCGTGGATGCGAACGACGGGACGCTGAGAGCGTTCAGCACCGATTCGAGATTGGCGTCCAAGCGACACTCCGCCACCTCGCCCTATGTCGTGCTCGCGGTGCTGGTCGGCGCTCTGGTTATCGGTTGGTTCGTTCTGCGTCGCCGGCGCAGGGGCCTATCGATGTCGGCAGAGTGAGCTCGCGCCGGATGCGAATCGCATGGCGAAGCCCTAACAGACGCATAGCACCGCTCGCGATGGTCGTCATCTTGATCGGCTCTGCGTGCACAGGCGGTTCGCGGAACACGACTCAATCAACGGCGCGGCCGAATAGCACAACGCAGCCTTCTTCGAAGCCCGATGCCAACGCTGCGTGGATCCTTTCCGCGACTGTGGTCGGGCCGGAGCCGTCCAATGTGATCGCCTCGAGCGGCTCCGTCTGGGTGGCCAACGACATCGGGGTTTCGAGGCTCGATCCGGCGACCGCTCGGATCGTTACGTCGTTGACGGTAGGTGGCGAAGCAGACGTCGCGGCGAGCGGCGACCAACTGTGGATCGATAGCTACGCGTCGGACACCGTCGGGCAGGTCGATGTGGGGACGAACCGGGTCATCCGGACCACGAAGATTGCCGCGCCGACCGCCATCGCGGTCGGCGAAGGCGCCGTGTGGGTAATGAGCCTCCGAGACGGTCTGATGGCCCGGCTCAACCCGCAAACAGCGAAGGTCGTCGCGACCATCCCCGTGGATGGAGCCTTAAGGCGCTTCCCGGTTGCCTCCATCGGGCCGCGCTCTGGACCGGGGATCGCCGTAGGCCTGGGCGCGGTCTGGGCTGTCGTCCCATTCTCGGGCGAACTGGTTCGAGTCGATCCGTCCTCGAACCGGTCGCGGACGTTCAAGGTCGGCGGGCAACCGGTCGGCGTAGCCGTCTTCGGTGACTCGGTCTGGGTGATCGAGAGCACACCTCACGCGATCCTTCGGATCGATCCGGCCATGGGACGGGTCTCCGCGAGGATCGCGCTTCCCTCGCAGCCCCTCGGCGTCGGTATCGGTCTGAGTTCGGTGTGGGTGAGCGGGCGAGACATGCTTGGGAGCATCGACCCTGCGACGAACCAGCTCAGCGTCCGATCGCTAGGGGGGGTCGGGTCAGGGGGCGTGGCGGAGGCGGGCGGCAAGCTCTGGGTGTCGGCATCTATCGGCCCGTCCGACCTGAGCAATCCGGGCCTCGCCTTCTTCGACCCTTCAGATCAACGGGTCCTCGGGATCGATCCGTTGGCAACCGATGGCGAAGCATCGCCCCCCGCTCCGATCGAGCCCCTGCCGGGGACACTGCCCGTGACCATCACACAAGATGTGGCGTTCACGCCCAGCCCTTGTGAGCCATGCCGGCAGATGCTCGATGTCTATGCCCCCACGAGAGCGGGGTCGTGGCCGGTCGTCGTCCTCGTGCATGGCGGGCCCTGCGGGACGGGGTGCCGCGACTACCTGACGAAACAGGCGAGCGTCCTCGCGCTGGAAGGGATCGTGGTCTTCAACGCGGACTATCGAGACGGTGACGTGCCCGGCGTGCAAAGGCGCGACATCGCCTGCGCGATCAGCTTCGCACGGAGCACGGCCTCTCAGTACGGAGGTGATCCATCGCGGGTCACGCTCGTGGGCCACTCGAACGGTGCCTACGAGGGGATCTTTGTCGCGCTGCTCGGCGACAGCTTCCATGAACCATGTCTAGGTACGAGCGCCTCATCTGCGCCGGATGCTTTCGTCGGCATCGCGGGTGGGCGACCTGATGCTGGCGTAGTGGCCGGACTCGGAGCGAACCCACACCTCGTCGTGCGACTCGTGATCGGGACGAACGACAACCACGTTCCGTTGGACGATCCTCAGCGACTGCAAGAGGCCCTCAGGAAGTCAGGCTATGACTCAACGTTCACCGAGGTGAGAAGTGCAAACCATTTCACCGTGCTCGACCCAGGGTCCGCGAGTCCGACGTTCACGATCATCAGGAGGCTTGTTGACTGACGCCCGATGCCGTCGTCGGGTATTGGCCCTCGTTCATGGTTCATCGGGTTGCCACGCCGCGTGGAACCGGATGTCACCGCGGCGCATCGTGAAGTTGCTCGCGAAGACCATTTACCGCCATGGTCGCGGCTCCCGCTCCTTGAACCGTTCGATCTCGGTTCTCCGGAAGACGAGCTGAGTGCGGTTCTCGCTCGTTGCGACTTTCAGTGCCTGTAGTCGGCCCTCGGCAACGAGCTGGTAGACGCGCTGACGAGATACACCGATCATCTTGGCTGCCACCGAGGAGCTAACGAGGTCCGTGGGCACAGCTGGAAGGTTAGGGCACATCCAGCACCACCAACGAATCCGTCAGCTATCTGTCCTAAGCTCCGATTCGATGGGAACGCTCGCCGAGCTCGAGGACAACCTTGCAGATGACGCCACGAGACGGGGCCGTCAGTTCGAGCACGTCTGCAAGGGGAGGCAGAAACGGCCGCGAAACCGGGACAAGCTAGGGAGAACACGGTGATCGGGCGTGCCGGTCCCCGACGCTGACTTCCGCGCTCAGGCGAAGGGTACGGCGAAGTCGCAGTAGTCGTCGGGGACGCTCGTCTCGGTGACGGGTCCGGTCGCGAGGTAGGTGGTCCGCGGGCCGAGATCTTCGGGCCTGAGGGTGGGGTGCTCATCGTCGATGCCCTGCTCCTCCTTCCAAGTTTCCAGTGACTCGGTAGCGAGCTGCCAGTGCACCGCGGGTATCCCACCCGGACCAACCGGCAACGCGACGAACGCCTCCCGATGCGCCGGCTCGGTTCGCAAGGTCAGCTCGGGATAGTGCTCAGCGAGGACATGTGCCTCGGCCTCGGGAACCGGCCTGCACCATTCGATCGGACCGTCGCTGTCGGCGTTCACCCAGCCCCAGTAGATGCAGAAGAACGCGCCTTCTCGTCCTTCGATCTTCGGGAGCGGGCGCTCGCGAAGGATCGCGATGAACTCCTTGCCGAACGCCCACATCCCCTGCTCGTCAACGTTGCGCTTCAAAC
>JBOGVK010000133.1:0-13717 GCA_050692375.1 Actinomycetota bacterium
CCTCGGGCTGGTTGGCCACGATCCCGACCACGTGGCCGTCCAGGCGGGCCAGGCCGCACACCATGTTGCGGGCCCAGCGCGGGGCGTACTGGAACAGGTAGCCGTCGTCGACCACCGCGGCAATCACGTCGGTCATGTCGTACGGGCCATCGGCGTGGTCGGGCAGCAGCGACACGAGCGCAGGGGCCTGTCGATACGGGTCGTCCCGTGGTGCCACCCACGGCGGTGGCTCCGCGTTGCTCGACGGCAGGAACGACAGCAGCTTGCGCACGTCGGCCAGGCAGGTCTTGTCGTCCCGGGCGACGAAGTGGGCCACGCCGGAGCGGGTGGCGTGGGCGTTGGCCCCACCCAGATCCTGCAGGCTCACGTCCTCGCCGGTCTCGGCCTTCACCACGTCGGGGCCGGTGATGAACATGTACGACGTCTCCTCGACCATGAAGACGAAGTCGGTGAGAGCGGGGCTGTACACGGCGCCGCCCGCGCACGGCCCCATGATCACGCTGATCTGCGGGATCACGCCGCTCGCGCGAACGTTCCGTTCGAAGATGTAGCCATACCCGGCGAGCGAGGCCGCGCCTTCCTGGATCCTCGCGCCGCCCGAGTCGTTGATCTGGATGAACGGCGCGCCGGTTTGCATCGCCAGGTCCATCACCTTGCAGACCTTCTGCGCCATCACCTCGCCCATCGAACCGCCGAACACCCCGAAGTCCTGCGACGAGACGAACACCTTCCGGCCGTCGACGCTGCCGAACCCCGTGATGACTCCATCGCCGGGCGGCCGCTTCTTGTCCATCCCGAAGTCGTGCGCGCGGTGGATAGCGAACGGATCCGTCTCGACGAACGATCCCTTGTCCATGAGCACGTCCAGGCGCTCGCGGGCGGTGAGCTTGCCGCGATCGTGCTGCTTCTTGACCGATCCGGGCCCACCCGGCGTGAGCGCCGCCTTCTTCTTCCGCCGGAGGACCTCGATGCGGTCTTCGACGGTGGGGATGCGCTCGGGCTCGGGGGAGTCGATCCCGGGAGCGTTCTTGTCTGTGGTCACCATGGGCGGGAGTCTAGCCCGCATCGGTTCTCGGAGGTCGTGGGTGGGTTCGGCCTAGCCGGCCGAAGGCCTCGCCACCAACGAGAAGTGGAGCCCGGCACCTTGATACGCGTCGTCGGCGGGGGTGTTCGGCCACGTCACCTGAACGGTGAACATGGCGGAGGCGCCAGCCGCGAGGGTGCGGGTGCGTTCGATGGAGAGTCCCGAGAGCCGTCCGCGATAGTCGACGCTGCCCGTGGCTGGGTCGCGCACGGTGATCCGCAGAACGTCGTCGAGCGACCGGGGACCGGACACGACCAGGTCGGTGGAGGTCACCGCGAACGTGACCGGCAGCGCGCCCGGGTTGCGGACCTCGAACGTGGAGGTCTGGGCGGGCATCCCCGGGTAGGCCCCGGAGACATCGATGATGTCCGATGACGCGGACGCCCGGCCGCCGGAGTCCCCGGCCTCCACCCGAAGCGCTCCGTGCCAGGGGTGGTCGGGGGGAGCGGCCATGACCACGTGCGCGATCCCGAGCGTGAGCACCACGCTCAACAGGACGAAACTCACCACGGTGTGGGCGGAAGGTCGCGACCACGGCTTCCTCGGTGCCCGCATGAAGATCTCCGAGGTCGCCGACGCCATGCTCATACCCTCGATGTCGACACGGAGTCTCGCTCCCGGGTCTGCGGAGGTTCAAGACACGCTCAAGGTTTGCTCCCAGATTGGGCCTTACGGCTGATTGCCCGTCCCACACCAAGAACCTAGGTTTGAGTCGATAGCGCCCTCGGGCGAGCTTGAAGTTGAGCGTGCCCTTCCCCGACAGACGGAGGTGCGTCATGAGCAGGAAAACAGCCCGCACGCTCGCCATCGTGCTTGTTGCCGTTGGCGTCGTGCTGCTCGCGATCGGCCTGATGTACTTCACGGTTGCGGCGGACAAGCTGCCGGCGTTCCTTGGCCAGGTCCATCACGCCAGCGCGCACCACACGAAGCGCGGGATCGCCGCACTGATCCTCGGCCTCGCGAGCCTGGGCGGGGCTTGGTTCGCACATACCCGAGTGACGCGAAGGCACTATGCGAGCGCGTAAAAGCCGGGAAGGTCGGAGGTCGTCCCTGAGGTAGACGAAAGCGCTGCGATCAGGGTGCTGCCGGCGGCATGGTGTAGAGGACGACGCCTCCCACCGATCGGGGGTCCGAGCCGGTGACCTCGATCATCAACGAACGCCATCGGTGGGCGATGTCCGCCGACACGACGACCGCGCCGACGTCATGCGCGAGCAGCCACGCGTGGAGCTGCTCGGCCGTCACGCCGAACGGCTGCCCACTCTTCATGTTCTGCCAGACGGGATCGTTCGCGAACGCGGCCGGTTCCGGGCCCGTATGACCTTGCGGCATCCGGAAGGAGAACCCGCTCTCTGCCTGCCAGAGCATCTCGTCGCCGGCGTCCTTGAGGGCGTGGATGATCATGATCGTCTCTCCGGGTGAAAAGTATCCGCGGAACTGTTCGGTTGCGAAGAACGGGGGGATGAGGACGGGTTGGTGCAGGTTCGGCAAGGACACGTTCGGCAGCAAGAGGACCGCCGTTACGCTCACCGCTACCCACGGCGTCGCAGCCGTCCAAGCGGACGTCGGATGAAGCGCCGCGAGCCACCGCGCGATGATGACCGCGATGCCGAGCCACATGAACATCGTGAACCGCTCCGGCAACGCATCCCGCAGGATGGGTATCCGTTCGAAGATCCACCACGGCAATGGGATCGTTCGGTGACCCCGCACAACGAGGAACTCACCGAGGGCAAACAGTCCGGCGAGGCCAGCGAAGGCAAACAGTAGACGCGTTGAATGATGCCGCCACCCGCGGACTGCCGCGATCGCAAGCATGATCAACAGCACCGGGGTGAGATACGCACCGTCCTCACTCACATTCGCTTGGAACGCGTCCGTGAGCCCGTCGAACCGCAACCCTCCGATCAACGTGCCCGTGCGCGGCACGACGAAGCTCAACAGATCCACGGAAGTCCCGCCGATGCCGTGGTTGAGGGCCGGAGGCACGTTCGACGTCGCGTACCACAGGTACGGGGCGAGTGGGATCGCCGCGAGCCCATACGCCAGCCCGACCGGCACCGCTAACTCGCGCGCCCGCGCTCGGAGCGTGGGGTCGAAGATGAGCGCACCCGCCAACGCGGTCGCGCCGAAGAAGGTCATCGTCGCGAAGACCTCCGTCGAGATGGAGAACTCGGCGACCAGGGCCAACGCGAAGAGCCACGTGAACGAGCGGCGAGATAACCTCCCCCTCGCGAATCGCACGAACAGGTATGCGGCGAGCGGGACCGGGAACATCAGGAACAGGTTCACGTGACCGTGCATCTGCGCGATCTCGTAGGTGGAGAAGCCGAAGAGGTAGCCGCCGACAAGAGATGGCCATCGGCTCGCGGTGACCTCTCGGCACAGTAGGAACGCTGCCCAGGCCGCCAGCGCCGGCGCGAGGATCGCGAGGGCGTTTGAGGCGACCACACCCCCGAATAGGCGCGTCACTGGGAACATCAGCAACGCGGGGCCGGGAAGTCCGGTCACCCACGCCATGTTGGCGCCAGATGGGGCCCACACGACCCCGGCATGGAACGGGTTCAGCCCGGACAGGATCGCGTGAGGCCACCACTCCAGATCCCATACGTACAACTTCGAGTCGGCGCCCCCTTCGCCGATGAACCGCGACCCCATGTGACGAAGTGCAGGCACGCCGAAGATCAACACGGAGACAACGAGATAGCCCACGAAAGCCAACCCGGCTCGCGCTCGGGGAGCGGACAGACGATCGACCACGGCATCCAAGCTCCGGTGCCACTTCCGTTTCCGCAACCCAATCGACGCAACCGGGTCCACATCTCAACGATCGGCTAGTGAACCGATGACGCGAGACAACGGTGTGTCAGTGTGCGCGGCTTGGGGTCAGCAGCCTGCGCCGGCCCACGCGCCCCAGCCCTCGGCGTTCACGATCCGCATGGTGACGATCGCGTTGGTACGGCCGTTGTAGGGGTTCTCCTTGAGCTGCCAGGCCGGCCGGGTCCATTCGGCATAGCGGTTGGGCCAATCTGCCGCGCTGTGCTGGAACAACCCCACGTACTCCCCAGTAGGGGACGTTGCGGTCGGGATCAGCCCGCTTTCCCGCTGTGCGATGCAGATGGCCTTCTCGGCGTCGCCGGGAACCGGCCAGCGGTCCACGGCGCACTTGATCAGCCGGATGGAGAAGTCCTGGATCGCCTCGCCATCTTCGCGGGCGAGCGCGCAGGGGCCGGCGACGCGGGGCTCGGCGGCTCCGATCGGGCGCGCGCCCGCCGGACCCGCAGCGAACAGGGTCAGGACGATGGCGCCGGCCGTGATGACGGCGGCGGTGGCGCACATCCTTCGGTTCTGTCCCATGTTCGTTCCCTCGATCTTGGGACGCGGCGGCACCAGTTGCAGGGGAAGGGGGGACCGCGACGCGGTCCGAGGACCGTAGCATCGGAAGCGTCGATCCGTCGAGCCCTGGGCGAACAGGTGTTCGGCGCTTGGCCCTAAGCGTCGTCGACCCGGCCGCCGGTCCGCCAGTACTCGCCGTGCTCCCGTGCTAGGAAGCCGTCGTCGACGAGGTAGCGGCGGATCGACGCGTAGTCGTTGAAGAAGCGGCCGACGATCGCGTTCACCTCTCGCTCGTCGTAGCGGGTGCCGGGCTCGAACTCGATCGCGATCCGCTCGAGGACGATCAGGCGCTTCGACTCCTTCGCGGGGATCTCCGCCAGACGGCCGTCGCGGAAGAACGTGCGGAGCACGACCTCCTCGTCGTCGTTCGCGGCGCCGAGCGCCAGACCGGCTCCACGCGGAGGCCCGACCTGCTCCGCGGCCCATCGGAGCGTCTCGGGGTCCAGCCGGTAAGTCCGCCGGTCGGGTTCCAGGCGGACCACGCCGGTCGTCGTGAGGCGGTTGAGGTGCTTGCGGACGCGGGCGACCAGTAGCTCCAGGTCCTCGGCGAGCTCGGCGGCGGTTCGGGGTCGCTGGGCGAGGGCGCCGGCGATCGCCAGCCGCTCCGGGTCGGCCAGGGCACGCAGGATCTCGTCGGGAGTCTCAGCCATGTCGGTTCCTATCCCTACCATGCACGGGTGGAGCTCACCGACCCGCAGCGGCGCACCCTCGAGCAGCTGATCGGCACCGACCCCCGGACCACGTTCCCTGGTGACCTCTCGCAGCGTCTGCGCGACCGGATCGAAAACGCCGTCCGCGAGCTCGAGCTGCGCGAAACGCTGTGGCTCGGAAAGGAGAAGCTCACCGACCACGGCCGCTGCGAGGGGAAGTTCACGGCGTCGATCTCGGGCGAGGCGCCACCGTTCGAGCATTCGGTGAAGAGCGCGGCGGGGGTCCTGTCGCACAAGGCGGTGGAGGTCGAGGTCGGTGTCCGCGACGAGCTCGACGTGCACACGATCGCCGAGACGGCCGCGGACCGACTGGTGGAACGTGAGGTTCGTTTCGCCGAGTACTGGAACGGGCTGCCGGCGGTCGATCGGGACGATGTGCTGATGGAGGTTGCGCGGCGGATGACCCTGTTCCAGTCGTCGTTCCCGCCGTTGAAGGAGCTCCGCCGTGAGCTCACACCCATCTCGGAGATGCCGGTGAAGGCAGAGTTGCTCGGTGGCGCGCTCATCCTCTCGGGCCGGATCGACCTGGTGCTCGGCGCGCCCGATCGTCTGGAGCCGTTGCGGGCCACGCGCCTGGCGATCGACCTGAAAACCGGCAACGCGTATCCCGAATACCCTGAGGATCTCCGCTTCTACGCGCTCCTCATGACGCTTCGCTTCGGCGTTCCGCCGTACCGCGTGGCTTCGCTCTTCCTCGAGAGCGGCGAGTGGCAGGCCGAGGACGTCGGCGAGCCGGCGTTGCAGCACGCGGCCGACCGTGTGATCGCCGCCGCGAGGGCTGCGGCCGCGCTCTGGAACGGCCGCGAGCCGACGCTCACGCCCGGCGTCTACTGCGGCTGGTGCCCGCGCGCCGAGACCTGCCCATCCGCCCAGATCGCCTCCGGATAACTGCACCCCAGCCTGCTCGGTGCCGAAACATCAAGGGCTGATACTGGTCCTGTTCGCACACTCCGCACACGAAAGGACGGAACGATGGGCTCGATCTCGCGAGGGTTCCGGCTGGCAAAGGCCAGCTGGTCGGTCGTCAAGAACGATCGGGAGCTGCTGTGGCTCCCCGTCATCTCGTTCCTCTGCTCGCTCGTGGTCATGGTCGTGTTCGCGCTCGGCATGCTCGGGATCGGGTTGCCGAAGCAGGGTGAGACCGCCAGCCCCGGGATCTACGTCCTGGGGTTCTTCATGTACGTGGCCCTGTCGTTCGTCACGATCTACTTCAACGCCGCCGTGATCGGCACCGCGATGAAGCGTCTGCGAGGCGAGGACGCGAGGATCTCCGACGGGCTCGCGCTCGCACGGCAGCACATCGGGAAGATCTTTCTTTGGGCGGTGCTCACCGCGACCGTCGGGATGATCCTGCGGCAGCTCCAAGAGCGCGCGGGGATCGTCGGGCGGATCCTCATCGGGATCGTGGGGATCGCGTGGAGCGTGCTCACATCCTTCGTCGTGCCGGTGTTGCTCTTCGAACCGGTCGGCGTGGGCGAGTCGATCAAGCGCTCGTCCCAGATCTTCCGGGAGCGCTGGGGTGAGCAGTTCATCGGTAACGCCACGATCACTCTGGTGGTGATCCTGATCGGGATCCCGGTCGTGCTCGTTGGCGGGCTTCTCACCGCCGCCGTGCCGCCGGTCGGGATCGTGGTGCTCATCCTCTCGATCGGTGCCCTGATGGCGATCGGCGCCGCGTGCTCCGGCGTGTTCAACGCGGCGCTCTACCGGTACGCAACCACGGGGGAGGCTTCGGGTGCCTTCAGCGTCGAGGACATGAACTCGTCGTTCCGTCCGCGTCGTGGTGCTCGCGGCTCGACGCCCGGCGGCTTCATGGGCGGGGCGTTGAGCGGCGGCTCGACCATGCCGGCGCCGCCCTCGACCGGCGAGCCGAACCGCCCGGACCTGTAGCCCACCGTTCGCGGCTTGCTAGGGTTCACCCGACCGTCCGACCGACGCGAAGGGTGAACCCACATGGCCAAGGAGCTGTATGAGATCGGCGAGCTACCGCCGATCGGCGAGGTCCCGCCGAAGATGCACGCGCAACTCGTGCGTCCCGATCGATTCGGCGAACCGGAGAAGGCCATCCAGGACGAGGTGATCGATGTCCCGGAGCTCGGGCCGCAGGACGCGCTCGTGATGGTCATGGCCGGAGGAGTGAACTTCAATAACGTCTGGGCCGCAAGGGGTATGCCGGTCGACGTCACGAAGACCCAGGCACGATGGGGTGAGCCGACCGACTTCCACATCGTGGGCTCGGACGCGAGTGGCGTCGTCTACGCGGTGGGCGACCAGGTCACGAACGTGAAGGTCGGCGACCGCGTCGTGGTGCACGCGGGTCAGTGGGACCTGGACGATCCGAAAGTGGTCGGCGGCACCGACCCCGGGCTCGCGGATTCCTTCCGCGTCTGGGGATACGACACGTGCTGGGGATCGTTCGCGCAGTTCTGCAAGGTCCAGGCGCATCAGTGCCTGCCGAAGGCCGACCACCTCACGTGGGAGGAGGCCGCCGCGCCGACGCTCACCGGCTCGACCGCCTATCGGATGCTCTTCGGCTGGGCGCCGAACACGGTTCAGCCCGGCGACGTGGTGCTCGTGTGGGGCGGGTCGGGCGGGCTCGGTTCGCTCGCGATCCAGCTCGTCACGAACGCCGGCGGCAGGGCGGTCGCTGTGGTGAGCAGCGAGGAGAAGGGCGAGTTCTGCAAGACGCTCGGCGCCGTCGGCTTCATCAACCGCAAGGACTTCACGCACTGGGGCGTGCCGCCCGCGTGGGATTCACCCGAGTGGAAGACGTGGTTCGACGGTGCGAAGGCGTTCGGCAAGGCGATCTGGGACGTGCTCGGTGAGAGGACGAGTCCGCGGATCGTGTTCGAGCATCCCGGGCAGGACACGATCCCCACGTCGAACTTCGTGTGCGATCGCGGCGGCATGATCGTGATCTGTGCCGGCACGAGCGGCTACGACACCATGATCGACGTCCGCTACCTCTGGTACATGCAGAAGCGGTACCAGGGCTCGCACCTGTTCAACGACGAGCAGGCCGCGGCGTTCAATCAGATGGTGATCGACGGCAAGGTCACCACCACGCTCGGCGAGACCTACCCGTACGAGCAGGTCGGCTACGTGCATCAGCTGATGGGTGACGGCGCGCTCCCGGAAGGCAACGTCGCCGTCCTGGTGCAGGCGCCGACGCCCGGTCTCAGGGACCTGCCCTAGCGCTCCTGCACCAGCTCCACCAGCACGCCGCCCATCGACTTCGGGTGGACGAACGCGATCAGCGTGTTCCGGGAACCCGGCCGCGGCATCTCGTCGATCAAACGCACGCCCTCAGCGCGAAGATGCTCGAGCGCGACGGCGATGTCGTCGACACGGTAGGCCACGTGATGGATCCCGGGACCGCGCGTCGCCAGGAACCGACCCACCGGAGTGTCCGGCCCCAGCGCTCCGAGCAGCTGCACGAACGATCCGCCGACGGCGAACAGCACCTCCTCGACACCTTGGTCTGCGACGCGCTCGCGGTGCGTGGGTTCCACGCCGAGCGACGCGCGGTGCCGCTCGACGGCCTCGTCCAGGTCCTCGACCGCGATCCCCACGTGGTCGATCGCGGTGAGCGCGATCATGGCTTCTCTCCGAGATCGGGCTGCATGCGGGCGACAAGGGCCGTCGCGTCCGTCACGTGATAGGCGGGAAGCGAGAGCGCGCGCGTCACCGCCGCCACTCCATGCGTGCGGAGATCTGCTGCAGGCTTCGCCCCAGGAGCATCGGGCATCGGGGACTCCAGCACGTAGAACTCGACCAGCTCCAGGAACTGGGGGAGCGAGGGCACCAATCCGCCCCGCTCGTAAGCGTAGATCGTGGGGCGCGACGCGGGACACCCGCGGGTCGCCGCCGCGGATTCGACGGACCGGTAGCCGGCCGCTCGTCGAACGTCGCGCAGCATCGCCCCGATGACCTCGCGGTCCCGATCGCTGATCGGCGGTTGTTTCTTGCGTGCCAAGGGTCCTCCGTCGCTGGTCCGCAAACCCTAGCCGCTCCGGGTCGGGCGCGGTATCGCACCTGGTGGCGCCCCGAAGTCCATACGCCGATGGCCCTTCGGTCCCCCGTTCGGGCCGAAGGGCCGATTTCGGGGGATGCCCTTCGGTGTAGCTTGACTCGGTACCTCGCCGACGCCATTCGGGAGCAAGAGGAGTGAGGGAGAAGTGAACGAGAGCCAGAAGGCGTCGGTCGCGGCGCACCTCGAAAGTTCGCTGCTCCTGAAGCGAGGGCGTGCCGATGTATTCCGCCAGCGCGAACGGACGCGACGGCGCAAGGTCCTGCGGATGTTCCTACTCGTCGGTTCCTTCGACGCCTACCTCTGGTACCGGTTGGCCACGCACGATCCGCTTCGGCTCCCCAGCATGCCCGCGGATTGGGGGATCTACCTCCCGATCTTCGTCATGGTCGGCCTGCTCGGCGTGATGATGCTCGTTCCGATGCTCTCCGGCCGCTCGCCTCACCTGATGATCCATCCGGAGCAGGTCGAGGTGGGGCTGACCGAGATCAGCGGTCTCGACACGCAGGTCGACGAGGTCCTTCGCTCGCTCGACGTGTTCCTTGGCTACGCGACGTTCCGCGAGGAGCTGGGCGGCACGCCGCGGCGCGGCATCCTCTTCGAAGGACCACCCGGCACCGGCAAGACCTATCTCGCGAAAGCGATGGCCAAGCAGGCGGGCGTCCCGTTCCTGTTCATGTCTGCCTCGGCGACGCAATCGATGTGGTTCGGCGGTACCGCGTCGCGGATCCGTTCGTTCTTCAAGGCCCTCCGGAAGGCGGCGCGCAAGGAAGGGGGCGCGATCGGCTTCATCGAAGAGATCGATGCGATCGGCGGGTCGCGCGACGGCTTGGGCATGTCACCCGCCCCCGCGAACCTTTCTGACGGACTCGCCCGAACCGTCTCGAACATGATCTCGAGCGGAACGGGCGGCATGGTGAACGAGCTCCTGATCCAGATGCAGTCGTTCGATCAACCGCCCCGGCTCGAGCGCATCCGCAGCCGGATCATGGCGTGGATCAACACGTACCTGCCGCCGGAGCGCCGGCTCAAGGCCGGCAAGCCCGCGTACAACAACATCCTGTTGATCGCGGCGACGAACCGGGCGGACACGCTCGACTCCGCGCTCCTGCGGCCAGGTCGGTTCGACCGGCGCCTCTACTTCGACCTTCCGTCCAAGCAGGGTCGTCTCGACCTCATCGAGTTCTTCATGCAGCGCAAGGCGCACGATCCCGAGATGGACGAGCCGTCCGTCCGGCAGCGCCTGGCCCACGACACGTTCGGCTACACGCCGGTGATGCTCGAGCATCTCTTCGACGAGTCGCTGCTGATCGCGTTGCGGGACGGTCAGAAGTCGATGACGCTCGACCACGTGTACGAGGCCAAGCTCACCGACGAGATCGGCATCAAGCAGCCGGTCGTCTACACCGATGTCGATCGTGCGGCCGTCGCGACGCACGAGGCCGGCCATGCGACCGTTGCCTACTTCCTGGGCAAGGGGAAGCGACTCGAGGTGCTGTCGATCATCAAGCGGCGCGACTCCCTCGGATTGCTCGCCCACGGTGACGAGGAGGAGCACTTCACACGCACGCGCACGGAGGTCGAGGCCGCCATCGCGATCGCGTTGGGCGGCCTGGTCGCCGAGGAGCTGTGCTTGGGAGAGAGCGGCACCGGTCCGGCGTCGGACCTCGCGTATGCGACCGGCCTGGCTGCGCAGATGGTCGGCTCGTTCGGGATGGCCGGCTCGTTGATCAGCTACGAGGCGATCGCGCAAGGCGCCGTCAGCCAGACGAACCTGGTCGCGAAAGTCCTGGGCGATGGTGACGGGAAGCGTCGCGTGGATGACATCCTGGAAGCGCAGCGGGGTCGCGTCCGCGAGGTGTTGGAGGAGAACCAGGACGTGCACGCCGCATTGCGCGACGCGCTGATCGAACGCGACGAGCTGGTCCGCGACGAGATCTCCTCCGTCATCGAGAAGGCCTTCGCCAACCGCAACTAGCCTCGCGCCACCAACCGCTTCACATCGTTCACGAATCTCCGGGTGGCATCACGTGTCGCCATGCCGTCGATCTGCGGTTCGACTCGGGATCGTTCTCGCCACCCCACAGCATCTCGGATGAGGTTGGCGTGCTCCGGCAGCACTTCGCTCGCCCAGCGTGCCGCCTCTCGTTTCGACACATGCTCTCCTGTTCGCGAGGTCCGCAACCCGCGGCACATGGTGAGGATGGCGTAGGCCTGCGCACCGCGTGTCTCGAGCCCGCCGACCCGATGGGGCCAGGTCACCATGTGCTGACGCACCGCCTCGACGTACTCGTCGTGCGAGATGAAGGGAACGAGAGACACGGCCGGCGGGCCGGACAACGCAATGCCGACCTCGCGAAGCTGATACCAGTCGATCAACCAGCGGTGGTCGAGCTCGATGGCGTGGAATGGCTCCCCGGGAGAGATCCGTGCTCCGCTGATGATTCAGTACGGAACCTCTTGAGCGCTCGGGACGAGAGGTACACGACCTCGACTCGGTCTTCCCATTCAGTCATCTCTTCGACGATGTCCCGATGGAGGCGCTCCACCGACGCGAGTTGGGCCGCGGTCAAGTCCGCTCGGAGGACAGCAACCGTATCGACGTCACTGATTCCGGCATCGAAGCCACCCGTCACCACCGACCCGAAGAGATAGGAACCGATCAGATCGGGGCCGAGCGCCCGCGTCTGACCGTCTACGAGTCGCGTAAGGAGGGCCTCGACGCCGGGATCCATGGTTCCGTTCCGCATACGCAACCCTCAACGCGGGAAGGCGCTCGCGCTAGGTTCGGCCGTCTCGCAGTGCCTCGATCGTCTTGGCGATCCGCCGTTCCCTGGTCTCAGCCGTCTTGGCATCCTCGATCGGGAGCACGAAGCGCTGCTTCTTGCTGTACGACAATGCGTCGAAGACCTGTTGGGCGTTCGTGTCACGCTTGAGCGCGGCCGCGAGGTCGGATGGCACGGTCACCTCGCGGGGTTCGGTGTCGAGCTCGATGTCGACATCGACCGTGTCGCCGCTAGCGACTCCCGCGCCCTCACGGACCTTCGCGCTCACGCCGAGCATGAACCTCCCGCCCATCGAGGCCACGCTGCTGCGATACGTGAAGCCGTTGATCGTGACACGAACCTTGGGGTGTTTGGTCGAACCGAGTCTTGCAACGACGTTGGCAGGAACCTCGAGGCCGGTGGCGGTCGGGCCGTTCTGTTCGATGCTGGCGCGGAACTTCATGGGACGAGCCTAGCGCGTCCGTAGACTCCGGCCGTGGATCCGCCCGACGAGCTCGTGGACATCGTGGACCTGGACGACCGGGTGATCGGTGTTACGACGCGCGGCGAGATGCGTTCGCGGAACCTCCGACATCGATGCGCGGAGATCGTGGTGATGAACGCTGCCGACGAGATCTACGTGCACCGAAGGACGGATACGAAGGACGTCTACCCCGACATGTACGACCTGTTCGTCGGCGGTGTGCTCGCGAGCGGCGAATCGTGGGACGAAGGCGCGACCCGCGAGCTGGCGGAGGAGACCGGGATCGCCGGCGCAGAGCTTCGTTTCCTCTTGGATCACGCCTTCGATGGCACGCAGGAGCGCGCGCTCATGCGTCTCTACGAGGTGACATGGGACGGCCCCATCGTTGCACAGCCCGAGGAGATCGCGTGGGGCAGGTTCGTCTCGTTGAAGGAGCTGGACCGGATGCTCGCCGAGCACACGTTCTGTCCGGACAGCGTCGAGCTCTTCGGGCTGTGGCGCGACGGTAGACTCGAACCATGACGACTTCGGTCATCGTGGCCGGCGCCCGCACCCCGATCGGAAAGCTCCAGGGCTCGCTCGCGGGCTTCCAGGCCGTCGACCTGGGCGCGATCGCGATCCGCGTGACCCTCGAACGAGCGGGCGTCACCCCCGACGCCGTCGACTACGTGATCATGGGGCACGTTCTGCAGGCGGGCGCCGGACAGATCACGGCGCGCCAAGCCGCCATCGGCGCAGGACTTCCCGTCGAGGTTCCCGCCATCACGGTCAACAAGGTGTGCCTGTCGGGGCTCTCGGCCGTCGCGATGGCCGACCAGATGATCCGCGCGGGCGAGATCGAGATCGCGGTCGCCGGCGGCATGGAGTCCATGACGAACGCACCGTTCGTGATCCCGAACGCCCGTGCCGGATCGCGCCTGGGCGACGCGCCGATGCTTGACGCGATGATCCACGACGGCCTGTGGTCCACGTTCATGGAGCACCACATGGGCGAGGGCACCGACGACGTCAGCGCGGAGCTCGGGATCGGACGCGAGGAGCAGGATGCGTGGGCTGCCCGATCGAACCGGCGAGCCGCTGCCGCCTGGGACGCAGGCATCCTCGCCGACGAGGTCGTGCCGGTCGACGTTCCGCAGGCGAAAGGTGCTCCCATGCGGTTCGATCGTGACGAGGGCATCCGGCCCGACACGACCGAGGAAGCGCTCGCGAAGTTGAAGCCCGCGTTCTCACCCGAGGGCACCGTCACGG
>JBOGVK010000134.1:0-6070 GCA_050692375.1 Actinomycetota bacterium
GCGGTGGCCTACGGCGACATGCCGCTGTTCCTGTTCCATCTGCTCGAGTTCATGGATATCGACTACGAGATCGACGTTGATGAGCTGAACGATCGATGGGCGCATCCCGCCAACATCGACGACTGGACGCAGTTCATCCTCAAGCAGACCGACGATCGTGTCGAACGCATCACCGAGGCTCCCGCGTCAGGCATCTGGCGAATGGGTTCCGACGACACGATCTCGTATGCCCGGCGGGAGACCGATTGGCACACCGTGGCGGATGAACAAGAAGCGTTCTATCTGCGGATCGCCGGTGCCGGCCACTATCGTTACCCTGGAGCTGATCTGGGCATCATGGTGACACGCGGACGATTCTTGGACGACGACCACGAGCTCACGGATCGCGCGCGCCGCTGGATCGACGGGGTGCAGGCACAGTTCGCGAGCGTTCCGATCGGTGGGGAGGCTCCGACCATCCGGCCCGAGCCCTTCGGCTTCAAGATGCTGTGATGCAGATGATGCCGTTCTCCTTCCGGTCGATCGAAGAGCTCGAGCTTGGAGCGAAGTGGCAGGCGGTCTTCGAAGAGCGGTGGTCGCACTATCGCGAATGGTTCTTGCGAGAGGGTGAGGCCGCCCGCCCGTCGTATGCCACCAGCGCTCGGATGCTGCGCGCGCACATGCCGGAGCTGATGCCCGTCTACGACCAGCTGGTCGAGCTCGCGGGTGGGAGCGATCTGGCGGCGAGGATGCTCTCGCTCTACAAACCGCCGCCATACCTCGCTGCGTGTTCTCAAGGTGTGTGGTCGGGCGACGAAGGTCCAGTGCTCGTGCGGAACTACGACTACGCACCCTCGCGGATGGAGGGTGTGATCTGGTCGACGCGGATGACGGAGCGGCGGGTGATCGGGATGAGCGATTGCCTCTGGGGGCTGCTCGACGGCATGAACGACGCAGGACTCGGCGTTTCGCTCACGTTCGGAGGACGGCGCGTGCTGGGCGACGGGTTCGGGATCCCGATCGTCGTGCGGTATCTCTTGGAGGTGTGCGACGACGTCACGTCGGCGCGTGAGGTGCTCTCGCGACTCCCGTTCGCTCTGGCCCACAACCTGACCGTGATCGACCGCGGCGGCAGCATGCTCACTGCCTATCTGTCGCCGGATCGCGAGCCGATCTTCCGGGCGTTCCCGGCCGCGACGAACCACCAAGGCATCGTCGAGTGGCCGGAGCAAGCGCGGGCCACGCGCACGATCGAGCGAGAGCGCTGGATCCTTCAACTCCTCGACGATCCCGACACGACCCGCGCGTCGTTCGAGGACGCGTTCTTGCGTGCGCCGCTCTTCAGCACGTCCTACGACAGCGGGTTCGGCACGCTTTACACCGGTTCGTACCGGCCGGCGGAAGGCATCGTCGACTACCGGTGGCCGACGTTCGCCTGGCGCTTGGGGTTCGGCGCCTTCGAGGAAGCGGAGCACACCGAAGTGCTGGCCGAGGGTTCGGTCGCGTAGACGACTCGTTCCGGATAGACGTGCAACCACGTCTTGCGGGTGGAACACTCGCGTCAATATCGAGGGGAGGGCTCTCATGGATGGTGATTCTGGCGCGCCCACCGGCGTGATCCTCACGGCCGTCGGCGGTCTCGTGATGGCCATCGCGGCTGTCTTGACCTGGGGAAAGGTGGCGATCGACATCGATGCCTTCGCGAAGGCGATCGGGGTCGATCCTTCTGCACTTGCTGGGGCCGTCGGCCAGACGTCAAAGACGTTCGCAGGCACCACTGGATGGGAAGGGAAGGTTGCGCTTGCTTGCGGCGTCGTTGCCTTGGTTGTAGCGGTCGCCGCCTTCGCGAGGCGGGAGCTCTGGAAGACGCTGGGTATGGTGGCGGTCGTCGCCGGTGGGGTCGGCGCGTTGGTGGCTTTGAAGGTCGTTGTGACCAAGGGCAACGCCGTCGCGGACGCGAAAAGCGCTGCGGGTCCGACATTCGCGGCAGCAGGCATCGACCCGAACATCCTGGACACCGTGTTCAAGGTCACGCTCGAGATCGGGATCTGGCTCTGCATCGCCGGAGGGGTGTTGGCGATCCTCGGCGGGCTGATGCTGCTGATGAAGCCGACCGTCCAGCCGGCGATGGAAGGCATGCCGGGCGGGGGCGTGCCGCCGCCGATGTCGGACTCAGGGTTCGGGACGTCCAGCGTCGCGGGCTCGATGGCCGCGCCTGTTTCTCCACCTCCTCCGCCCATGGATGCGCCGCCCATGGATGCGCCGCCCATGACCGAGCCGATGACGCCTCCTCCCACGGAAACGCCGGGGGATATGGGAGGCGGAAGCACGACATCCTGACGTGCGTTCTATCGAGTTCGAGATCGACACGGGAGGCCGCCGGGTCACGGACATCACCGCACGCGTTCGCTCGTTCGCCTTGGATGTCGGAGCCGACGGCCTCCTGCACGTCTTCGTTCCACACGCGACGGCCGGCGTCGCGCTGATGGAGACCGGGTCGGGATCCGAGGCCGACCTCGACGAAGCGCTCGAACGTCTGCTGCCGCGCGACGATCGCTACGCGCACGAGCACGGACCGACCGGGCACGGCGGCGATCACCTGTTGCCGGTGTTCGTGTCGCCGTCCCTCGTGATCCCCGTGATCCAGGGCGACGTGGCCCTCGGCACGTGGCAGTCGGTCGTGGTCGTCGATCCCAATCGGGAGAACAACTCCCGGACGGTTCGGCTGAGCTTCGTCCCCGCCTAGAGGTATTGGCCTGGCTGGCGCTCGGCCTTGGCCGCGGGTGGCGATGCCACGGCCTGCACGTCGCGTTCACGCAGGAGCACGAGCTCCTCGCCATCGAGCTCGACCTCCAGGCCGGACGACGGCAGGAAGAGCACCCGGTCGCCCAGCTTCGCGACGCGCACATCGGGGCCGACGAGCTGCACCTCGGCCCATGAGAGGTGCTTGGGCGCAGGCATGGCGGTCGCCGGGATCAACAGGCCGCCCGAGGACTTCCGCTCGCCGTTCTCGGGGACCCGCACGACCAGACGATCGCCGGTCAGCCGCACCTCGCTGTCGGAGCCCGAGGCTTTGCGCGCTCGAGGCTTCCGCGGTTTGGCAGCGGAGGGCTTCTCGGCGGGCTTGTCGCTCGTCGTACGTGGCATGTGCGACGAGTGTAGCGACGGCGACCCGGTACGATGCGTGCCCGTGAACGCCCGCAAGCTGCTCGATCAAGCGGTGAAGACGCTGAAGGCGTCGCCTTCCATCGACCACTGGCAGAAGCACCGCGAGCGTTGGGAGGCGGAGGATCTGCTGATCCACGTCCTCGGCCGTGAGTCCGAGCCTGGCGATGCCGTTCCCGCGAAAGCGCGCCGCCGGTTCGAGGAGATGATCGTCCGCAGGGCAACCGGCGAGCCCATCCCGCTCATCAAGGGCTATGCCGAGTTCCGTGGCCTCGAGCTCCTGGCGGAGCCCGGCGTGTTCGTTCCGAGGGACTCCTCCGAGTTCCTGGCAGAGCAAGCCGTGCGCCGGCTCCGCCGTCGCAAGGCGCCGGTCGCCGTCGACCTGGCCACCGGTGGGGGCACGATCGCGCTGGCCGTTGCGAACGAGGTGCCGAAGGCGGCCGTGTACGGCACCGACCTCGCCGACGACGCGGTGGAGCTCGCCCGGCGGAACGCGAAGCGGCTGGGTCTGCGAGCGCACTTCCGTCAGGGCGACCTGTTCGGCGCCCTGCCGAGGAAGCTCCGCGGAACCGTGGATGTGATCACGCTCCACCCCCCCTATGTGGCGAACGGCGAGCTGGACGACCTGCCGGACGAGATCCGCAAGTGGGAGCCGACGCACACCCTGACGGATCGAAGCGACGACGGCTTGGGCTTGATCCGCAGGGCGGTCGAGGAAGCCCCGGCGTGGCTAGGGAAAGGCGGATGGCTGCTGATGGAGGTCGATCCCGACCGAGCGAAAGACGTGATGCCGATCTACCGGCGCGGCGGATTCCGCGACGTGAAGAGCACGAAGGGCGGAGACCTCAAGGTGACCCGGGTGATCGTCGGAAGGAGACCCATGTGAGCGAACCGATCGTTGCGCCGTACGGCACCTGGCGTTCACCACTCACCGCCGAGATGCTCGTCGCGTCCTCGGTTCGTCTCTTCTTGCCGTGGATCGAAGACGGCGTCGTGTACTGGAGCGAGGGCCGGCCCTCGGACGGCGGACGGGCCGTGGTGGTCCGACTCGACCCCGGCGCCGAGCCGGTCGACGTGACGCCCACCGGATTCAACGTCAGGACGACGGTCCACGAATACGGCGGTGGTTCCTCCCTGGTGCATCGAGGCGTGGCGTTCTTCTCGAACTTCGAGGATCAGCGGCTCTACCGGCAGCAACCCGGGGGCCAGCCGGAAGCGATCACCGCGGACACCGATGGACGGCACCGATACGCCGACGGACGAGCGACGGCAGACGGATCGCGCATCGTGTGCGTCCGCGAGCGCCACGAGAAGGATGACGTGGTGAACGAGTTGGTTGTGCTCTCCGCCGACGGCTCGAGTGAGCCTCGTACCATCGCGGCGGGTCGGGACTTCTATGCCACTCCGCGGATCTCCCCCGACGGCGAGCACCTGGCGTGGCTCTCATGGAACGTGCCGTGGATGCCGTGGGACGGTTGCGAGCTCTGGGTGGCGGACCTGGCGCCGGACGGCTCGCTCTCCGGTGAACGCCACGTGGCCGGCGTCGACGGGGAGGAATCGATCTGGCAACCGGGTTGGAGTCCGTCGGGCGAGCTCCATTTCGTGAGTGACCGGACGGGGTGGTGGAACCTCTACCGGGAGCGGGGCGGCGCCTCGGAGCCGGTCTATCCGGCTGAGGCGGAATTCGGCTGGCCGCACTGGGTGTTCGGGGGATCGACGTATGCGTTCCTGGACGACGGGAGGGTCGCCTGCATCTACACCAGCGGTGGGACGCAGCACGTCGGCATCCTGGATGGCGAGACCGGCGAGCTGCTCGATCTGGATCTTCCGCATACCGCGATCGGCTACCCGGTGATCGCGGCCGAGGGCCAGCGGATCGTGTTCATCGGTGGGGCTCCGACGATCCCGGAGCAGGTGGTATCGCTCGACCTCGCAACCCGCTCCATCGACGTCCTGCGTGAGAGCGACCGGCTGAGCATCGATCCCGGCTTCATATCGATCGCGAGGCCTATCGACTTCACCACCGAAGACGGGTCGACCTCGCATGCGCTGCACTACCCGCCGGCGAACGCGGACTTCCGGGCTCCCGAGAACGAGCGGCCACCGCTCATCGTCATGAGCCACGGCGGCCCGACGTCGGCGGTCACCGCCATCTACGATCCCGACGTCCAGTTCTGGACGAGTCGGGGATTCGCCGTGGTCGATGTCAACTACGGCGGCAGCACGGGCTACGGCCGCGAGTACCGCAAACGGTTGAATGGAACGTGGGGGGTCACCGACACCGTGGACTGCATCAACGCCGCGAAGGCGCTCGTGGAACGAGGCGAGGCCGACGGCGATCGTCTCTTGATCCGCGGTGGCAGTGCGGGCGGCTACACGACGCTTTGCGCGTTGACGTTCCACGACGATTTCGCGGCGGGGGCGAGCTACTTCGGGATCTCAGACCTGGAACCGTTCGCCGCTCCGGGGGGAACGCACAAGTTCGAGTCGCAGTACGAGCACACGTTGATCGGCCCGTACCCGGAGGCGGCCGATCTCTACCGTGCGCGCTCGCCGATCCACTTCGTCGACCGGATCTCGTGCCCGATGATCTTGCTCCAGGGTGACGAGGACGAGGTCGTGCCTCCAGCGCAGTCGGAGATTATGGTCGAGGCGCTGAAGGCGAAGGGCCTCCCCTACGCCTACCTCCTGTTCGAAGGCGAACAGCACGGGTTCCGCAGAGCCGACTCGATCCGCGCCGCCGCCGAGGCGGAGCTTTCGTTCTACGCGCAGATCCTGGGATTCGAGCCCGCCGATCCGATGCAGCCGGTGTCGATCGAGAACCTGCCGTCCCGCAGCTGATCTCGCGGCTGACCTGACGCTTCCCCCATTCTTCTTGGGGGATCCGCGAAGAGGGGGTCCGCGGAGGGCCGGACCAGGGTCCGAC
>JBOGVK010000135.1:0-3767 GCA_050692375.1 Actinomycetota bacterium
GGCCGCCCGTGCCGCGAGCTCTCCGTCGGAGTCACCTACGGGACCGAGCTCCTCTCGATATCGATAGGCCTGCTCAAGGTGGTACGCCAGGATCTCCTCGTACTCCTGGATACGATCACCGACTGCAACCTCGAGCCACCCGGCGAATCGCTCATGCAGGTTCGCTCGTGTGTCCTTGGGCATCGAGTTATAGGCGGCGTCGCGGATCAAGACGTGACGGAATCGGAACGCCTCATCTCCCACGAAGCTCGATCGGTCGGGTCGGATCAGCTCACGTCGCATCAGGGCGGCGAGCGGTCGGTCGACCCCATCGGCGCCGTGCCCGGGGCCGATCGCCAGGATCGCAGCCCGGTGGAACACCCGCCCTTCGATCGATGCGCGCTCTGCCACGGCCCGCTCTTCGTCGCCGAGCTGGTCGAGTCGGGCAGCCAGCAACGCTTGGATCGACGGAGGAACCGGAACCGATGAGAGATCGCTCGACGCGCGCCAGCGACCGTCGTCGAGGAACAACGTCCCTTCGTCGATCAGCATCGAGATCATCTCCTCGACGAACAGCGGGTTTCCGTCTGCCGCCTCCGCGATCCGTCTTCGCGCCTCCGCGGCGAGTTCCGCACGCCCGAGCAGGCGGTCGACGAGCTGTTCGCTCTCGACGACCGAGAGCGGCTCGAGGTGGATCGTCGTCGCGTTCAACGTTCCGCCACCCCAGGTCGCCCGCTTGTCCAACAGATCCTGTCGCGCCATGCACAGGAGGAAGATCGGGGCCTCCCTCGACCAGTTGGCGATGTGCTCGACGAGATCGAGAAACGTCGGCTCGCCCCAGTGGAGGTCGTCGAACACGATCACGAGCGGACCGCGGCGGGCGATCGCTTCGAACAGCTTCCTGATCGACCAAAGGATCTCGTCTGGGGCGGTCACGAGCCCGGAAAGCCCGAGGGCCGTCCCCACACCGTCGGTGATCCTATCGGCGTGCTCTTCGTCGTCGACGAGCGCCGCGATCTTCCCGCGTGCCTCGCTCGGCGGATCGTCGTCCGATATGCCGGCCACTTCTCGAACGGCCTCGACAACCGGCCAGAACGTGATGCCTTCCCCGTAGGGGAGACACCGGCCTCGCATGACCATCGACCCTTCTCCCAGCCTTGCGATGAACTCTTCCACGAGCCGGGACTTCCCGACCCCAGCGGCGCCAAGCACGGTGAAGAGATGGCAGGCGTTGTCAGCAACGGCCGCCTCGAACGACTGAACGAGCATGGCTGCCGGTCGTTCGCGGCCGACGAGGTGAGCGTCCAGGCGGCGCGAGGGGGCGTCGGTGACCGGCCGGACGTCGAGAAGCTTGAAGGTCGGGACCAGCTCGGATTTGCCCTTCACGGAGAGCAACTCCCCGGGTTCGGCCTCGACCGCTTCCCGAACGAGCCGGTAGGTCTCTTGACCGATCAGGATCTCGCCCGGCTCTGCTGCCTGTTCCAGCCGAGCGGCCGTGTTCACGGCGTCGCCCGTCACACGACCGCGCTCCGGCGAGGGGTCGCCGACCAGCACTTCGCCGGTGTTCACGCCGATGCGAGTTTCGATGGAGACGCCTCGGACCCGTTGAAACTCTTCGTTCAGCGCGACGAGCGCATGACGCATCTCGGACGCTGCACGGACCGCGCGGAGGGCGTCGTCCTCGTGGAGTACCGGGACACCGAAAGCGGCCATCACCGCGTCGCCGATGAACTTCTCCACGAGGCCACCGTGACGTTCGATCACCGTTCTCATCTCCTCGAAGTAGCGACCCATGAGATGGCGGAGCGACTCCGGGTCGAGACGCTCTCCCAACGCGGTCGAGCCGGTCACGTCGCAAAAGATGACGGTCACGGTCTTCCGGATATCGCGGCTCGGGAGCGCGCCGTCAGGGAGGCCGGCCGCGCAGGCCATGCAGAAATGGGCTTCGTCCGGATTCTCTCGTCCGCACTTCCGACAGACCTTCACGAGCGAAGCGTAGGCTGTCCCCTTCCGCGTCGCCAGGTGCCCCTGCTAGGGTTCGGAAGCGATGAGCCAAGCCGAGACGATCTCCAGGCTGCAGGCGGTCCCGTTATTCAGCAGTTGTTCACGCCGTCAGCTCAAGCACGTCGCCACGAGCGGTTGGGAACAGACGTACGAGCCAGGTCAGGCCCTCTGCGAGCAAGGCGATCTGGCCGACGATTTCTTCGTCATCCTCGACGGTGCCGCCGACGTCAGACGCGGCGGACGAAAGATCGGATCGCTTGGTAAGGGCGACTACTTCGGTGAGATCGCGCTCCTTCGAACGCTCATCGAGAGGAGCCCACGCACGGCGACGGTGAAGGCCGTGAAGCCCATGCGTTGCTTCCTCTTGGGACGGAGCGAGTTCCACAAGATCCTCTACGAGGAGGACATCGCGGTGAAGATCCTCCGAGCCGTCGTACCCCGGCTCGACGCTTCATCAGCCCTCTGACACGCCCAGAGTTACCAGCCGCAGCAGGGAAGGATGTAGTGACACGCCGGGCACTTGTAGTGGGCGTGCTCCGGTTCCATCGGCGTCCCGCAGAGGTCGCACGGCAGGCGCTTCGACTCTGTTGGCGTGCAGCAACGGGCGTCAGTCTGGGGCGCGGACTCCATGTCGGGCATCGTAGACCGCGACACCGACTCACATCCCAGGTTGGGGTCCCCGATAGCGGCCGAGGCGCTTGAGCTCCCGCCGCCAGCACTCCGTGTGCCAGTGACGCCTAGCGTCGGCGTCGCCCTCGGGGACGATGACCAGGTGCCAGACGCCGTCACGCACGATGTGGTCGCAGCCCGGACAGCGGTACTCCTTCTGACCGCCCACATGGCGAACGTCGAAGCCTGGAACTTGCGCCCAGAGCGGCGCGTCGGCTCGGGCCAGCGGCGCCTCGGGCGCCTGGAAGAACTCCGGGTTGCGACGATTCTTGCGCGGCATCAGTTGCTCCGTTCGCGGATGAACGCCGCGGCCGGCTCGGCGAGGCCGGCGCCGACCTCACGCGCGTCGCGCTTCGCGCTGCGAACATTGAACGAGTGATCCCCGCCCTCGATCGACACGAGCGAGGCGCGCTTGCCGAGCTTGGCGATCACTCCCTGTAACAGCTCCGGCGTCGCGAACGGGTCGCGCGTGCCCTCCAGGAAGAGCATCGGGATCTCGATGCGGTAGAGGTGCTCATCGCGGATCCGCTCCGGCTTGCCGGGCGGGTGCAGCGGATAGCCCAGGAATACGAGACCCGTTGCCGGCATGCCGTTCGCCACAACCATCGAGGCGATCCGGCCGCCAAGCGACTTCCCGCCCGCCCAGACCGGCTCGCTCTTCGCGCGGTCGGATGCCGCCGCGAAGGCTGCGCGCCACGTCTCCTCGAGGAACGGCGCGGGATCCGGCGCGCGGCGACCGTTCTCGATGTAGACGAAGTTGAACCGGAGCGTCGCGAACCCCAGGTCGTTCATCGCCCGGGTGAACCCCACCAGGAATGGATGATCCATGCCGGAGCCGGCACCGTGGGCCACGACGAGGGTCGCCGCCGGTTTCGGAGGTCGCGCGTAGATGCCCGAGACGCGCACGCGACCCTGCTCGATGCTCAGGTGTTCCTCCGGCGTCGTCACTCTGCCATCATGCCATCGTGAGCGGGTCGTTCTATCTGGGCACGTCGGGGTTCTCCTATGACGAGTGGAAGCACGACGTCTTCTACCCGGAGGGCCTGAAGAACCGCGAGATGCTCTCGTACTACTCGTCGCAGCTGTCCTCGGTCGAGATCAACTACACGTTCCGG
>JBOGVK010000136.1:0-10153 GCA_050692375.1 Actinomycetota bacterium
GATAGGTCGGGACCGACGGGCGTGAGCTTCGTCTACCGCCAACGCGAGACCGACACGGCCGGCGGGCCGCTCGTGCTGCACGTTCAGGCCGGCGTCGCACTCCCGTCCGCGTCGTCGGCGCTGCAATTCTTGGTCGATCTAGGCGGGACGAGCGCGCGTTGGACGCCGGACCGCGGTCAGCTCGAATGGATCCGGGATGGCGTGTACGTCTCGTTGCAGGGGTCGCTCGGTCTGAACGCCATGTTGCAGCTCGCATCGCAGATCGGCGTCGGAGGCGTCGCTCCATGAGGAGATGGCTGTACGTGATCTCGGGGCTCGTGGTCGGCCTCGTCGTCGGCGGGACGCTCACGCTCGCCGTGCAGAGCCGCGGCCAGCAGCTCATCGAGCCGAGCGGATCGAGCCCGGCCGCCCCCGCCGTGACCGGCCGGACCGAAGCGCCGACGACGTTCCTGGCCTGGGTCCCGGATGGACTCCCGTCCGGCTTCTCGAACGCGGTCGCGGCGCTGTCCTCGATCGACCGGGTCACGGCCGTCGCCGAGGACAACGTCTGGATGACCCGGTCGTGGTCCTCGGACGGTGCGCTCGTCGATCACCCGACGCGGCCGTACGCGATCCCGATCGACGCGGCGGCCGTGTCGCCGCGCTCGTTCGCCGCGTTCCTGCCGCCGCCCGACGGCGCGATCGTCGCCGCACTCGCAGACGGACAGGGCGTGCTCGGTGCGACGTCAGCCGCGCTGCGGGGACTGGGGCCGGGCGCCGAGTTGCTGTTCCAGGGCGGGACGCGCGTGCGGATCGTCGCCGTGCTCCCCGACGAGCTGGTCGGCGCATCGGAGCTGCTCGTCTCCAAGGCGACCGGCGCGACCATCGGCGTCCATCGCGAGCGCTACCTGTTGATGCAACCGCACGACGGCGGAACGGTTTCGTCGCGCGAGTTGGAGCGGCGACTGCGCCCGTTGCTGCCCGCGGACCTCGGGATCTATCGCAAGGTGCGCGTGCGTGCGCCGGGCGAGACGCCTTACTTCCGCGCCGGCGACGCGGTGCTACCGCCCGTGATGATCAAGACGTTGTTCGGCGAGTTCACGGCGCGTCCGTCACCGGGCCGTCCCGGCTACTTAGACGTCGACCCTGCATGGGTGCGCGCGAACATCGTGACGACAACGGTTCCGCTGCTCGGGCGCGTGACGTGCAACCGCGCGCTGATCCCGCAGCTCCGCGGAGCGATGACGGCGTTGCAGCGACGCGGACTCGGCGGGTTGATCCATTCGTATGACGGATGCTTCGCGCCGAAGTTCGTGAACCGCGATCCCACATCGATGCTCTCGCACCACACGTGGGGCATCGCGTTCGACTGCAACTTCCCGGGGAATGCCTACGGCGCGCCGCCGCACCAAGATCCACGTCTCGTGCGAACGCTGGAGCGCTGGGGCTTCATCTGGGGTGGCACCTTCATCGTCCCCGACGGAAATCATTTCGAGTACCGGCGGCTCGCGGCGGTGACCTAGCCCTTGCGGCGTGCAGGGTCGCTTTCCATACCCCATCGCAGAGCCGGGATCAGGTTGCACATCGCCGCCGGCGCGCTGGAGACTATGTGGCGTGATCCCCGAGACCCGGTACGCGAAGACCGCAGACGGGTATCACATCGCGTATCAGACACTTGGCGACGGACCGACGGACATCGTTCCCGTCGCGACCTACTTCTCCAACCTCGACCACGATTGGACCGAGCCGGGCTACGCGGGTCAGCGTCGGTTCCTCGCAGAAGTGGGACGCCTCATCATGTTCGACGCACGTGGAACCGGGCTGTCGGACGGCGTGCGCGAAGATCGGCTTCCGACGCTGGAGGAGCGGATCGACGATCTGCGCGCGGTCATGGATGCCGTGGACTCCGAGCGCGCGATCTTGGTGGCCTTCGCGGACGGCGGGCCACTCTGTTGCATGTTCGCTGCAACGTATCCGGGGCGAACCAGAGCCCTGATCCTCAATAACACCGGCCCCCGTGTGGCATGGGCGCCGGACTACCCGTGGGGGATGACCCCCGAGGAGTTCCAGGCGGACCTGGTGGCTGCAGAGACGCGGTGGGGCTCCCGTGAGTACGCGGCCGAGATCGTCCGAAATACAACCCCTCAGCGAGCGGAGGACGATGCGCTGATCGACTGGTGGGCGAGCTCCATGCGACTGTCGGCAAGTCCAGCGGCAGCCGCTTCGCTCCTGCGCATGTATCACGATATGGACGTGCGGGAACTGCTGCCGGCGATCCACGTCCCGACGCTGGTTCTCGCGAGCGACCCCGCCGCCGAGGAGTCGGAGGCGATGGCTAGCCAGATCCCGGGCGCGCTCTTCACCCGCATCCACAGTCCGGCGCCCGTGGTGATGGCGGATCGCGAGCCGTTCCTCGCCGAGATCGGCCGCTTCGTCTCTCGCGTCAAGGAGGAGGAGTCCGACCTGGACCGGGTGCTCGAAACGGTCTTGTTCACCGACATCGTCGGGTCGACCGAGCTGGCGGCGGATCGCGGCGATCGCGCCTGGCACGAGTTGATCGAACGTCATCACGGATTCGTCCGAGGTGTGCTGGCGCGGTGGCGTGGGCGCGAGATGGACACGGCGGGCGACGGGTTCTTCGCCGCGTTCGATGGACCCGCGCGCGCGATCCGCTGCGCGCAGACCATCGTCGACGGGGTCCGCTCGATGGGGATCGAGATCCGAGCCGGCCTGCACACCGGTGAGTGCGACATCACCGACGGCAAGGTGGCGGGGATCACGGTGGCGATCGGCGCCCGGATCGCGTCCCTGGCCGCCCCTTCCGAAGTGCTGGTTTCGCGAACGGTACGAGATCTTGTGGCTGGCTCCGGTCTCGCGTTCGTTGACAGAGGCGAGCACGAGTTGAAGGGCGTACCCGGTGGATGGCACTTGTACGCCGTGGTAGCCGAATGATCACGGAACCCTTGCCACGCTCGACCGGTCTGTAGTCCGCGTCGGAAGCATGACCATCGAGACGCGAGGGGGACTCCATGGCGCTCCGAGCAGCTCAACGCATCGGACTCACGAACGACCAGCGGGAACGGTTCGAGCGGGATGGCTACCTCGTGGTGGAGGACGCGCTCGCACCCGAGCACGTCGCACGGCTGATCGAGGCCGTCGACCGCGTCTGGGCGGCGCACCGCGACACTCCCCCGATCGCGGGGGCCGAACCGTTGCACCTGCTGGCGTCGGTGGGACTAGATCCACTCTTCGTAGAACTCCTAGATCACGAGCCCGTCCTGCGGCTGATCGTCGACCTGCTCGGATGGAACATCTTCCTCTACCACTGCCACCTGGACGTCCATCCGCCGGCGGCCGGGGCGGCGACGCAGAAGTGGATGTGGCATCAGGACGGCGGCGTGCAGAACCGTGACTTGGAGACGCACCCGAGACCGCGCTTGTCCGTGAAGGTCGCGTACTTCCTCACCGACGTGAGCGAGCCGGGACGGGGGAACTTCTCCGTGCTGCCCGGGTCGCACACGCGCGACGCGATCGATCGGCCCGCCGATGACCGCAACGATCTGGCCGGAGCGGTGCCCGTCCTCGCCAGACCGGGAACCGCGGTGCTCTTCGATCGGCGCTTATGGCACATGCGCGGTGACAACCGCTCGTCGATCACGCGCAAGGCGCTCTTCTTCGCCTACACCTATCGATGGGTTCGCGCGCGCGACGAGATCCAGATCCCGCCCGAGCTGTTCGGGATGATCACGCCGATCCGCGCACAGCTCCTGGGATCGGGATCGAGCGCGATCGGGCATTGGATGCCGAGCGACGACGACGCCCCCCTCCGCACGTGGTGGGAGTCAGAGCAGACCTGAGGCTCAGCCGGTCTTCCAATCGCGGAACGCCTCGCGGAGGCGTTCTCGCTGCGAGATCGGGACCTGGTCCTCGCTGAGCATGCCGGTGAGCCGGATCGTTTCGCGCATCTGCGCCAGGTAGTTGGTGCAGCCATCGCATGTGGACAGGTGTCGATCGAAGCGTTCGCGATCGTGCGGAGACATCGCGCCTTCGAGGTAGTCGTTCACGATCTCGACCACCTCCTTGCAGGTCAGCTCCTGTTCAATCATCCGGTCTGCTCCAAGTACTCGTCGACGGCGCGACGCACGCGCGAGCGCGCCCGGTGCAACAACACCCGCTGATTGGTCTCCGAAACGTCCAGGGCGTTACGCACCTCTTCGGAGCTCCATCCCAGCACGTCGCGGAGGCGGATGACTTCGGCCTGCGTCGTCGGCAACCCCTCGATGGCCTGCCCGATCACGCGGAGCGTCTCCGTAGCCAGCAGCCGATCCTCGGGGATCCCCCGCCAGTCGTTCGGCAGGCTCGACCAATGATCGGGCGACCGGTCGCCCGATGATTGGAACCACGAGTCGGCGACGGCCGGCGCCGCGTCGTCGTCGGAAACGAGCGAGGAGAACGGCAGGCTCCGACCCTCGCGCTGGCCACGGGTCTTCGCGATGTTCGCGAGGATCCGGTACATCCACGTCCGGAGCGACGAACGTCCTTGAAATTGACCGAGCCCCTTCAGGATGCCCACCCACGCGTCCTGCACGACCTCTTCGGCCACGGCCTGGGTCGAGACGTACATCCGCGCGATCCGGAGCATCGGGCCCTGATGCTGCTCGACGAGCATCATGAACGCGACCTCGTCGCCGGCTTGCAGGAGCGCCACGAGCGCCAGATCCTCCGGGGAAGCCAGGACGTCGGGTTCGCTCACGGCGCAAGAGCTTAGCCGTTCGTGATCAGCTGATCGGCTCCCACACGAGCTCCGACACCTCGAAGACGACGTCGAACCCGCCGCCGTCGCGCGGACGGACCTCGCCTTCGACGGCGCCGACGCGATCGTTCAACCAGGTGTAGCGCTCGTCGTCGGTCACATGCGTGATGCTCCCGACCAACTGTCGCATCCCGGTGGGATCCAGGCGCGCGAGGCCGTCCCAGCTGAAGAGGATCGTCGCGCCGTCATCGGTCTCGAGCGCGCCGCGGAACGCGGGAACGAGCGCGCCGTCGGTACGACGGCGCGGGTAGTTGGCCGCCCGGTACCGCGCTGAGAGGCGCCCCTCGGAGCGCCCCTCAGCGAGCAGGAAACTCTGTCCCTCGGTCCCGGTCGTGCCCTCGAACTCCACGCTCCAGCTCTCCGGAGTAGTGAACGTCACGCGGTACAGCGGCTCGAGGCGCACGGTCGTCCTCAGCTCGCTGCCAGGCCGGCCACCGAGGCGGGGATGCCCTCCCACGAACCGATGGCCGAGAGCTCGCCGGCATCGCCCACGGACCAGCCGTAGATCCAGCCGCCGTCGGCGTCGATCGCGTAGAGGAACCGGCCGTCGACGGTCAGGTCCTCGTCACGAAGACCGGTCACCCCCTCGACCGCGGTGCCCGCGACGGCGTCCTCCAATGAAAGGAAGCCGTCCAGGTCGATCCCGTAGCGCGACACGGCACCATCGGCGAAGTTCGTCGTGAACACGTGGCGATCGTCCTTGGAGACGACGGCCCAGCAGATCTCGCTGCGACCGTTGCCTACGGAGGTGGAGATCGGCGTCACCGATCCGCTCGCGACCGAATACGTCGATGCGGCCGCGGCACCCTTCTCCGCCCGGAACGCCTCGGTGACGACGAGCGTGCCGTCGCTCGCGAACGCGAAGCCGTACGGCGTCGGTCCCGACGACGGATGCGACTGCGGCTCGCCCAGGAGCCCGTCCATCCCGACCGCGAACGACGTGATCGAGTCGGTGCCACGCTGGGTCACGATCAACGTCGACCCGTCAGGCGAGAATCCGACCTGCGCGGGATCCGCGTTCATCGCGAGCACTCGCTCCGAGCCGGCGATCGGCGCGAGCCGTCCGTCGATGAAACGGAAACCGGTCACGCCGGGCGTTCCCGTGTTGAGCACGTACACCAGACCCGCGTGCTCGGTCACGCTCTTCGGCTGAGCGCCGGTCGCCACCACGTCGACGACACTGAGGCCGCTCATCCCCACGGTGAACACGCTGAGGTCGTCGCTCGCGGCGTTCGTCACGAGCAGGTGTTGCCCGTCCTGCGTCAGGATGACCGAGCCCTGCGATGTCAGGTGGGCGACGCCGTCGCCCTTCCCACCGGTCGCCGTGCTTCCGGCCGGCGTCAACGCGCCATCTGCTGCGCGCGTGAACCCGAGGACGTGGTTGTCGGGCTCATTCGTCTGAACGTAGACGGCTCCCGCCGTCATGCCCCCACTGCTTTCCTTGTTCATGGTGCACCCCTTCCCTAAGGTCTCGAACTTGGACCTCTGTCGTAGGGGTGCGCCGATCCGTTACAGCTCGGGATGAGATCCTTTTCCGGGTCGTGGTTGACGCGCCCGACAAGCCCCCGGAGACTCGGTGCCGTGAAGCGACGATCGGCGATGGTGATCTGCTGCGCCTTGGCGCTCGCGGCCGTACCTCCGTCCGCCACGATCCCCGCCGAAGGCCGCCCGTTCGTCGCACGGGTCGCAGATGCGCGCCCGAACATCCTGGTGCTCATCAGCGACGACCAGGCGTGGTCCGACTTCTCGCCGTCACTCATGCCTGCCGTGTTCTCGGACCTGGTCGACCAGGGTGTGCTATTCAAACGCGCGTACGTGAACACCTCGCTCTGCTGTCCGTCGCGGTCCCAGATCCTGACGGGGCTGTACGAGCATCACACGGGCGTCGACACGAACACCGTCCCGCTCAACCGTCCGACGATCGTTCAGGCGCTGCACGACGTGGGGTATCACACGATGCTCGCGGGCAAGTACCTGAACAGTTGGCCGTGCGCCCCGCGTGCAGAGTTCGACCGGTGGGCGTGTGTCGGCACGCCCGAGCCCTCGACCTATTCCATGATCAATCCCCTCATCAACGAGAACGGCACATGGCACCAGTACACGGGCTACCAGACGGACATCCTTGCGAGCCAGGTCGTGGACTTCATCGACGCGACGCCGAGGGACCAGCCGTTCTTCGCTATGTACTCGCCGACCACACCGCATCTGCCCTCCGACGACCCGCGGTACGACGACATGCCGGTGACGCCTCCGCGCGCGCCGTCCTTCGACGAGAACACGTTGGTGGACTCCGCTCCTGTGTACGAGCGCCGGCCGCCGCTCACTCAGGGTGAGATCGCCGCCGCCGACGGTCGCTTCACGAAGATGGCACATGGGGTTCGATCGCTGGACGACTCGGTCGGGACCATCCTGGACGGTCTCGGCGATCGAGCGCAGAACACGATCGTCATCTACCTCTCCGACAACGGGTTCCTGTTCGGCGAGCATCGGCGGTTCGGCAAGACCGACGCCTACGAAGAGTCCGTCCGCGTGCCGATGGTGATCCGGTACCCGGCGATGGTGTCAACGACCGACGCCTTCGTGTCCCAGACCTTGGTGTCCAACGTGGACATCGCGCCCACGCTGGCGGAGTTGGCCGGGTTCCCTTGGCAAGCCGACGGCCGCTCGCTCGTTCCTCTGCTGGATGGCTCGGCACGAAGCGTGCGATCCGCACTCCTGATCGAGCATTGCCATGGGGTCAGCTTCGGATCGGTGCCGTGCTCCGGTCTGTCCTTCTACGCGCATCAGTCGCGCGCGGGCGGATACGTGGGCGTCGTGACGTCGCGATACACGTACGTCCGATACGACAACGGAGACCGGCAGCTCTTCGACCTCGAGACGGACCCCGCCGAGCTCGACAACCTGTTCGGGGCCTCGGGCTTGGGTGCAACGGTCGCGTCGATGGAGGCGAAGCTCACAGGCCTGCTCGGGCCGAACCCGGCGACGACGATCGTGACCGGCCCCTGGCCGACGGGTGATCCGACGTCGCGGATCGCGGCGTTCACGTTCTTCTCCCCTTCGCGCTTCTCCACGTACCGCTGCCGGCTGATCCGGGACGGAAAACCCGACGCCTGGCACGCGTGCGACGGGGAGTTCGACATCATCGGCGGGCTGGCCGACGGCGACTACGTCTTCGAGGTCGTAGGGACCGACGAGCTCGGTAACGTCGATCCCATCCCGGCCTCCCGGAGCTTCACGGTGCGATCGAGTGGTCCCGCCGTTTCGATCGACGCACATCCGCCTTCGGCGCAGTCGAGCGGAAGCGCCGCATTCGGGTTCTCGAGCCCCGTCGCCGGCGCGAACCTCGAGTGCCGACTGTCGCTCTGGGGCGGATCTGCGGGGGCCTGGGCGCCGTGCCAGTCGGATGCCGTCGCCACCTACACCGGTCTCACCGAAGGGTGGTGGAGCTTCGAGGTTCGGGCGCAGGATCCGGTCACGCAGAGCTGGAGTGCACCACCCGCGGAATCGCTCGTCCACGTGGACACCACCGGACCGAGCTTCGAGATGGCGCAGGGTCCGCTGAGCCCCACCTCCTCTCGCAGCGCGGACCTCCGGTTCGTTCCGCTCGAGGCCGTCCAGGGAACGATCCTGTGTCGCCTGGACGGGCACCCCGCGGTCGATTGCTCGCATGGACGGTTCACGGTCACCGGCCTCACGAAGGGGTCGCACACGCTTCGGGTCACCGCGTCCGACGCGCCGGGGAACATAGCCTCCACGAACTTCACCTGGTCCGTGGACTTCGGTCCGCCGGGGATCCGGATCGCCCGCTCCCCGGACCGGTTCACGCCGAGCACCACTGCGGTGTTCCGCCTGTGGTCGAGGAACGATGCGACGGTGTTCCTCTGCAGGCTCGACGACCTACCGGAGATGCCGTGCGACCCGAACGAAACCTTCGGTCCACTCGCGGATGGGCCGCATCGGCTGACGGTGTGGGGCCTGGACGCGGCCATGAATCGCTCAGAGGCTCTCATCTACCGGTGGGACGTCGACACGATCCCTCCGGGGTTGATCCTCACGGGAACGCCCGAAGACGGTGCGGTGACCTCAGACGCTTCGACGGCGTTCGACGTCTGGGAGAGCGAGCCGGGGCAACTCTTCTGCTCCCTCGATGGCGCGGAGTTCGTCGCGTGTGCGACGCCGGTCTCGTACTCGGGATTGGCCGACGGCGCCCACACGTTCCAGGTGTACGTGCAGGATCGAGCCGGGAACGTCTCCATCACGGCCTCGCGGAGCTGGATCGTCGACCTGAGCGCCCCCTGAGGCACGACTGACGCGGACGGCCGAGGCGATCAACTGAGGCGAAAGACCTCCGTTTCCCGAGAACGTGTCAGACCCGGGGTCTACGGTGTCGTTATGGGACAGGTCATCTCCCTCGGCGCCTACCGCGCTCGGCGCGACCCCTTCACCGCCGTGGCGCGCCTCGATCTCGCCGTCGCACGGCTGGATCCCCTGGTTCGGCAGTCACCCGGTCGACTCCAAGCCGATGTCGAACGGGAGTTGCTGCGCATCGCCGGAGAGGTGTCGGCGGGGAGACCCGTCCAGGCGGCCGAGCGCGCGGAACGTCTCGCCGACCGCCTCGAGCATCCCGCCGCTCACGGGTAGACGGCTTCTTCAGGGGACTCCCTCGCGGCAATGGCCGACGCCGCCTAGACTCGGCCGGGCCGAGGGTCGAGCGCGAGGGAGTGGTCGTTGCAGCGTCGGGCGGTGATCGCCGGGGTTTCCGCATTCCTCGCCGTGTTCGTGACGGGCACGGTGCTGGTTTCGTTGCGTCGACACGCGGACGCGACCAGTGGGAGCGTTTCACCCTCCGCCGCAAGCTCGGGGCCTGCCTCTCCCCAGCCGGAGTCCGGACCGAGCGTGGACGCCTACCTGGCCTGGGTGCCCGGTGGGCTCCCACCGGGATTCGGAGCCAAGATCGCCGGACTTCCCACGATCGGGCAGATCGCGGTGGTCGCCGCCGACAACACGTGGATGACCAGCTCGTCGGACAAGGATGGGGCCCTGGTCGATCAGCCGCCTGCTCCGTACATGATCCCGATCGATGCGGCGGCGATCGATCCGGGCGCGTACGCCAAGTTCCTGCCGCCGGAGACACGGGCGATCGTCGCGAACCTCCAGGACGGCCAGGGGATCTTGGGACAGACGTCTGCGCGGCTACGACACATCGGACCGGGCGGGGTTATGCGGTTCCTCGGAGGCGCGAGTGTCACGATCATCGGGGTCTTGCCCGACGAGTTGGTGGGCGCGGCCGAGCTGGTCGTGACCCGGGCAACGGGCGCTTCGATCGGCATCGCGCACAACCGATACCTGCTCTTTCAACCA
>JBOGVK010000137.1:0-17642 GCA_050692375.1 Actinomycetota bacterium
TCGTCACCCCGCCCGCCCCGCCACCGTTCGGGCCGCGTCTGTCGGTGCAGATCGACTTCGTCAACGACATCCGCGGTGACCCAGTCACGCCGGAATGGACCGAGCTCGGCGCTCTCGTGCGAGGAGAGTCGGGGTTCAGCATCACCAGGGGCCGACAGCGGGCGCTCGATCGGAACGAGACCGGAACCGCGACGGTCACGTTCGACAACTCCGACGGAGCGTTCGACCCGGAGAACTACCTCTCGCCGTTCTTCCCGTTCGTGATCCCCGGCCGGCGTATGCGGATATCGGCCCTCACGCGCACCGACACGACGCCGTTCGTCTGCGGCAGCTCCGATGTGGGGGGCACCGACACCCAGGGCGGGGGTCCCGACGATGTCTACACATCGATGTTCGACGGCATCACGGATGCCTGGACCTACGACTACCCGCAACGTGGGTTCGATGCCGTCGCGACCGTGCAGGCCCTCGACGCGCTCGCCTCACTCGCTCAGGGACAACTCAGCGGCGTGGACGTGTACGGCTATGCGCCTGATGCGATCGCCGCCACGCTGGACACCACCGACACCTACACCCCTCGCGAGCCGAGGCTGGACGTCGATCGGGACCAGAGCCTCGCGACCGAGGGCACGCATCTCGTCAGCCTGGTCGTCTCCTCGGGTTCTCCCCTGGATGCAATCTCGCTCGTGTCGAACTCGGACGGCGGGAACTTCTTCGTCGGACGGGACGGTCGGTATGTCTATCGAGGGCCTGACGCCGATGTGAACTCGGAGGAGCGCTCGATCACCGTCGACCGGGCAACCCAGCCGTTCGTCGACGTCGCCTTCGTCTACGACTCGGCCTCGATCTTCAACGACATCATCGCGAACCCGACGTATCCATCGCTGTTCCCGGTCAGGCTCCAGGACACGGACTCGATCCGCACCTTCGGTCAGCGTGCTTTGGTCGAGGACAACTGCCTCGGTCTGCAGACGGACCTGGAGGATCACGTCACCCGCAAGCTCGCCAAGCACTCCGAGCCCCAGCGCGTCGTGCAGATGCTCGACCTCTCGATGCTGCCGGTCGACTGGGCCAAGGTCCTGAGCCTCGACCTGTGGGACAAGATCCCTCTCACCGTCGAGCTGCCGGACGGTCGCAGCGTCTTTCAAACGTCCCTCATCGAGGGCATCGAGATCGCTGCTCCGACCAGCACGAGCTGGAGGATCATCTGGTGGCTGAGCCGGGCTCCGTGGCGGAACCTGCTCGACGCGGATCAGTCCGGCTTCGAAGGAGCCACGATCCTGGGGTGGCAGGCCGGGCCGAACACCACGATCAAGCTCTCGAGCGAGGTGACCGACGACGAGCTCGGGGGGCTGGTGTGGCATCCGGGACCGCATCCCAGCAGCGCCGGGCACTTCATCCGGCCATCGTGGCTCGTGCCGCCGGTCCTGCGCGGTCGGGGATCACTCGCGCTGCTGCCGATCGACCCGGATGAGATATCGGCCGAGACCGACCCGGTAGCGGTGAGCGCCGGAGGGCGCTACACGGCGACGGTCCATACGGTGATCGCCGCCTCGGCACAGGTGCAGGAACCTGGCCGCAAGACGACCGGCTACCTGAACCATCTCGAGATCGATTGGGTCGACGGGGCTGGCGGGATCATCTCGAGCATCGGCAGCACGCCGGTGACGCTGGCCTTCCGCCGTAGCGGTGCCGTGATCTACGTCTACGTGCCGGACCTCGGCTTCGTGGGCCGGGCCGCACCGTGGAATCTCCTCACGGTGACCGGACGCGCACCCGTCGGCGCGGTCGCGATGGTGCTGCGAGCCGTGAGCGACGCCGAGATCACCCCGCACTTCATCGACCAGGTGAGCATCTTCCGAACCGGCTAGGAGGCAATGGATGACGACCCTACCCGTCAATATCGACAGTTCATATGCGGATGACGCCGCGCATCCCGATGTCGCCCTGCACCAGGAGCACCATGACGCGCTACACGCCTTCTACAACCAGTTCGACCACACCACCCCGCCTCCGGATGGAGGCGTCTGGTTCTGGAACGACTCGCTCGGCAAGTGGGTGCCGCTCGATCCGGCGATCGAGGGGTCCCCCGGTCCGACCGGCGTGTCGATGCGCTACCTCGCCGCGTGGAACTCCGGAACGTCGTACCTGAACAACACCACGTATGTCGACTTCGTGAGCTACGCCGGACAGCTCTGGGCGTGCGTCACGTCGAACTCGAACTCCGCACCGGCGTCGAATAATGCGAACTGGTCCCGTGCCGCTGCGGGCTTCAACTGGCTCTCGGACTGGGTCTCCGGCACTACGTATGACCCAGGCGACACCGTCCGGGCCACCGGTGGCGTCTACCTGTGCCTCGTGCGCCACTCGAACTCCGCCCCGCCCTCGGCGAACTGGAAGCTCCTCGTCTCCGACGGGACCGACGGCGTGGACGGCCAGCAGGGGATCGCCGGTCCTGCGGGCCCCACAGGCCCGGCCGGCCCGACGCTCGAAACGCTCTCGGGACCTGAGCACATCGACTCCGGTGTGCTCGTACTCGATGCGGAGATCGCGACGGTCTTCCAGCGGACCATCGATGGTGACATCCACGTCAGCTTGAACGACACCACCGGGGAGCCGATAACCGGGCTCATCTTCGAGGTCACTCAGGGGACCGGGGCACCATGGACGATCACCTGGGACACGGCGATCACCTGGCTCACCGGCGCCGAGCCTGAGCTCGCAACGGAAGAGGGCCAGCTCGACGTGATCGTGTTCTACCAGGTGAATGGAGAGTGGCGCGGATCCACACCTGGGAGCGCCGGCACACCGGCTCCACCGAGCTACAGCACGCTCGCCATCGAGGCGTGGGGGAACTGGTACGACTCCGTCGACCGCACGGGCGCCGACTACGTGAGCGCCGCATCCTTCCAGCTCGGCAACCAGAAAGGCGGTCTGCTCTGGGTCGAGATCGAGCGTGGCACCGGCACCTCCGAGACGATCGACCCGGACGTCCCGACGATCCTCGCTGGATCGGGGGGAGCGTCGGGGTGGGTGCAATGCGGCACGACCGTCCACGGAACCAGCGCGGGAACGCGCCGGCGGATCACGTTGTTCGCAGCGCGTGATGCGGTGACAGGAGCCTCGGCGCCGATCACCGTTCGTCCCGGCCCGGCGGATGCGGCCTCCACGATGACCGGTGTCCACGTCATCGGCCTGCGGACGACCGTCAACGTTCCCCCGGAGTGGCTCACGACCGTCGTCGCCAAGGCGCTCGCTCGTAAGTTCAACGACTCCGGGAACAACCAGACGACTCCGACCGTGACGCTCGCGGCGGGCGGCACCGGCTCGCGGATAGTCGTCGGGATCGCCGGTCAGAACGCGAACACGCTCACGCCCTCGAACTGGACCGTCGTCACCGAGGAGACGAACGGCGTCGGTTCCCCGGTGATGCACATGTGGAACGGCTGGGACGTCACGGGATCGTTCATCACCGTGCCGAGCGGGACTTTCTCGGGGAACGTGAACTGGGGACTCGTCGCCACGGAGATGCCTCAGGCATGACGACCCGACTCGGCGGCATCATCGGCGACGTCGCAGGCCCGATCATCCCCCGCGGGGATTACGCGATGAAGTCCGAGGAGGACTACTTCCGCGCGCATTATCCCGCGCTCGCAGCGGGCGGCGTGTGGGGCGCGACGGGGTTCCGCTGGCACCACGACCGCCGCCACTACCACTTCTTCGCTAACGGCTTCACGCAAGAGAACAACGGCGCCCAGGGTCGGGTCGCGAACGACGTGCTGTTCGACCGTCTCCCCTGCGTCTCGGTCAAGTTCCCTCGCCCCCCGGGTGTCCCGGGGACCACGGCGACGGACAACGACTGGTTCTACGCCGCGACCTGTTCGCCCACGGTGAACGTCACGCAATACAACCTCGTCAAGAACTACGGCGTGCAGATGGCTGCGTGGCAAGCATCACGGGTCGGGGTCGGACGGTGGGGCGCGGGTATCCAATGGGATCCCCATCACGAGCCGAACAACGCATCCGAGCAGGGCACGTTCGGCGGCTCGGATGTCGCGACGGCTGCGGCGTGGCATGCGATGGCCCAGCGGGTCTGTGAGATCTTCCGCGACGACTGCGGCGTGCGGTTCGCACAGATGGACCAGAACGGCGCGTTCCTGCCGGGCGGCGATGGCCTCATCTTCATGATGAATCTCACGGCGGGCAACCAGTCGGGGAGCTCCACGCAAGGGGAGCCGCGTTCTACCTCCTACAGCCGATGGTGGCCGACCAACGGATCGTGGCCATGGGGGGATCAGCACATCATGGGCGTCTCGACGGACGCCTATAACCAGACGCAGCCCCCGAACTTCGCGGGGACGTTCCATCCGTTCTCGTGGTGCTACCAGCCTTTCCACACGTACTGCGACCAGCGGCGAGCGATCCAGGATGCCGCGGGGCGCCCGTTCCTCGAGTGCGTCTGGGAGACGAACTCCGCCGAGATCACACAGTACGGCGGTGGCGTCTCCGCCGAATGGACCGCGACGGGACTGCCCGCATCGAAGGCGAACTGGTACCTCCAGCTCGCGGACTACATCAAGAACTCATGGCCGCGCCTGTGGATGCTGACGTTCTTCGACTCGCAAGGTGCACCGACGCAGACGGACTGGAAGTTCGACTCCTCCCAGGCCGCCGTCGACGCGCTCGCGGTCATCATGGCTCGCACGGACGTGTTCCAGCCCTACCCGACGGCCGTCCCTCCGCCTCCACCTCCCCCTCCGCCTCCGATAGGGGTTCACCCGTTCTCCGGCTGGAAGAGAGAGCTGATCACGGGGGGACAGCAGGCCGTCATCACCCCTCCACCTCCGCCTCCGCCTCCCCCTCCCGACACCGCGGCGCTGTCGGAGATCCCCGAGGCATCGTGCGACCACTACGCGAGCTTCTGGGCCGGCACGAACGCCCAGACGCTGCAGTCGGGCCGCTCCGGTGGATGCTTCGGCGAGATGGTCAAATGCGGTGCGTGGTACTGGGTCGGCGGCTACATGGACACGATCATCGCGAAGGACCGGGTCACCACCTACAACCGCTTCGGCCTGTACGCGATCGACCAGACCACGCTCGACATCGATCCGAGCTTCAACGCGCAACTGCTGCCGACCGGCTACGGCGGCGGACGGGTGTGGGATCTGGCGACCGACGGTACTCGCGTCGTCGCGGTGGGAGCCTTCACCTCGGCGAAGGGTTCCACCCGATCGCGGATCGCCGTGTTCAACTCCGATGGCTCCCTGTCCACGCTGTTCGCCGGGTGGACGTTCAACAACATCATCCATGCGGTCGAGATCGACGGCACGGACCTGTATCTGGCGGGCGACTTCACATCGGTGACTCCCGCAGGGGGGAACGCGACGCCACGAACCCGGCTCTGCAAGATCTCGACCTGGACGACCGCGCCCGTGCTCGATCCGACATGGCAGCCCACCATCTCCTCGAACTCCCCGACGTATCAACTGCACCTGCTTGACGACTCGGGGAACAAGCGGATGCTCATCACCGTGCAGTCCGCACTCACCATCTCGGGCGTCGTGGCCGAGGGTTGCGCTGTCGGGCTGAACCAGGGCATCTCGCCGTATTGGTGGTGGAACACCGGCTTCTCGATCTCCTCCGTCTCCGTGGACGACCGGACGCAACAGGTCGCGGTCGGCGTTCGCGGGGAGGGCGGAGGTCCTGGGAACTCGGGCGCGGTGTTCTCCTACGGCGGGGGGTCGGGGCTCATCACCTACGATCACTTCTTCCACACCGACGGCGACGTGCAGGCCACCGGGTTCTACAAGCTCTCCTCCGAGACGGATCCGATGATCCTCATGGGCGGCCATGGACAGTTCTGCGCCGCGGCGCCGGACATCGCGGGTACCTCGCTCGATTGCAACGGCCTGTTCGCATTGAACTCAGCCGACGCCACGCTACGCGATGACTTCCGGCCGTTCCTCATGCGGAACGTGGACGGCAATACCGACCTCGTCAACGGCGGCGGTGTGCTCAAGACGTGGGGCTACTACTCCGACGAGGCCGTGCTCGACGTGGATGGCAACATCACATCCGGTGGGCTGTTCTGCGCCCTCGGGGACTTCACGAAGGTGCAGACGCACGACGGATCCGTCGTCGTCAAGCCCAAGCGGCGCATCGCGTTCTTCAAGGAGATCATCGGATGAGGGACAACGCAGCTTTCTACGAAGGCTTCCGGCTCCGGTGTGAGAACAAGCCACGACCGAAGTCCGGCAAGGACCAGCAGGCGGGATGGGATGCCGCGCAGGGATTCATGAATGCCGGTGGCGGCTACGGAGGAGCGAAGTAGATGGTCCTGCTCGCGAAGTTCCAAACCAACGACAAACCGTGGTCCGATCCCGTCCTCCCCCAGGACTGGGAGTCGACCTATCGGAAACGTCTCATCCCATTCAGGGGGGAACTTAGGCTCGACTCACCCGGGGAGCTTCCAGGTCCCTACAGGCCGAGGAAGGAGGCCATCCACCGAGCGGTAACCAGATTCGATCACGAGGACAACCCGGGGCTCACGATCTTCATCTCGAACCGGGCACACAAGGGTGTGCGGGCTCAGCTCATCCGGGTGAACCAACCGTTCGGTCCCATCTTCCACACCACGGGACCGTGCAAGGACAACTACCCGAACATCGTCGTCGACCACAACGCCGCGGGGCAGCTCGTGAAGCTCCAGCGGTGCTCGATGCTCGCCTACCACGAAGCCGAACGGCTCAACGGCAAGCCCATCACGATCACCGGAGAGGGATGGCGGTCATGCTCACAGCAGTCGGCGCTATATCACTCCGACCCCGGACGGTTCGCGAACCCGGATGATTCACGTCACTGCCGGGGACTCGCGATAGACGTGACCAATACGCCGGCGAACCTCACGACGAAAGCCAAAGCCTCGCTGGAATCTGTCGGGTTCTGCCAGGGGGTCAGCGGCGAGCCGTGGCACTTCGCATTCAGCGAGTGCGGTTAGATGCTCGCTCTGGGAGAGGCCTTCTGGGGGACCGTCATCACCGCCATCTTGTCGGGGGCGACGCTCGTCACCGTTGCGATCATCGGGCGGAACACCAAGGCACGTCAGCAGGAGACCCATCGGCTCGTCACGCCGGAGAACGGGCACGAGAGCATCGGTGAGGGTCTTCAGGCGATCGAGGAGCAGCTCGAGGGGGCGCGTTCCGAACGGGTGGAGATCGACACTCGCCTCTCCCGACATATCGGCTCGGTGGCGACCCAGCTCGAGGAAGGCAGAGATCGCTTCGAGCGGATCGACGAGAAGCTGACCGAGACGCTGCATCTCGCGGCCGAGGGCGTCGCGTTCGCCAAGAAGGTCGATACCAAGCTCCAAGAACACCTGGATGAGGTCACGCCGTATCTGATCGAGCGGCGGAAGAAGGAGGAGGGGACATGAAACTTTTCGGCAAGGAACCTGCGGCGTGGGTAGGGCTGATCGAGGCCACGCTCGCGCTCGCCGTGGCGGTGGGATGGCTGACCTGGACCCGAGAACAGACCGCGCTCGTACTCGCGGTCGTCGTAGCGGTGTTCGGCGTGGTGACGGCATACCTCACGAAGGACACGCTGCTCGGCGTCCTGGTCGGGCTAACCAAGGCCGTGATCGCGCTCGTGATCGGGTTCGGGCTAACCCTGTCGCCAGAGCTGACGGCGGCACTGATCGCGTTCGTCACGATCGCGGTCTCGTTCTTCCAGCGCACGCAGACAGGACCGGCCGAAGTACCAGGGTTGAGAGATCGGCCTCAGGCCGCCTGATCCCAACCGCAAGTCCCCAGCGAGAAAGGCGCCGCCGGTTCCCCTCTTCGAGGGCCTGGCGGCGCCCTTTCTGCTAGTCCTCAGGCTGTCAGGCTCGTCGGCATCACCGGCGGGATCGTCGTCCATAGACGCTCGAGTCGGTGGCGTATGGGCCTCGATGCATTGCCGGCAACAGAGATCCTCGTCCCGCCCGTCGGAGTTTCGGTGGCGGTGACCGTGAGGACATCGGTCGTATGGACGAAGAAGAAGAGGACCCCGAGCAAGAAGAAGATCAGGCCGACGATGCCCATCAGGATCGCCCAGCCCGGCGTATACCGATGCTCGATGCGGATCGTGTTGCCGGTGAGCGTGACCGAATGCTCCGGGAATCCGGAGACCCAGCGGATCACCGTGTCCAGCGCGACCGGTGGCGCAACGGCGACCTCGACGGAGCCATGGTAGGGACGATCAGGCATGGTCGATCCTCCTCTCCCTGCGGACCCGGTTATCCTTGACCGGTTGCCCACGTCATGTCCACCCCGGTGAGCGGGGTCGACAACGGCAGCCGCATCGATCTCTTGCGGCCGATGTAGCGATGGATCGTCCGCAGGTCTCCGTGGTTCGCGAATTGCGCGGAGAGCACCGGATCGAGTGTGCGGTCGTAGAAGTTCGTGATCGCGGTGTTACGCGCCAGGTGGGCGTTCACCCGGCCTTCGGGGAAGCCTGCCTCTCGTGCGGCATCGCGGAACCAGTTCCCGATCGTCACCGGGGCGACACCCACCAGGGTCTGCTTCTCCGGCGTGTAGAGCTCCAGGAGCTGGTCGACCGCCAACCGACCGAGCGGCGTCAGCTCCCGAGAGAAGGGCTTGTCGAACTTGGCCACCCGGAAATGGATCGTGTTCCCCCGCACGTCGGCCGGCTCGACGGCCGCGAGTGAACCGATCCGAGCGCCGGTCTCGAAGAGGAGCACAACCGCCCACACCCGCCGCCGGTTCCGCCGGTTGCCGGCGCAGCGGAGGATCTCCCGAGCCTCGTCATCGGAGAAGTAATCCGGTTCGGGATAGTGCACGCTCGGCGCGATGACCTCTGCGACGGGATTGTCGCCCTCGAGGAGGCGCCGGCGGAGCCAGAACTTGTAGGCGCTCTTCAGCCCGGCGGCGTAGGCCTGCCGGGTCGAGCACCGCGGCTTCATCGCTCGGAAGAACGCGTCGACCTGCTCCTCGGTCAACGTGTCCGGGCTCGTGCGTGTGCGCTGGAAGAACCGGATCACGTAGTCCTCGTGTCGTGCGATCGTCTTGGAGCCGAGGCCTCGAGCCTGCATGTTCGCCACCCAAGGGTCGACGAGGGACCACAAGGCATCGAGGGAACCCACGGCGTGGAGATGCGCGGGCATCTCGTCATCACCTGCGCCCCGGTCCCGCGGGGGAAGATCGCGGGCCATGACTAACGGATGATGCGCTGCGAATGCCCTGGGGTGAAACGGTCTTCGGTCCTACGACCGATGCCGGAGCCCGGAACGAGAGAACCCCGCCGGCTTCGACGGGGTCCTCATCGGCGATGGCCGCCACGAGCCGTAGCGGCGGAGGATCCGGATCGGCGTCCTGTTGTCTGATGTACGAGGGCGTATTGGGCGAGCGTAGCAAGTCGACGGGGGAGCACCCGATCGCTCTGAGGTAGCGCTCGATCATCTCATCGGAGGCCTTGCCAGCGAGCAAACGGCCGACGGTCTTCTCGGGCACGCCCATGATCCGCGCGACCTCGGCGACCGACTTGCCCGACTGTTTGCGGAGCGTCCGCAGCCTCAACGCCTTCAAGGCGCGCAGCGAAAGACCCTGCTCGATGTCGTCGGGGCGATCCATGACCCGAAGGATGACAGGGGGGAAGTGACTTGACAAGGGACAATATCTGTCCCTACACTGCGCGTCGTGTCAGAAACCGTCCGAGACGCAGGGGCCAAAGGCGGCGCGAAGCGGCCCGTCGGGGAGACCCGTGACCGGGTCCGCGAGTACGCGCGGAGGGGCCTCAATAACTCCGAGATCGGCCGACTGCTCGGCATCTCGCGTGAGGCCGTCCGAGATCACGTCAAGAAACTGCGCGCCGCCGGCGAACTCCCGGAGGAAGGCGCCGCATGAGACGCCGACGGAGCGTCCCTGATCTGGCGCTCGCGGTCGTCCTGCTGTTCGTGTGCGTGGTGATCGCATGGTTGGCGTTCGTCAGCATCGACGCCATCGGACGCTGGACGGCGGGACAACCTTGATCTTCGACTTCGCCGCCGTGGTGATGGCCTGTGTAGTGGGCTGGCTCGTGCGGGGATTGTGGGATGAGGTCCTGGCCGACGACGAGCACTTCGCGCCGTACCCGGAGCCCCCCCGGGTCCGGCTGGTCGGCTCACGCCCGCACCTATGGGACTGGGAGCTGGACGGTTGATCGGCCAGCTCGATATCGCAGATGCCCCGAAGTACCGAGGCATGGAAGCCGCGGAGATTTCCGCGGGGGAGTGGAGACAAACCTGGGAGCAGGCCATCCGGCTGCTCGCTTCCATCGGGGATCCGTTCACCTCCGATGATGTCCGGGCCATCGCAGGCGATCCGTGGGATCACCCGAATGCCTGCGGCTCACTGTTCAATCGCGCCGCTCGAGCGGGCGTGATCGAGCGCATCGGCTACCGCAAGTCTGAACGGCCTCGCCTGCACTCACATCCCCTGACGCTCTGGCGAGGCGTCGCATGACCGAGCTCATCCTGCTCGCTGAAACCTCGAAACGGATGGCCGAGCTCTGCAAGCTCTCACTGTTCGAGACGTTGAAGATCCTCGTTGAGTCCGGGGTATGCACGAACGACGAAGCCGCCGAAGTCCTGGCTGAGAACAGCGTTGCGGAGTGGTGATGACCCACCCTCCGAACTACCTCGGCGGCTGGATCGACGGACGTCCTGCGATGGAGATCGTCGGCGAGTTGTACCGCAGGGGTGAACGCCCGCAGCGGATGGCCGAAGTCTCCGGGCTCACCGTTCAGACCATCATGCGGCTCGCTCTCGGTGAGGCTCCGCGCGTATGGAGATCGACCGCGATCGCTGCGGAGAAGCTCTGGCAGATGCTCCCCGAGGAGGACAGGAGGCACCATGGACGCATATGACGTGCTGTTGAAGGCTCAGGAGCTGATCCGATCCCCGGAGCATTGGTGCCAGGGCGTGTTGGCTAAGGACCGTAGCGGGATGCCCACCGTCAACCTCAAGGCCGCTTACAGCCGATGTTCGCTCGGTGCTCTCAAAACGCTCTCTGAGCAGCCAACCTACCAGGAGGGCGCCGCGTTATATCTCGCCGCATGGGAGATGGGATTCCGGGATGTATCCGCCCTCAATGACTCCTGCACCCACGAGCAAGTCATGCAGATGTTCGACCGCGCGCGGGAGATCGTGGCGAGCGGCGCAGGGAGCACTTCGTGAGGGAGAAGTTCGAAGCTCTCGGCATCCCCGTCGATGACTTCAGCGACGCGCAGCTAGTGGATATCGGCGAGCGGTTGGCGCTGCTCGAACTTCGCGAGAAGCGGACCCCTCTGTTGGTCGAGATCGGCAAGACCGTCGACGAGGTGAGGTTCGCCGAATCCCCGAAAGTCGCGTCGGAAATGTCTGCTCCGGTGTCCGCTGCTATCGAATGCGCCGCATGCGTTCCCATCGTTGTCCCGTACCCGAGTGGCCGCTGGGTCGTGCACACGAACTACTGCCCGGATTCACCGAAGGAGAAGATCCGCCGCCTCGGGCATCCTGCGGGCGATAGACGCGAGTCCCAACGGCTGCGGACGGTTCACGAGGCCGAAGACGTTCGCTCGACGCTCATCCCGTTGAAGCGTCATGGCTCCTGCATCAAATGTGGGGGGCCCGCGACTGCGACTTACTGCCCCGATTGCCGAGCACTTCTGGACATCGTGAAAGAGCGCGCATGAGGACATCCGAGAAGACGGACAAGCTCTCGGTCGCACTGGTGAGCGCGATCAACGACCTACACAATCCTGTCAAGTCCGTCGCTGTCAGAGCGGGCCAGAGGCGCTACTCGTTCGCGCCGCTCCCCGACATCCTCGACGATGTTCGGCCGATCCTGTTCGCCCGCGGGTTGGCCCTGCTGCAGGAAGCCTGCACCGTCGACGGACACGCCGCGGTCGGCACGCGGATTGTTCACGTCTCCGGCGAGTGGGTGGAATACGAGCCGCTCCAGATCCCCAGCGCGTCGGATGCACAGTCCATCGGTTCGGCTATCACCTACGCCCGTCGCTACGCCCTGTCCGCCGCCCTCGGCATCGCAGCTGACGAAGACGATGACGGAGCCAAAACCAAGCGTCCGGGATCTGATGCGTATGGGGAAGGCGCATCGGGTCCCGGCGATCGTCCGGAGGGCTCGGCTCCAAGCCCCGGCGCGGAGGCGCCCTCCGGCGGATCATCGGGGGCAGGAGTTGGCACCCCTTCGCCCGCCCCCGATCCAACCTCGGGCGGGAGTCTGGACGCTCCCGCCCGAGAGCCTCACGACCACGTCCCCGGTCCTCGCAAGCTGTCCTCGGGGAAGTTCATGTGTGTCACCTGCGGCGAGCCGTTCCGCCCCGAACCCTCGACGGAGCGCAAGGTCGAGCCCGAGCCTACGGAGACGTTGGTTTGAGCGTCCAGGCTATGGCGTGGGTCTTCGATCACTCGCAAGCGACGCTCGGCACCCGTCTCGTCGCCTTGTCGGTCGCCAACCACGCTGACAAGACGGGCCGAAACGCATGGGCCGCGGTCGCCACCTACGCCGAAGAGGCGCACCTCTCCAAGCGCCAAGCGCAGTACGCGCTGCGGACACTCGAGGCTGCCGGCGAACTCCGCAAGACCGGCACCCACGGCCCGCGCGCCGACCGGCAGACCGCGGTGTGGGAGTTCCCCGGCATGGCCGACGTGGTGCAGCATCCGCACCCCGCGCCGGCAGCCGACGGGGTGCAGTCTTCGACAGAACGGGGTGCAGAATCCGGTGCTCACGGGGTGCAGCCCATTGCACCCAAACCATCCATAACCATCCATGAACCATCCAAAGAACACTCTCTGCCTCTCGTCGAGGCGCGTTTCGATGAGTTCTACGCCGTCTATCCGCGCAAGGTCGGCCGGCCGAAAGCTTTCGCCGCGTTCGCCGCTGCCGTCAAGCGAGGCGCCTCGCCGCTCGCAATCATCCACGGCGCCGAGCGCTTCCGCACCGATCCGAACCGCGTCGACGAGTTCACGCCGTATCCGACGACATGGCTCCACCGCGAGGGATGGAACGACCCGCCGCTGCCGGCGCGGAACGGCAACGGTCGTGGATCCGCCGCCGGCCGCACGCACGCACTCGCTCAGTCGATGCGGGAGCGGGGATTGTGATGCTCCCGTTCTCGACGCTCGTCGACGACGGCCACGTCTGGCATCGCTCGGTCGACGGCGAGCCGCTCCGCGGGCAGCCGAACGCGACGTTTGCTCACCGGACCGATTGGTTCGGGTGGAGCCAGGTCATCGAGGTTCGCCGAGAACGTCATGATCCACGCGGCGCGTTCGGCGTACCACGTCGCCGGCGGCTTGGTGCTCATTCTGCGCGCGGCTGCGAGCCCGAGGCGGCCGCATGACGTGGCGCGTGATTCACGCCGACGTTCTCAAAGGCCTCGCCGCGATTGAGCCCGAGTCTGCGCAGACGGTGGTCACCTCGCCGCCGTACTGGGGGCTGCGCGACTATGGCGTCGACGGGCGGCTCGGCCTTGAGCCCACGCCCGATCTCTACGTCGAGCGCATGGTCGAAACGTTTCGCGCCGTTCGCCGAGTGCTTCGCCGCGACGGGACCGTATGGCTCAATCTCGGCGACTGCTACGCGGCTTCACGGAGCGGCGACATCGGCGAGAACAGCGGGCTCAGCGGTAGTCGCCGCGTGATGCATGAGAGCAGGCGCGCGCAGGAGTCCGCTGGCCGGCAGAACCGGCGATGGACGTTCGAGCCATGGGGACTCAAGCCCAAGGATCTCGTCGGGATCCCCTGGCGGGTCGCGCTCGCGCTGCAGGCCGAGGGATGGTGGCTCAGGTCCGACATCGTGTGGGCGAAGCCAAACGCGATGCCCGAATCGGTGACGGATCGGCCGACCCGAGCACATGAGTACCTGTTCCTCCTGGCGCGATCCGAGCGCTACTACTACGACGCGGCCGCCGTTCGGGAGCCGTTCACCTCGAGCGAGTCGGATCTGCGGAAGATGATCGAGCAGCGCGATCGAATCGGCGGGCATGCGCCCGAGGATCCGCGCGCCAGAGCCAACGGGCAGACACGGCTCGGGCGTAAGCGCTCGGTCGGCGAACCCGAGGCGGCGGCCGCGGAGATCCGCCGCCGCCGATCCGGCAACAAGGAACGCCGGCTCGGTGTACCAACTGGGACGAACACCACTCGCGGTACGAGCATCCCGTGGGAGGACGATGGAGGCGGCCGCAACATGCGCTCGGTGTGGAACGTCGCGACCGAGCCCTACCCCGGCGCCCACTTCGCGACGTTCCCGAAGGCGCTCGTCGTCCCTTGCGTGAAGGCGGGCAGTCGTCCTGGCGACACCGTGCTCGACCCGTTTTGCGGCTCAGGCACGACAGGCCTCGTGTCCCTCCGGCTCGGTCGTTCGTTCGTGGGGATCGAACTCTCGGCCGGGTACGCGGAGATGGCGCGCAACCGGATACGTGACGACGGACCGCTCTTCAACACAGAGGCGGAGGTGCCGACGTGAAGCCATCAGAGGCCGTCGAGATACTCGCGTTCGTTCGCGCCGTGTGGCACTTGCCCGCTCCAGCGGATCCAACCGACGATTTCGACCTCGTGGTCTGGGCGACCGAGCTCGCCGACCTCACCTACGAGGACGCCGAGGCGGCGGTGCGCCGGTTCCAAGCGTCGAGCTTCGCGCCGACCGTGCTACAGGTCGCCAACGTCGCGCGGGCGGAGAGCTACTTTCGCGCCGCACGCCTCGCGCTCGGACCTGCAGACGGGATCAGCTTCGATGAGTGGCTCGCGACGGAGGCGAGCGGTGCGGACAAGGAACGGGTCGCGCGGATGAGCCCGAGCCTGCGCGAGAAGTACGGGATCGCGATCGGCGAGGTGTCGGCGTGAAGGGCGGTGAACGCCTAACAGATCCAACCGACTGACGACCCTCCTCACGGTGGAGGGCGACGACAGCACGGAGGGACAACCCATGCGACGCATCCTCATCGCTGCACTCGTAGCAACGCTTCTGACGGGAACCATGACGATGACAGCACAGGCAGAACAGCTCGGACGATGGAGAGGCTTCTGCAGCACTTGGCGCGAAGGGGAGAACCTGACCCCGGCGCGCTTCCATGCCAACCCGGATGCAGCTCGGGCGAAGATCCGCAGGCTCATCGTGTGCGTGTTCGCGAAGTTCGCGCCGGGTGAGTCGGGAGTAGCGCTCGTCGTGGCAGATCGCGAAAGCGGCCTGTATCCGTGGGCGCAGAACCCATCGTCGCTCTGCTCGGGATTGTTCCAACACATCTTGAGCGCATGGCCTTCACGGGCCGAGAGCTATCTCAAGCGGTGGATGTTCGGACCCGGCGTGTCGTGGCCCCCGCCGTGGTCGGACCCGAGAGCGAACACGATCGTCGCCGCGAAGATGGTGGCTGACCCGAACATCGGATGGACGCCATGGTCTTGACGTCGCCCCCGCCTCCGCCCTCGCCAGCGCCCCCGCCCTCGCCAGCGCCTACGCCCTCGCCAGCGCCTACGCCCACGCCTCCGCCCTCGCCAGCGCCCCCGCCTCCGCCGTCGCCAGCGCCTACGCCCACGCCGTCGCCCTCGCCAGCGCCATCGCCGCCGCCAGCGCCTACGCCCACGCCTCCGCCCTCGCCAGCGCCCCCGCCTCCGCCGACGCCTACGCCGACGCCTTCGCCTCCGCCGACGCCCCCGCCGACGCCTCCGCCGACGCCTACGCCGACGCCCTCGCCAACGATCCCCCTTCGGGGGGCTGGAAGGAGCACACCATGATCCGTTACACGATCCACCTGAAGAGCTTCATCGGCCATCCCTACTGGCCCGAGATGAACGACCTGGTGAACATCACAAAAGAATCGGGCATGTCCCGCGCCCGCTCCTCGGCGAACCGACGCAAGGCTCTCGAAGAGCATCTCAAGACCATCGGGATGACGCTGGCCGACTACGACGCGCTCGAGCTCAAGGCCAACGAGCCGTTCCATGTCGACGGTGAGGGGAACGTCCTGTTGCCCAAGCCCAACGTCGAAGCCATGTTGGTCGCGACGTGTGACACCATCCGCGCCGCCGGCCGCCCGTGTCCGCCCGACATGGTGCGGACCGTTCTGCGAGCCTCGGGCTGGACGACGGATTGTCCTGCGAGCGCCGCTCTCGTGTGGGAACGCTACGCGGTCGTGTCCTCCGGCACCGGAGCCAAGCTCTCGAACCAGCGCGGTCTGCGCCGTAACCAGTACGTCGGCGCGGAGCCCCCCATCGGCGAACCGACGCAGAAAGTGATCGCCTCCGGAACCATCGACCCGAACCCCGAGATGGTGCGTCCTGACGTGCTCAAACGAGCCATCGAATACGCGGGCGAATGGATAGGTATCGGGGCCTCTCGAAAGATGGGCTGGGGAAGATTCGATCTGTTGAGCTGGGATGAGGCGTGAAACGTCTGCTGCTCATCCAGTCGAACCGCTGGAGACCTTGGGATGGGTAAGTACCGGACCATCGTCGCTGACCCACCGTGGCCGATGCCAGAGACCGGTGAACGCAACGCGCATCCCAACGATGGGTGGAGTCGGTTTGCGGGCAAGACGGTGTCGCTTCCCTACGAATCAATGACGCTCGAAGCGATTGCCGCGCTCCCGATCTCGGACCTCGCCGATAACGACGCCCACCTGTATCTATGGACGACTGCCAAGTTCCTCGACGAGAGTGCCGCCGTGGCGGAGTCCTGGGGGTTCCGTCCGGCGCAGCTCTTGGTCTGGTGCAAACCTCCCATCGGTCTTGGATTCGGTGGAGCGTTCTGCAGCACGACGGAATTCATCCGGTTCTGTCGGCGTGGAACGCTCAAAGCCAAGACCCGTGAGGACTCGACGTGGTGGAACTGGTCGCGTCCCTACATTGACGGCCACATCGCTCATAGCGCGAAACCCGAAGCCTTCCTCGACATGGTGGAGCGCGTCTCACCCGGTCCCTACCTCGAACTATTCGCCCGCCGCAACCGACTCGGGTGGGACACCTGGGGGAACGAAAGTCTGGAGATGGTCGAACTGTGAAACGTCTGCTGCTCATCCCTAGGAGTAACACTGATGCAGAACGATTTCGTCACTGAGGACGAGCAAGTCGTACTCGCGATGTGTCGGATACACCCTCATATCCTTGCGGTAGTCGATATCCACAATCTGCGCCGAGGAGAGCATTTCATCGCGTGTGCAGGCTGCTTCCGTATATGGCTTGGCAAGGCGTCATTCGACCTCGGGATCTACAACGCACTTGAAGACGCATACACAACCATCAAGCCCTTCGCCAGTGAGATTGCGGCCGAACGTGCAGAACATGATCGTGACAAAGAGAGCAACGATGAATCCGTGGACCCCGGTGGCACAGGTCATGAGGAGGCATGAGTGAGAGCCGCTGACTACGTGGATCTAGGCGACTGCGCGTTCTGCGGCTTTCCCGACGCGGGGCACCGAGTTTGGGATGCCATCGCCGAACGGGTGCGTGCGGGCGAGAGCGAGCGCGCTGTGGCTGCTGACTACGGGCTCACAGTCCAGGGGGTGCGTGCCTTGATACGGCTCTCGGATATCGACGACGAACCGCTAAGGAACCGATTCTCAGCCCGCAAGCATGCTGGTTCATCCCGTGGTACAGGTCAGGAGGGTGGCGT
>JBOGVK010000138.1:0-43228 GCA_050692375.1 Actinomycetota bacterium
CACATGGACCCGTCCCTGCGCATCCCGGTCGAGCAGCGCCGCCGCCATCTGACTGCGGCCCGCGTTGTGCACGCAGACGAACAAGACCTCCGGCTTCTCCTTCATGGCGTTCCCTCCTCGGTCGTGCCCGGATAGAGGACGCGGATCGCTGCGATCGCGATGGCCCCGCCGACGAATTGGAATGCGACGAAAGCGGAGGCGGACGACGGCGCGATGCCGGCGAACGTGTTCGACAGGGTTCGGGCGATCGTCACCGCCGGATTGGCGAAACTCGTCGACGAGGTGAAGAAGTAGGCAGCAGCGATGTAGGCGCCGACGGCGAACGGCGCGACGCTCGCGCGACCGGATCGAACGACGCCGAAGACGACGAGGGCGAGTCCGAGCGCGGCGATCACCTCGCCGAGCCAGAGACCGCCATCGCTCCGTACGCGCGTCGAGAACGCGATAGCGGGCAGCCCGAACATCAGGTTCGCCAGGACCGCGCCCACGATGCCACCGGTCACCTGCGCCCCGATGTACGCGCCGGCCGCCCGCGTGGACAGCCCGCCGACGGTGCGGTCGAGGAGCGTGATGACTGGGTTGAGATGCGCCCCGGACACCGAGCCCAACGCGAGGATGATGGCAACGAGTGCCGCGCCGGTCGCCGCCGCGTTCTCGAACAACTCGAGCCCGACTTCGTTCGGGCTCAGCCGAGATGCGGCGATGCCCGACCCGATCACGGCCATCACCAAGAATGCCGTGCCGATGAACTCCGCGAACGCTCGTCGTCCGATCGGTGCCTCAACAACAGGACTGTTGAACATCCGTGGACTTCTTCGCCTTCACGATCGCCGAGTGCATCCCGGGCGGGGACTCGTGCGTCGAGCTGATGCGGATATCCGAGAACCCGGCGTCACGGAGACCGTCCTCGTACTCCTTGAACGAAAGCGCTCCCGCAATGCATCCAACATAGGTTCCTCGCTCGGCGCGCTGGGCGGGCGAGAGGTCGTTGTCGGCGACGACGTCGGCGATGCCGATCCGTCCGCCGGGACGGAGGACCCGGTGGATCTCGGCGAAAACGCGCGGCTTGTCCGTCGACAGGTTGATGACGCAGTTCGAGATGACGACGTCGACCGTGTTCGCGGGAAGCGGCACCTCCTCGATGTAGCCACGGAGGAACTCGACGTTGGTCGCCCCTGCCTCATCGCGGTTCCTGATCGCCAGCGCGAGCATCTCCTCCGTCATGTCTAGGCCGTAGACCTTGCCGGTCGGACCAACGCGCTTCGCCGACAGCAGGACGTCGATGCCGCCGCCCGATCCGAGATCGAGCACCGTCTCACCGGGGTTCAGGTCGGCCACGGCGGTGGGGTTGCCGCAGCCGAGGCTGGCCAGGACCGCAGCCTCGGGGAGCCCCTCGTCGTGGAGCGCGTCATACAGCTCGGGCCCGAACTCGTGACCCTCCTCGGCGCACGTGGATCCCGGGTGACAGCAATCGCAAGCGGCACCCTCCCCTGCAGTCACCGTCGTCGCCGCCTCCGCGTAGCGGAGCCGGACCTCTTCGCGCAGTTCCGTGTCGTTGGTCATGTCAGTCCTCCTTGGCGACGAACACATCGGCCAGTCGATCCAACCCATCACGCTTGAGCGAGTAGTACGCCCACGTGCCTCGCTGCTCCCGCTCCAGCAGCCCGACATCGAGCAGTTTCTTGAGGTGGAAGCTCACGGTCCCCTGCGAGAGACCGACCTGCGGCATGAAGTCACACACACACACCGGTTCATCGGCGTTGGCGAGCAAGTTGACGATGCGAACGCGGTGCGGATCGGCCAGCGCCTTGAAGATCGCGGCCAGCACCTCTGCCTGCTCGGTGGTGATGTCGGGCGCAGCAACGGGCGTGCAGCAGGCGACCGGCGCCAGCGGTATCTCCTGGCTCATCTTCGCGACCATCGTCCCTCCATCGACGTTCCTCGATACAGCACCATAGACGCCTGTATCGAGGTTTGTCAATCCATCAGCCTCTCGAGCTTCGCTACAGTCCTCGGCCATGAGCCGAGTTGCCCGCTACGGGAAGGCCGTCGCGCGTGAGGGGTGCGGTGAGCAGCTCGCCGCGCTCCTGCTGATCGTCGCCGAAACGTTCGCCGACGACGTGATGGCGCTCGTCGACGATTGGGAGATGATCGAGCTCGACCTGCTCGGAGGCAAAGGCTAGCCCGCCGCTAGGAGGCCAGCGCTCCGTCCGACTCGCGGACGTCGATCGCCGTGATGGTCGTGTTCCAGTCGAAGGGTCCGCGGAGCGCCGCGGTCACGAGCATGAAGATCGTCTCCCACGTATTGGCGTCGGCCTCGACCGGTGACCCGGCCCTCACGGGGATCCCCTGGATCAGGGCCGTGTGCTCGCTGAGCCTGCTCACCAGCAGGTAGGGGTTCGCGAGAGTTTCGAGCTGGGCCTCGATCCGCTCGAGTTGTTCGTCCGTGAGGCTCGGGACGAATGTGATGGCGGCTTCGCGTAGGTACGGGCTTGGTTCTCTCATGATGCAATCATCGGTATCGGACCCCGTACGCACGAGTCGGGACGGTAGGGGGTTTCGTTGTCCCGAAAGACATCGGATGCCATTCCGAGCAGATCACCGGAAATGACTAGGCGCCCCATAGCCCAACGAGGTGGTGTCGGAGGGAAGCGCTAGCGTGTCCCCACGCCCATGGTGACGATCGACGACGTGCGAGCCCTGGCGGCAACGTTGCCTCGGAGCACCGAGGCGCTCGTGCGCGATCGCGTGAAGTTCCGGGTCGGTCGCATCGTCTACCTGGCGTTCTCGCGGGACGAGACCGAGATGGGGTTCGCCTTCCCCAAAGAGGAACGGGAGGCGCTCGTTGCCGCCGAGCCGGACAAGTTCATGATGCCGGGCGCGTCGGACCTCCGTTACCACTGGGTCGACGTTCGGATGGCGGCTCTCGACCAGACGGAGATGCACGAGCTGGTGCTCGACGCGTGGCGGATGGTGGTGCCGAAGAGCGTGGCCGCCGAGTACGACCGCGTGAACGAGCCCTGAGGTCCACATCCTGAAGTTCGGCTACGGCGGCCGCGCTGAGTACGACCTGCGACCCGGGGGCGCATAGCGAGTACTCGCGAGCGAGGCGATGCGGTCGATTGGCGCGCCGGAGGTGGCGGTCGACGGCGAGGTGATCGAAGCGGATCCGCCCCACAAGCTCGTCTAGACGTGGCGGATGCTCATGGACGAGGCGATGGCATCGGAAGTCCACGCGGCTCACGTACGAGATCGCAGAGGGCAAAGGCGGCATCACGAAGCTCACATTGATCCACGAGCTCGAAGGCGCGCCGAAGCTGCAGATGCTGGTCTCCGGCGGGCAGGAAGACATGGGAGCGGGTGGTGGCTGGAGCTGGATGCTCAGCGACCTCAAGACCCTCCTCGAGACCGGCGCGTCGATGGACCCACACGTCGGCCTCAACCAAGGCTGAGCGCCGTTCGTAGTACGTGGATCACGCGTGGGGGGAAGGTACCCGGGGGCGGAGGTCGGAATCAGCGAGCCTCCGCCCTCGCCTCGCCTCAGCCGGTGACACCGGCACGTTCCCGTATCCCGTCGGATCGGCTCGAACGCCGTGCCAGCATCGCATCGGCGATCATCCGGGCCGCCTCCTCATAGGGCACCCGGTCCGTGTTGATCACCAGGTGGTAAAGCAGCGGGTCGTCGATGTCTGCACCGTAGTACTTCTTCACGTATCGCTTCCGGCCCTGATCCTCGGTATGCGTGTACGCCGTCGCCTCGGGAAGGCTGAGGTGCTTGTACTCGATGAGGTGGGCGATCCGCCTCTCCAACGATCCCACGAGGCGAACGTGGAACGCATGCTCGAGCTTGCTCGTGATGATGTTCGCTCCGCGACCGATCAGGATCACGTTCCCGACCTCCGCCAGGTGAAGGATCGTATCGGCGGTCTTCCGCACCAACGTCCATGAGGACGGCTGGAGTCCGAACAGTCCATCCAGGGTGTCGGACATCTCGGTCTTCCGATCCTCGGGCATGAACTTGGCGAGCCGCCCGGGCAGATCGTGATCCTCGAGCACCTTCTCGACCAGGTTCCGATCGAAGATCGTCCAGGGGCACTCGTCCTTCGGTGCCTCGGCCTGCAGCCTCGCGAGCAACGGCTCCGCCACCACGTGCGATCCAGAACCCGCCTGTCGAGAGATCGTGACGACGTCCGGCTGTCGACCAGCCATTGCCTCTTTCACTCGCGGTCTCGCTTGCCTCCACTGGGTGTTGATGAACTCGAGATACCCGTCCATCGCGATCGATCCTTGCATCGGGACAGTCACCTCCCGGCCGAGCACCTCTGCTTACCCCCTCCATCGTGGCTCCGGCCGGGGCCGGCGACAGGGCCGAACGTCCTTCCCGAAGTGGTCCGGATGAAACTCGATGAGCGGGCGGCAACGCCTCCGAATCTTCAAGCGCTCGGGACTGCGTCGACCGGCCGTCCTAGCGTAGAGCGGCGGCCACGAGGAACAGGAGCGATGCCGGCAGCATGAGGAGGCCGATCCCTCCGATCAGACTCAGCATGCCGGGAGCGCCTACGAGGATCGCCGCCAGCACCAGAGGGAACCTGCCGCCGAACCGAACCGCGAGCCAGGCTGCGAGGAAGAGCGGCATGACGAACGCCAAGAACGCGCCGATCCCCGCCCCATCGACCACGACCAAGACCGTGAGACCCGACGCCACGACCGCGGTGTAGAGGGCGAGCGCGCGCACGAATCGGTCGGCTCGCCGATCGAGCGTGTGTTCAACCGTTGTCATCTGATCGGCAGCCTAGACCCAGATACGAGCGACCGAGGCCACGAGCAGGACGGCGAGCGCGACGCTCACGACCCGGCGCGCCCGCTCATTGTCCACGACCCGGCCGAGCGCCGCCCCGCCGGCCGCCCAGATCGAAGACGACCCCACGACGACGACCAGGAGGGTGCCGACGAGCAGGCCGACACCGGCCGGCCATGGGAGATCGCGTGGAAGGAACGTCCCCACCGCCGCGACCGCGAAGATCCACGCCTTCGGGTTGACGCACTGGAACGTGATCCCCTGCCATACGCTCAGCGGATGCGAGACGTTGGCGGGTCCGACGCCGCCGCCCCGCAACACCAGGAGAGCCAGGTAGAGCAGGTACGCGGAACCCACCACCTTCAGCACGAGCTCGGCCGCCGGTATCGCCTGAAGGAGCGCGCCTATCCCGGCCGCAACGCCGAACGTGAGGGCCCCGATCCCGAGCGCCGTCCCGAAGACATGTGGAACGGTGCGGCGGAACCCGAACCGGATCCCCGAGGCCCAGAGCACCGCGTTGTTCGGGCCGGGCGACACCGTGCCGACGAAGGCGAACCCCAATAGTCCGACGAGCTCGTGCATCGAAGCCATCCAAGATCCGGATCGTCGGAAGGTCTTGTACGATCGGCGCATCTTGGCCATGCCCCGCGAGTGGGTCCGCGCGTGGAAGCCGGACGTTCCCGGTATCCACGAGGTCTTCCACGCGCGGTTCGTCGATCACGCGTACCCACCGCACACGCACGACACCTGGACGCTGTTCATCGTCGACGAGGGAGCGATCAAGTACGACCTCGAGACCAAACATCGTGGCGCAGCAGGCACTCGGGTGACGATCCTGCCGCCGCACGTCGTGCACGACGGACGGGCCGCCACCGGCGCCGGGTTCCGCAAGCGCGTGCTCTACGTCGGGACCGAGGTGCTGGACGAACGCCTCATCGGCCGGGCCGTCGACGATCCCGACATCGAGGATCCTGCGCTCCTTCGAGGACTCCATGCGCTCCACGGCGTGCTGCAAGACCCCGACGAGGCGCTCGAGGCGGAGGAGATCCTTGCCACCGTGACGACGCGACTCGTGCAGCGTCTCGGGGGCCGAACCATCGAGGTTGTCGAACGACCCGACGACGAGATCGCGACCGATCTCCGCGACCTGCTCGACGAGCATCGCTTCGAGCAACTCACGTTGTCGGCGGCGGGGCGGATCCTTCACGTCTCATCGGCACATCTGGTGAGGAGCTTCACACGCGCGTTCGGGATCGCTCCGCACCGCTATCTCCTGGCGCGTCGCATCGACGCCGCCCCACGGCGGCTCCTCGAAGGTGAGCCCGTCGCACACGTGGCGGCCAACGTCGGATTCCACGACCAGGCGCATCTCACGCGTCATTTCAAACGCCATGTCGGGACGACGCCGGCCAGCTTCGCATCATCGAGACCGCCTAGCGGTGTCTGACGCGCGGTCTAGGGTGAGTCCCATGCCGTTGCAGAACCGGGTCACGCCGCTCGGCGAGCTGATCGCCGATCCCGCGCGCGGATCGGTCTACGCCAACCGCGGGTGCCTGCACGACGAGACCGGGCGCATCCGCCGCCGGTACAACGGCAAACGGTGGATCGCATGCCGTCTGCAGTTCCGCGGCTGGCATCGGCACCCGCTGTTGCAGCCGGGCCGCTTCACCGAACTGTTCTTCTTGGACGAGGCGACCGCATTCGCCGCCGGGCATCGCCCATGCGCGCTCTGCCGACGCGAGGACTACACGCGTTTCGTCGAAATCTGGGGCGAGCTGCACCCCGGACAGACGGGCGCCGACGCGATGGACGCGCAACTGCACGAGGAGCGGGTCGATCCGGTGACGCGCGCGCATCGATGCCGCGAGGCTCGACTCGACGAGCTCCCCGACGGCGCGTTCATCCTCCAGGACGATGTGCCATGGCTGGTGCTCGGCACGCACCTGCTCAGGTGGACACCGGGAGGCTACGCCGAGCGGACACCGCGACCAGTCGGTGAGCGGGTGTCGTCGATCACCCCGCCTTCGTTGGTACATGTCCTGCGCGCGCAGCGAGAACCGCTCGTGTCGTTCCTGCATCCGTCCTCGCAGGCCGCGGACCCGAGCGAGCGATCTTTGGTAGGGTCAACGGACCGGATGCATCCCTCCTGAAGGCGATCGCGTCGATCCAGATCAGATGACCGTAGAGGTCACGTCCTTCGACTAGACACCCAACCCAGGGAGGTGGGAACGATGGGCATTCTGCTCATGATCCTCGGACTCGCTTCGGCCGGATTCGTCGCGGACTTCGCGTTCGAGAACCACCTGACTTCGGCTCCCGTCGAGTCGTTCACGATCCTCGGCTCCTCGTTCAACGTGTCGGTGCCGGCGCTCGTGCTCGGCGCCTTCGTCGCCGGAGCGCTGACGCTCATCCTGCTGAAGTCCGGGATGACCCTCATGCGCCAGCGTCGAACGCGGCGTCGCGCCCTGAAGCGGCGGCTCGTCGACCTCGAGCGAGAGAACGCCACGTTACGCACGAAGCCTGAGGACGGATCGCAGCCCGAGATGGGAGCGAGCGATACGCTGCCCGCCGACTGGATCGCTTCACCGGCCGCGAAGCGCTGAGGTCTACGGCCAATCACTCTCCATCGCCGCGGCGATGCGACGGGCGGCGGCCGCCAGCTCCTCATCGGGGATGTTCGGCATCACGTCCTCCCAGAGCGGCAACATCATGCCCGAAGCCTCGAGCATCCCGAGCGGCCGCGGCAGGAACCACACATGGAAGTGCGCACCGCCGTCGCCCCACCGATACAGGTGCACGCGCGCGACGTCACCGAGGCTGAGGATGGCGCGCTCCACGCGGGCGGCGACCGGGCCGAACGTGACCGCGACCTCTTCGGGGAGATCGGAGAACGAGTCAACGTGGACGCGGCTGGCCAGCCACACCGCGCCGGGCAGGCTGCCGCCGACCGGTGGGTGCAGTGTCCAGTGCTCATCCGACCAGACGCCTCCGGTCGCGTCGCCGGTGCAGATCCCACACGGATCGCCGCCGGGCTCGCCGCGGCGTGGCAGCTGGGGCACTACGCGATCGCCGAGCTCACGGATCATGAGTGGTTCGTCGTAAGGCAGGATCATCGACGTGCTCCTTCCTGTCACAGCGGGCGTCGTCCCGCGAACCGGAACGACTCGTCTCGTTGCTCGACCTGAACCTCGGCGAACCCCGCGGCGCGCATCCGAGGCTCGAACGTCGCGGGATCCGCCGGCACGCAGACGTCGCCTTCGTGGAACTCGCGCCAGCCGGGGTTGTCCAGCGAGTCCACACCCATGAGCCAACCGCCGAGGCGCAGCACGCGGCACGCCTCGGCGAGCAACGCGTCTTGCAACGGGACGGTCGGCACGTGGTGCAGCATCGTCATCGCGACCGCGGCGGTGAACCGCCCTCCCCGGAAGGGCATGTCGGTGGCGTCTGCGCCGAGGACCGTGACGTTCGTTCCGGCGAGCCTCCGGTCGAGAGACGCGGCGGCTCGCCGGTCCGACTCGATCGCGGTGAGCCGTCGGGTCCTGGACCGCAGCAGGTCGGTCGACAGGCCGGGACCCGGTCCGATCTCGAGGACGCTTCCACCCAAGACGCGATCACCGAGCACCCACGGCAGCAGGTCGTCGCGGATGTAGTCCCCCCACTCGCCGCTCGCGCAGAGCTCCCGGTGGTTGCGGTTCATGTGATGCACGCGTTGCCGCGCGCCCACGTGGACCGCATGGACTCCAGGCCCTGACGCACGACGTCGGCGTCCCCCTGGGGGAGCTCGAAGTCTTCCGTTAACCGCACGAGCGCGAGCTCCAAGGCGGCGTTCACGGCGGCCTCTCGATCCACGGTCCGCCCCGCCAGGACGCCCACGCCGCGCCTCACGGCCTCGAGCGCCTCGACCTCCCCCGTCGTCAACCGCAGCACCACGCCCTGTTCGTCGGATGCGCCGATCGCCATGGCTCCCTCCTCCGTCGATGTCCGATCCGGGAAGTGAAACATAGATGTTGCATTCTGGCAACCGGTATGCTGTGGGTCGTGGACGATGTACTGCTGGACGCGACCGAGGCGGTCCTCGGGGAGCTCGGCTTCGACGGGGTTTCGTTGGAGCGGGTCGCCGAACGCGCGGAGCGCTCCCGCGTGACGCTCTGGCGACAGGGCGTGACCAAGGAGAGCCTGGTCACCGGGCTGCTGCAACGGCTCACCGACAACTTCCAGCAGGAGTTCTGGCCAGTCCTCAACTCGGCGGGATCGGGCCGGGAGCGGCTCTCCACGTCCCTCGAGGCGCTGTTCGAGGTGGCCGATCGCCACCTGGACCTGCTCGCCGTGTCCGATCAGGTGTTCCATTGGGCGGCCGAGCGATGCGAGTTCCGCGGTGGATCCATGGGCTTCCTCGGGCCGTTCGTCACCGCGCTGCGCCTGGGCACCGACGACGGCTCGCTGGCCTTCGCGGGACGCACCGAGGACACCGCGGACGTGGTCTTCAACACCGCGTGCTGGGGCTACGTGCATCTCCGGCACCGGCATCGGTGGTCGCGCAAGCGCGCGCGCTCGCAGATCGCCGCCGTCCTGGTCGGCGGGCTGGCCGCGACGAGATAGACCGCCCATCCGGGTGTCCTGGGCGCGCGGTATCGTCGGCTGATGGCTCGGCTCAAGACATCTGAGCGGGATCGCCTCCCGGACAGCGCCTTCGCCTACGTCGACGCGAAGGGGCGCCGACGGCTCCCGATCAACGACGAGGCGCACGTGCGGAACGCCCTCGCTCGCTTCGAACGCGTCGCTTTCGAGGACGACGCCGCTCGGGAGCGAGCCCGCACCCGCCTCCTGAAAGCCGCGAAGCGATACGGCATCCTCCCCGTCGGGTTCATCACGGGGCAGATCCGATCGGAGCGCGCCGCGAGGCCGGCCGACCTCAAGGCGCTTCCCACGGGCAACGTGACGTTCCTCATGACCGACATCGAAGGATCAACGGAGCTCCTCCGCCGGCTCGGGGGTCGCTACTCGTCCGTGCTGAGCGAGACACGCCGGCTGGTGCGCCGGGCCGTGCGAGCTGCCGGCGGCCACGAGGTCGACGCGCGCGGCGACGACTACTTCGCGAGCTTCGAAGAGGCGCCCGCCGCCCTTAACGCGGCCCTCGCGATCCAGCGGATGTTCGGCGAGCACACGTGGCCGGACGGGATCGATGTTCACGTCCGGGCCGGGATCCACGGCGGCCGGCCGACCCTCGCCGACACCGGGTACGTGGGCCTGTCCGTACATACGGTTGCGCGGATCTGCGCGGCGGCGCATGGCGGCCAGATCCTCGTCTCCGATCGGACCAAGCGTGCGATGAAAGGTGCAATGCCTGCCGGCGTCCGCCTCCGGAGCCTCGGCCGGCATCCGCTGCCCGGGCTCCCGAAGGAAGAGGCCCTTTTCCAGGTCGAAGCGAAGGGACTCCCGACCGACTTCCCGCCGCTTCGGACCGATCCGCAGGCCGCCCCGCGCGCACCTCGCAACGTTCGGAGGGCGGACCAGGCTGATCCACCGCGTTCGACCACCTGATTTCGCGAGGAAGGCCGCTCGACGATCGAGCGGCCTTCTTCGTCAGGCGCGTTCGTCCAGCAGATCCCGCGCTTCTCGAAGATCCGAGGAGTCGTGTCCCTCGGTGAACCAGGCGTAGACCTCTTCGAGCATCCGTACGGCCTCCGCTTGGTCCGGCGCTCCCTGTGCCACCCGCAATCGAACGAGCTCGGTCGCGGCGCGCAGCTCGAGCGATCTCGCTTGTTGGCTCCGCGCGGTCTCGTATGCGGCCAACAACGCGTCCTCGATATCGGCCGCGTCGGCTCCGGCGGCACGGAGGAGTTCCCCGCGAAGACGGAGGAGCTCCGACTCCACGTAGCGAGCCCCGGTCCGCTCGGTCTGGTCGAGCGCTTCGGTCACCGTTTCGAGTCCCGCCACCGGATCGCCGACGAGCAGGCGTGCTCGGCCAACCACCGCCAGGAGATTCAGCCGGTGGATCGTCTTTCCCGATTCGAAGCCCTCGATGGTCTCCTTCATCGCATCGACCGCGTCGCGATCCCCTCGACGGGCGACGGCCAGATGACGGAAGAACACGCCGAACATCTGCCAGAAGCGATAGCCCTCGTCGGCGGCCAGGGGTTCGAGCGCCGTCACGAGCTCCCCACATCGCTGTTCGTCGCGCAGATCGTTGGTGACGAGCAACCCGAACGCCGTGGCATAGCAGCGACTGAAAGGATGCCCGAGCTCTTCGGCGAGCGAGAGCGCCGCTTCTCGCGTCGCCGCCGCCTGCTCCGGGTACCCCAGGAACCACAGCGTCCACGCGAGCCGGCTGAGACAGACCACCTTGGGATCCTGCGAGTAGAGCGCGACGTGCGCCTCGTGGCGCTCCGGCGAATAGCCCGCGATCGCCTGCTCCAGATGCTGTCGAGCCTCCACGAACTCGGCAACCCAGAACGCGTTCACGCCGATGACGTATTGCGCCTCGACCATCAGCATCGGGTCCTGATCGAGCTCCGCGGCCGCGAGCAACGCGACCGCATGCTCGTGAGCCGCCGCAAGCTCGTTGCGGACCACGGAGTGGATCGCGAGTCCTCGCAGGATCGGCGGGCTCACGGGGCGCCCGAGCTGGATGCACAGCTCTCGCGCTCTGGAGTAGTCCTCGCCGACCGGCGGTGAGCCGTACCCCCACAGCGCGACGAGCGGAACCCCCAGGATGATCCGAAGCTCGAGCTCTTCCTCGTCACGACGAGGGCTCTCGGGTGCCTGCGTCAGGAGCCCGAGCGCTTGAACGAGCGCCTCGACGGCCTCCTCGTTCGCGAAGACCCGGATCGCGAGCTCGGCGCCGCGACGGTAGTACGGGATCGCCCGCTCGTGCACGCCGGCGCCGGACCAATGGCGTGCCAACGCCAAGACGTCTTCCTGCGCGCCCTCCCCGTGGCGTTCGAGGGACTCGGCGGCCTTGCGATGCAGGCGCGTCCGGTCTTCGGAGAGGATCGTTCGATAGATCGCCTCCTGGATGAGGGCATGCTTGAACCGGTAGCCGGGCTGGGGCCAGCGGCGATCCGCGACTACGAAGCCCAGCCGCTGCAGCTCGTGGAGCGACTCGTCGAGCGATCGCTCGTCACCCGCGAGCTCGCTCAGGAGCGACAGGTCGAAGCGCCGCCCGACCACCGATGCGGCGGTGAGAACCTCGTGGCACTTCGGCGTGAGCCGATCGGCTCGCGCCAGGATCACCTTCTCGACCGTCTCCGGGATGGCGATCGGGACGGTATGGTCGAGTCGCCACCCGCTCCCATCGGTTTGCACGAGCGCCCCGGCGTCGATGAGCGATCGCACGAGTTCCTCGAGGTACAAGGGGTTGCCGTCCGCGGCCTCGAGCACGCGACGCGCAAGCTCATCGGGCAACGTTCCTTCGCCGACGAGCTCGTGGAGGAGGCTCCGTTCCGCGTCGGCCGGCAGCGGTTCGAGCGCGATCTCGTGAACGAGATGCGGGAAGTCCCGGGACGCGGCCTCCTTCAGCGCCCACGCCGCAAGGTCGCGCTCATCCCGTTGCGTCATCACCAGGAGTACGGCCGAGCGCTCGACCACCGGCAACAGGGCTCGGGCGAGCTGCGTCGAAGTGGCGTCCGCCCAATGCAGATCTTCGAGCGCGACGACCACCGGACGATCCTGGGCCAGCCGCTCGAGCAGACGACCGACGGCGGCGAACGTGCGGTGCTGCAGCTCCTCGGCCGTCGGCTCCGGCGCGCTCGCGGTTGGATCGTCCTCTCGCGCGAGACCGAGCAGGGATGCGAGGTACGGATAGACGTCCATCGAAGCGTCCTCGAAGTATCGATCGACTACCCTGCGGAGCGCGACCCGCACCCGGAGCTCCGGGTCTTTCTCGCCCACGCCGAGCCAGTCGCGGAAGAGCTCGCGGAACGCGAAATACGGGAGCGTTTCCCCGTAAGAGACGCAGCGTCCCTCGAGCCACAAGAGCTTAGGTTCCGTCTCATCGTTCGCAGCGGCATCGTGCGCGTCCGCGAGGAGCCGGCTCTTCCCCACCCCCGCCTCACCGGTGATGATCACGATGCCGCCGGCTCCCGACCGAACGTCGTCGAGCGCCTTGCGCAGCGTCGAGATCTCGCCGTCGCGCCCGACGATGGCCGTCTGCGTGCCGGTCACGCCGCGGAGCCGGGACCTTCCCGGCAGCGGAGCGCCCAACACGAACGCTTGCACCGGAGCCGCTTTCCCCTTGAGCTCGAGCTCGCGCGGCGCACTCCACATGAACAGCGGTTCGATCAGCCGCTGCGTATGCGCGTCCACGAGCGCCGTCCCCGGCTCCGCCGCGGACTGCAACCGAGCGGCGGTGTTGACCGTGTCGCCGAACGCCCCGTATTCGACACGCCCGCCCGCGCCGATCGGGCCGAGCGCGACGGGGCCGGTGCAGACGCCGATCCGTACGTTGAGCGCCTCGATGCCCCATCCACGAGCGACCTCGGAACCGTAGGTGGCGATCGCTCGCGCGATGTTCAGCGCCGCGCGCGCCGCACGCTCGGCGTCGTCTTCGTACGACGTCGGCGCTCCGAAGAGCGCGAGCACCCCATCGCCGGCGAGATCCTTCACGTACCCACCGAGCGACTCGATCTCGGCGACCATGCGAGCGACCGCCTCGCCGACGACCAGCTTCACTTCCTCCGCGTCGAGCCGCTCCGCGAGCTTCGTCGAGCCAACCAGGTCGGCGAACAGCGCGCTGATGATCTTCTGCTCTTCGCGCATGAAGGAACCCTTCGGCCGGCGCTCGATGAGCGTCGCCGACTGTACTGCAGCCGTCAGCGGACGGTCACCGACACGCGCTGGGCCATGTTGTTCGCGAGGCCGTGGAGGTTCCACGTCTGGTCGATCGGCTGGACGTCGTCGGACCCGTCCGTCGCCCGGATGACGAGCTCGTGCTCGCCAGGCGTCGCGTTCCATCCGAACGTCCACCCCGTCCACGCGAACCGCCCGAGGGCCTTCCCGAGGGTCGCCGCGTGCCACGTCGTGCCGGCGTCGACGCTCACCTCCACGCGCACGATCGGCGCTCGGCCCGACCACGCTCGACCTTCCAGCAGGACCCGTCCTCGTTCCACCGTTCGCGTTCGCGTGAAGAAGTCGGGGAACCCGGGCGGGATCATCAAGGCTCGAGGGAGCATCCGCGTCACCGGAACGCCGGCCTCGTCCTCCTCGCCTCGCAGCCGGTAGGCATCCATCTGGTAGCCGTCGAACGGCGTGTCGACCACCGAGATCGCGCGCAGCCACTTCACGCTCGCCATGCCGTACCAACCGGGGACCAGGAGGCGCATGGGAAATCCGTGCTGCGGCGGCAGCGGTTGCCCGTTGACCTCGTAGGCCAGGAGCGCATCATCCAAAGCCGCATCGGTGACCGAGAGGCTCCGCTGGTAGTCCTGTTCGATCCCTCCCTGTGTCCCATGATCCGTACCGGTGAACACCAGCTCCACCGCGTCCTCCAGGAGTCCTGCCTCCTCGACCAACGGACGCAGTGGCGTGCCGGTCCACTCTGCCGTCCCCACCGCCTCGTTCAGCCACGGCTGGCTCATCGGGCGAGGCTGCAGCCGCGCGCGGCCGTTGCCGGCGCACTCCATCGTTACCGGGACCGTCACGGGGGGAAGCGACCGGACCTCGTCCATCGTGCGCGTCCGCGCGCGTCGGACGTGCCCACCGATCTCGAGCGTCCAGGTCGCTTCCTCCGCGGCGGGGATGTCGAAGTGCGTCAACAGGTAGTGCATCCCGACCGGGGTGATCGGGTATCGCAGCCCTTCCAGGGGCATGCCGTGATTGCGCGCCGCGAGCTGGAGCTCTTCGAGCGACACTTCATCCGAGGCGGCTACCCGCTGCTCCGGTCGCGGCCCGTCCCCCATGTCTACGGCTTGATGTTCTGGTTGAGGTGGAACAGGTTGCCCGGGTCGTACGTGCGCTTGACCTCGACGAGCCGATCGTAGTTGCCTTTGTAGTTGGCCTTGATCCGTTCCTGATCGTCGCCTGCCATGAAATTGATGTACCCGCCCGCCTCCGAGTGAGGAGCCGTGGCGTCGTAGTAGTCGCGCACCCACTTGGTGTTGGCGTCGTTGTCGGCGGGATCCGGCCACATGCCCGCGATCACCGTGGCGAAGTTCGCGTCGCGGTAGGCGAAGGCTGTCGCGTCCGGCGCGACATCGTGGCAGGCGCCGTTGATCGGATAGATGTGCACCGTCGAGTTGACGACTGGGACCTTCGGTCCATGTTCTATGTGCGCGGCGATCGCGTCGTCGGTGAGCTCCTTCACGAAGCTCGCCTTCCAGTAGTGCTGGAGACCGGCGGGCACGAGCGCATCGAACGCGCTGTTCAACGCCGGGTACGGCGCGGGACCGACGAACTCCGCGACGACCGGTGCCACGTCGTGGAACGGCTTGAACATCTCCTCGCCCTGCTCGACGGGTCCCGCCCAGCAGCCGACGAGCGCGATGAACGTGTCGCCGTGACGATCCTCGGGGATGAACGGCAACGGCGGCGCGATCTGGAAGGCGGGGAACACGCCCATCTCTCGAGGAGCGTCGGTGATGTAGTCGCGATAGAACTTCAGGATGGTTTCGACCTCGCTCAGCTCGTAGAACATCGGACCGCCGTAGATGTCGTTCACGGGATGGACGCCGAACTCGAGGGTGGTCGCCACGCCGAAGTTCCCGCCTCCCCCGCGGATCGCCCAGAACAGGTCTTCGTTCTCGCGTGCGCTCGCGACGATGGTTCGCCCGTCAGCCGTCACCACGTCGGCGGAGACGAGGCTGTCGAGCGACAGACCGAATCCCCGGCTGAGGTATCCGATCCCGCCGCCGAGCGTCAACCCGCTCACGCCGGTCGTGGAGATGATGCCGCCGGTCGTCGCCAGGCCATGGGCGTGCGTCGCGTCGTTGAAGTCCCCCCACGTCGCGCCGCCCTGGGCGCGCGCGGTGCTCTTCGCGGCGTCGACGGTCACGCCGCGCATCCCGGATAGGTCGATCACCACGCCGCCATCACACGTGCCGAAGCCAGGCACGCTGTGCCCACCGCCGCGAATAGCAAGGTCGAGGGAGCCCTCTCGCGCGAAGTTCACCGCTGCCACGACGTCGTCCGCGTTCGCTGCTCGAACGACGACCGCTGGTCGCTTGTCGATCATCGCGTTGTAGACGACGCGCGCGTCCTCGTACCCCGCGTCGTCCGGCGCGATCACTTGGCCGCTCACCTGTCCTCGTAGCTCTTGGATCTTCTTGTCTGGCATCGTCCACTCCCCTTTCGCTCGAGGAACATCCTCGCGGCGGTCAGCTTCGTCTCAGGAACGGCAGGGGTCCGAGCCCGGCGACACAGCGACCGCGTGATGTTCGTCACCGGATAGTCTCACCGATGCCCGGGATTCGCGCTCGCGCCGACTGGCTACGATGGGTCGGGCCACGGGTCATCGCTCAGGTCCAGTTGAGCTGAACCGTCTCTCGCCAGAGATCGAGCAGGTCGGGTTCGCCATCCAGCTCCAGGCCGGTCGTGTCGCGCCGGTTCCACAACAGGAGATAGAGATCCGAGGCGTTGCCGCTGACCACGAGCTCCGCGTCGGGTTCGGTCGGATCGGCTTGGATCTGGAAGCCGGACGGCGCGAACCTCACATGCCAGCTCCTGGGCTCGTCCGCCGCATGCACGACCATCGAACGCGGCGATGCGACCTGTAGCGTCCGGCCAGGTCGGCTCGCGAATCGCAGCAGCAGCTCGTCCACGCCATCCGCCGCGAAGGCGGACGGGAAGCCGGTGACATCGCCGGCTGCGGCCTCGGCGTCGACCCGGTGGATCGCCGTCTCGTGCGCTTGACGGCATGCCCAGAACTCGAGCGGCGACGGCGCGTCCAGGAACGTCCACGTTTCCAGATCGGCGGGCGCTGATGCGAGCGCCTCCACCAGCGCTCGATAACCGGCGCGGAACCACGCCACCAGGTCGGCGTCCTGCGGCCACCCACCCACGAACCGCTCCAGGTCGCCGTCGGGCGGCTGTTGCCCGACACCCAGAACGAACCCCGTCGCCCATCGATGCACGCCTCCCACGTGTCGGACCAGATCGCGCACCTGCCAGTCTGGACAGCTCGGCACCGGCGCGGCCAGATCCGTGGACGAAGCGACATCGGCCAGACGTTTTCCGTCCAAGCGCAACTGCTCGACGTACTCGGAAACATCCATCCGCGAATCCTAGGCGACGGCTCCGACGCACGAACCTGCTCCCTGTTTCTTCAGTAAGCAATCCCCCAGGGCTGCCGATACCAAGGTGTCATGTTCTGTCCTGGATGTGGTTCGGGCGCCATCGACGGGGATCGGTTCTGCCGGACCTGCGGGCGAAACCTTGAAGCCGAGCAGCCACCCCTGAAGGTCGTTGCCGCCTCCCCCCGACCCGTTCGCGCCCGGCGCCGTCTGCTGCCGATCGCGCTCCGGCTGATCTCCGTCGTGGGTCTGGTGAGCTCGGCGGTCGGGACGTGGTCGCTGCTCCACGCCGACGCGACCCCGGTGCGATCACCATCGTCGCCCATCGCCCAGCCGCCGGCCGCGGCACCTTCGCCGGCGGCGAGCTCGTCCCCTACCCCCTCGCCGGTCCCGACGTCGCCGCCGGTCGAATGGGCGTCGTGGCCGACGTGCTCCAACGCCTCGATCGGCTACGAGATCTCCTACCCGACCGGCTGGTACACCGCTGAGTCGAACGACCGGCTGGGCTGCCGGTTCTTCGACCGGTCGACGTTCACGGTGACCACGGACTCGCCGCTGCCCACCACGGCGATCCGCATCTACTTCAGCTCCAACCGTTTCGCGAAAGCAGATCTCCTCTACCGCAAAGCTTCCGGTCCGTGGGTGCTCCGGCGTACGTCCACGCAGGTCGACGGACATCGAGCGTTCATGGTGGAAGTCCGCACGTCCACCGGCAAGGCGTTCGCGACCTTCATCGACATGGACGGCGCCGCGCTCGTGATCGACACATACTCGGACTACGACCACGACTTCGCGTCGGCGATGTCGACCGTGATGCTCATGAGCAGCTCGCTGACCTTCTCCCCGGTGGGCTCGCCATGAAGCGTCTGGTGCGCGCGTCGTTCGCGATGGCCATCATGATCACCCCTCTCCTCGGCACGTATCCCGCGTTCGCCAGCGATCCGGGGACGTTGTTCACGTGTCCGTCGACGCTCGGCGGGCTGCCCCTCGTCAAGCAGGGCTCGCAGCTGACCCGCGCCGACTCCTGGTTCGGCGAGCACGGCTTCTCCTTCTACTGCGAGTACGAGAAGAGCGGAGACCCGACCCTGGGGGGGATGCGTCTCTCGGCCGGCGTGATCTGGGAGGAGAACGCCGTCAGCCCGGAGGACTTCTACTGCGGAGGGAAGGGGCGTGCGATCAGCAACGTCGGTTCGAACGGGGAGATGATCGGCGCATTGAGCACCGATCGGCGGGCGATCAGCATCGCGGACCAATCGACGGACGAAGGCGGGGCCCACGCGATCCCGATCCAGCCGGCGGTGGATCTCGCTGCGGAGATGCTGCCGCTCGCCGAGGCGCGCGCGGCGCCGTGCCCGGGCAAATCAGAGGGTGGAGGTTCCGCGACGACCGGGACGACCGGTGCGGCCGCGACGACCGGCGATACCGGCACTCAGACGCAGGCGGAACCGGCCGATGCCGGTGGATCCAACGGCGCCGGGATGCCGCTCGTGGCGGGCGGATTGGTGGCCGCCGTGGCGGGAGCCGCGGGATCGATGTTGCTCGGCAGGGGAGGTGGCGGAGGTGGTACGCAGATCGCACCGCCGGCGGACAAGCTCTTCAGCGGTCAGGAGGCGCTCGACCTGCTGCACACGGCAGGCTTGATCGAGCCGGTCCTTGACGCGTCGGGCCAACCGATCGGCTATCGGCCGCTCGGGGATCTTCAACAGATGCTCGACTCGGCGTCGCCGTGGCAGCCCGCCTTCGCCAACCCGGTCGCGACGCCCGACGGCGGGACGGCCACGCATCTATCGGGGGTCGCGTTCCAGCCGGGACCCGACGGGACGATCTCGAGCATCACGGTCGCGGTCCGCCCCGGCGGAGTAGCCACGGCGAACGGCGCGACGGCGCCGGTCCCTCAGCCCTCAGCGGAGCCGGTCCAGTCACCCGGCCCTTCGCTCGCGGATCAGCTGTACGTCGCGGGGATGCAGGCCGTCGCGAAAGGCATCCCCCTCGATGCCCTACTGAACCCGCCCGATCGGCCACGCGGTCGATCGCTCGCCGACAACACGTACGTCGGATCGATCGAGACCACGGCCGAGTACATGGATATGGATGGCCCCATCTCGGCGGTGACTCACACCGCCTCCCCGGCTCCTGCAGCGAACGCACCGCCGGCCGATCCCGCACAGTTCGATCGATGGCTGACGACGGCCGGCGACAAGACGATCACGGCCAACGATCTGCACTCTCTGGCGCCCAAGAGCCTCGGCGATGGGGGCGTGGTGAAGGGTGGTCTCTACAAGGGAGGACACGTGAGCGCGACGATGGGCGACGGCGTCGTCAACCTGACGGTGCACGCGCCCGATTCGACCGACTCGATCCTCGACATCGTGCTCCCGAACATCGAAGTCAGCGGCAAGCTCTCCGCGATCTCCGGCCGCTTGGTCGTTGACATCCAGGGGCAGACTCCCGATTCAGTTATCGCGAAGGCCGTGCAGAAGCAACTCAACGGCCTCAATGCCAAGCTGTCTCAGGCCGGGATGGGCATCAACAAGGTCGACGTCGTGAAGGGCGCGATCAAGATCGCGATCACCCCTCTTCCTTGATGGAACGCGAACCGATGCCCTCCTCCGCCCGAAAGTCCCGACCCGGCGCAGGTTGGCCCTTGGGACAGATCTGCCAGCCGTTCTTTCCTTCGCCCTTGGCCAGATACATCGCGTAGTCGGCCGCTCGGAGGAGGACCTCGGCGTCACCGGAGTTGTCGGGATGGAAGCCGATCCCGATGCTGACGGTCAACTTCACCTCGTGTTGATCGAGCTTGAACGGCTTCGAGACTCTGCGCAGGAGCTTGTCCGCGACCAGCTTTGCATCCTGACGCCCCCCGAGCGTCTCGAGGATGATCACGAATCGGTCGGCGCCGATCCGCCCGACCGTGTCGCTGCCGCGGACCGCGCCCACGAGGGTTTCGCCGAGCGACTGCAGCACCAGATCTCCGAACTCGTTGCCGTGAGCATCGTTGATCGTCTTGAAGTCGTCGACGTCGAGGAAGAGCACCGCGAAGATCGACCGCGATCGCGTGGCGTGCGCAAGGGTCTTGCTCAATCGATCGACCACCAGATAGCGATTCGGCAGACCGGTGAGCGGGTCGTGGGTGGCCAGATGGCGAAGGTCGACCTCGCCGCTCTGCAGATCGTCGATCTCGCGCGTGATCCCCATCAGACCGACGACGTTCCCCGCGGCGTCGTGGAGTGGCACTTTGCTCGTCACCGTCCAGCTCATCTCCGACGGCCCTGCTCGACGGCTCTGGACCAGCCCGAGGATCGGCTCGTCCGACTCCATGATGCGGAGGTCTTCCATCAGCATCACGTGGCCGAGCGGATCGCCGAACAGGTCGACATCGGTCTTGCCGACGAGCTCGGATGGGTCGGCGAATCCTAGGCTCTCGGCCATCCGGCGGCTGACCGTGATCAGCCGTCCCTCCCGATCCCTGAAGGAGATGCTGTCGTCCGTGTTCTCCATGAGCGCATGGAACTGGGAATCCTCGCTCAACGGATCGGAAGTCGACACCCTGGACCCTTCATCGACGCCTGAACGAAAGCTTAGTATCCGCCAAACACTCAGCGGTCGCTCGGAGCCGCGTCGACGATCTCGCGGCAGGTCGCGATCCACACATCGTCGTGCGAGCGGACGTAGGTGAGGAACGCATCCAGCATCTCCAACCGGTACGGGCGTCCGATGACCTGCGGGTGGCATGCCAGGACGAACGATCCACCCGCCCGGTGGTACCCGCGGAACTCCCCCTCCCATATCGATCGGACGTCGTCGGCGGTCCGGATCGTCTGCGTTCCGTCGAACCAGAAGTACGCGGTGTCGGCCAGGATCCATTGCACCGGAAGCTCGATCAGGTCGCTGGCATCTCGCCGGTAGGGCTTGAGGTCGTCCATGAAGTTCGAGGAGTACCGGAACCCCAACTCTTGCAGCAGGGCCTCGGTGTTCGCGCTGAAGTCCCACGACGGCGATCGATAGCCGACGACGTCGGGGCTGAACGCGCGAAGGACCTCCAGTCCCTTGACGAGCTCCGAGCGTTCTTCGTCGCGGGAGAGTGTTGAGGGAGACGTGTGCGTGTACCCATGGTGCGCGAGCTCGTGTCCGGCGGCAACGATCTCCTCGATCCGTCCGGCGTGACGCTCCGCGACCCGCCCCGGCACGAAGAACGTGGCGTTGATCGCGTGCCGTTCCAGCAGTTCCAAGATCAGCGGCACGCCCCATTTCGCGCTGTACGTTCCCTGAGAGAGAACGCCTGGCCGGTCGGCGTTGGCCGGATCCTCGCCGAGCCACGCCTCCTCGGCATCGAAGTCGAACGTGAACGCCGCGGCACACCGCATCCCCTCAGGCCACATCGCCTGAGGATGCTACGTCGGGAACCGATCAGCCGCTGAAGTACGGGTCGGCGGCGCCCGCCAGCCACACTTGGTACGTGTCGGACCGGAGCAAGGGCGAGTAGTAGTTGGTGACCGTGTCCACCACGTTCCAGTTGACGAACAACAGGTTGCCGTGCGACTTCATGGACGCGATGGCGTCGCCGATCCACTGAGGTGCGTTGGGGTCGTCCTGGACCTCCCCGAGTTCCCCGATGACCAGGGGCATCCCGGGTTCGTTCGCGGCCACCCAGTTATAGAGCGGGTCGAACGCCTGCGGGACCGTCCGATAGTTCGTCTTCGTCGGGTCGTTGACGTTGTTGTAGATGTCGGCCCCGATCAGCTGAAAGTCCCCTGCCGGCGGGAGGTACGACGAGGCGAGCCCGTTCGAATACACCCGCACCGTCGGGACGAAGGCGAATCTCGACGTCACTCCATCGCTTCGTAGCCGCCTGGTGAAGTAGTCGAACGCCGCTTGATACGCAGAAGGCGTATCGGTGGTGCACTTCGGCTGGTTGGCCGAATCGACGTCGGGCTCGTGGTCGAACGTGATGATCGTCTGTCCATGTACGCGGACGCGAGGATCACTTGGGCCCAGGCATCGATCATGGTGTCCTCCGACCCGTTGGACACGCTCGACCAGCAGTACGGGACGTGCGCACCGGTCGTCGGATCGAGGGCGTAATTGTTGATGTTGAGGTAGACGAGCGCATCTCGCGACATCGGTGCGGCGATGAAGTGGAGATAGGTGGACGCGTCATCGATCCGCCGGTAACCCGCCCACGCGGCGAACGGACGGCCCATGTCGGTCTCGAGCGTGTCGATCGCGCCCGTCGGTGCGGAATACGCATCGACACCCCAGGCGGCCGTCGGGATCGGCAGGACGGCGAACGCCACCGAGCAGCTGACGTCCTGCGTGCTCCTGCGCCTCCCCTTCACGACGAAGGACGCGGCGGTCGCGCGTGCGTTCTCGGGCACCGAGACGGCGCCCGAGAAGATCCCCCGGCGGTCGGCCGTCGCCCCCGCGAGGGCCGTCACGGCCCCAAGCTGGACGAACGACAGGTTCACCGTCGCGTTCCTCCTCCATCCCGTCCCGCTGATCACGACGGCCGCACCTGGGAGCCCCGACGAGGGGGAAACGGCGCAGGTGGAAGCGAGCGCTCTGCTCGTGGACGCCCAAGCGGCGTCGGTCGCCAGGGATGCGAGAAGGAACGTGGCGACCGCGATCCCGGCGAGTCGCCGGTTCCGTCGCTGCTTCGGATCTGGGAGCGTCATCGGGGGGACCTCCCGTTCGTTGGGGGGATTACTCAGGCTGCGAAGCTAGAGGAGCCGAATACCTGGTCAAGCGGTCAAACGTCGCTATCGGCGCAGGTGTCGATCGAACCACGCTTGCGTGCGCTCGATCGCATCGAGCGCGTGCGCCCGTTCCAGCGGGACATGGCCCTCGCGTGGGTACACGACCAGTTCGGTCTCGGCGCCTGCGGCCGCGATCGCTGCATAGAGCTCCTCGCCCTGGCCGAGCGGCGTGCATCGATCCTCTGCGCCCTGGAGGATCAGTGTCGGCGTCGTGCATCGATGCGCATGCGTCACCGGCGAACGCTCCATGTACTGACTCGCAGGGTCGTTCCACTCACCGTCCAGGATCATCTCGTCGTACATCCAGACCTCAGACGTCAGGTGGAACGAGACGTTGTTCGCGACCACGGACATGGCGACCGATGCGCCGAACCGATCGGTCTGCCCCACGGCCCATCCGGCCATGAACCCTCCGTAGGAGAGACCAGCGATACCCAACCGGTCCGGATCGGCCAGGCCATCCGCGATGCATCGGTCGATGCCCGACATCACGTCCTGGAGATCCACGCCACCCGAGTCGCCGATCACGGCCTGCGCGAACGCGTGTCCCCGCCCGATGTTTCCGCGCGGGTTCGGCAATAGACACGCGTAGCCGGCCGATGCGAGCAGCACGGCGTTCGGCTCCGAATCGGAGAAGAACGCACCCCAGTTCCACGTGGGCCCACCGTGCACGCACGCGATCAGCGGCAGGGGACCTTCGGCATCGCGCGGCGTCATGAGGATGCCCTCGATCTCCATACCGTCCGGCGCCCTCCACCGGATCGTGCGTGCGTCGGGGAACTCCACCCCGTCCACGATGTCGGCGTTGAACGATGTGAAGCGGTTCCACACGCCGCCGGCGGGATCGAATCGGGCCAGCTCCGGCGGTTGCCCATGCGCCTGGTGCGTGGTCCACACGGTCTCGGCGCCGTCGTGCGTGGAACACGCGGGCGTGGTCACCTCGTCGCCGATGAACGCGTCACCGCGCCACCGCTCCTCTCGCCGGCCGTCCAGCCACATCCGGCCGCAGGCGGTGCCCGTCCCGTCGCCTCGCGAGTACCAGAGGGAATCGTCGTCGATCCACTCCGCGATCCCGACGGTCTCCAGACCCGGCCACGGATCGGTCGTCGTTGCATCGACCAGGTCGATCACCATCACGCTTCCACTGAGCAGGCCGTGATCGCTCGCGTACCCCTCCGTCACCGCGACCCGCCGTCCATCCGGCGACAGCGAAAGCCATCCGATCTGCCACGTCGGCTCGTAGAGCGTGCGCGAGGTGTGCGCGCTCAGGTCCAGACGCACCACGTTCGCGCGGTACCAGCCGGATCCGCCGTGCGGTTGCGTGGATGCGATCGCGACGACCGTGTCGTCGCCGTCCCAGTCCACCTCCCAGACGTCGGTGTCGGGTGGCCCGACCTCGCTGCTCTCGCCCGTCGCGATGTCGAGCAGGAAGAGTCGCCGCCGGGCCTGGCCCGGGCGGAGGATCGCCGGATCCGGCGGCGGGCCGGCGCCGTTCACGGCTCGGGCCGACCAATCGAGCCCGTAGCACCCGGGGTCGGCCCCCAGAACCAGCAGACGCTCTCCATCGCTCGACCACTGCAGCGATTCGGCGGAGCCGACGAACGTCCCCACGTGCACCGGCTCTTCGCCCGGAACCATCGTGTACGGGAGCTGATGCCCCGGCGTGATCCGGTCCGACAGGAACGCTAGCCGCGACCCGTCCGGCGACCACCTCGGTGTCCGGTCACTCCACGCGCCATTCGTCAACCGGACCGGCTCGACGCCATCGACGTCCACCACGTAGAGGTCGCTCGGCACGAACGACCCGACGTCTGCCACCGTCGAGTGCGCTGCGAATGCGACCCTCGACCCGTCGGGCGCGAACGCGATCTCGGCCGGCGTCCGCACGTCGAGGAGCCGCTCCGCGGTCGGCCCGCGCACATCCCTCTGGTCGCCCATCGGGAGAGTGTCTCGCATGCGACCCGGAAGCCGGTAGGGTTCGTCGGCTGACGCGCCACCGCGGCCCCACGGTTGGAGAGCCTCGTCCAGATCATGACCCGCTACGGCGCGGCCCCGGATGAGGGCATGTCCGCAGGGATGAGCTCACTCGCGTCGAACTAGGCAGATGCCTAGGGAAGGCCGGACCCCTCTCGATGTTGACTGCGGCTCCACACACAGCTGAGAGGAGTCACCGTGAGCCAGCCCGCGACGACACGCTGCGCGCGATGCTTCGCACCGGCCGTCGACACCGCCGTGATCGTGATGGATCGGCAACAGCTCGAGGTCGACCTGTGCGAAGACCATGTGCGGCACCTCCTGCTCGGCGCGCGCTCCCTCGATGCCGGACCGACCTTCCTAGCGTCCCAACGACCGACCGGGTTCACCCTTCCGGCTCGACCGAGGCGGCTTCGGTGAGTTCCTCGATCGGAACAAGCTTCGTGGCGGTGACGTCGAACGCCACGCCGTGCCAGACCACGGACCCGTGCTCGTCGCGGCCGGCGACCGCCAGACTCCGGAACCAGACGGTGCGACCGTCGCGAGCGATCACGCGGTACTCCTCCGACCAGGGCTCGAGTGTCCGGTCGTGCCTGATCGACCGCTCGCGGATGCGAGCACGGTCTTCCGGATGGATCATCCGCCCGAAATGGTCTGGCTCGGCGAGCAGCTCTTCTTCCGTATACCCCAGGATCCGTTCGACCTGCGGGCCGAGGTAGACCGTTCGTCCCGATCCCGGTCCATGCTCGACGACCTGCCTCCAGGGGATCCCCGGCATCGTCTCGAAGAACGATCTGACGGCCGAATCGGAGTCCCGGAGTCGAGCCTCCTCTTCCTTCTCCCGCGTGATGTCGACGACCGCGCTCCGGAATCGTGACGGCCGTCCCTGCTCGTCGTGACGGATGCATCGGGACTCCGCACGGATCCACGAGATGCGCCCGTCCGGTCGGATGATGCGGTACACGCGTTCGGCAGGCTGACCGGTCCGGAACTGCTCTTCAACATCGGCCAAGACCTGATCGCGATCGTCGGGGTGGATGCGTCGAGCCCAGCTCGCCGGGTCGCGAGTCAATCCGTCGACCGTCGTGCCGATCATCCGAGCGAGCGCGGGCGACAGGTACCGGAACTCGACACGGCGGGTCGGCTCGAGCACGAGATCGAATTCGTAGAGCCCGACGGAGCCCAAGACCTCGGTGGCGATGAGCCGCTCCTCGGCGTCCTCGGCCTTGCCCTCGGCCTGCTTCCGGGACGTGATGTCGACCAATACGCCTTGGAAGATCGATGGCCGGCCGTCGGTCGTCCGCTTCAGCAACGTGGCATGGGAGTGCGCCCACATGACGCTGCCATCTTTCCGCAAGTAGCGCAGCTCCTCGTCGAACGGCTCGCCGGTCTCCTCGGACCGAGCGGCGGCGGCAAGCACCCGGTCGCGGTCGTGCGGGTGCAGGCGTTCGATCCACAACGTAGGCGAGTTCCACTCCGCCGACGAGTAGCCGAGCATCCGTTCGACCTGCGGGCTGGTGTAGCTGAGCGATCCCTCGCCCCCCGGGTCGTCGACATGCCAGTGGTAGACGACGACCGGCAGGTCCTCCAACAAGTGACGGTATCGCTCCCGCGCTTGGAGCAGCTCGACCTCCATCCGCCTGCGCTCGTCGATCTCGAGCGTCATCATCTCGTTCGCGTCGGCGAGCGCGGCGGTGCGTTCCATGACGCGGAGCTCCAGCTCTTCGTTCACCAGGCCGAGCTGCTCCTCCAGCCGCTTCCGCGTGGAGATGTCGAGCATGATGCCGTGCCACATCGGCGGTAGGCCGGCTTCCGCAGGCGCGAGGACCGCGTGGTCGTAGACCCACACCACCTGCCCGTCGCTCGCGATCAAACGGTATTCCTGCAGCCACGGCTCGCCGGTCTCATTGTGGAGGTCATGCGCCGCAAGGACGATCTCGCGGTCGTCGGAGTGGAGCAACTCGATCCAGATGTCCGGCTGGTCAAGCCACTCGTGACGCGTGTACCCGAAGAACTCCTCGACGTATCGGCTCACGTAGATGGTGCGACGCTCGTCGTCCGGTCCCATCTCGTAGACGACCGCGGGTACCTCTTCGACCAACGCGCGGTAGCGGGACTCAGACGCCAGCAGGTCCTCGTGGGACAGCCCGTCATCACTCTCGTTCGATCTCCCGGACACGGTCAGGTGTCGTCTTCCTCCTCGTGTGGTCTTCCTCCCAAAGAGCCTACGGCGCGAAGCATGAGAGCGAGCAGAAGGAGTGAGGATCGAGGGGAGATCAGGTGACGACGTCGTGCGTGGTGAAGAGCAGATCGAGGGTCGTGTCGACCCCGCCGTCCAGATCCAGGACGATCCCCACCGAGCCGTCGTCGCGCCACATACACGCCGCGGCCTGCGTCTGAGGCGTTGATACGGGAACGCAGCGGTACTCTGTGCCATCGCGCTCGCCCGTCTGGGTCGCGGCCCGATCCACCGTCGCTCCCCCAGAAGCCATCCCATCGACGAACCGATCGAACAACGTATCGGTGCTCTCGATCGCTCGAGCATGGACCAACAACACGAGGAATGACGGCGTCGCCCCCGTCCCGTAGCCAGCCGCGGTTACATCGAGGTTCGACTTCTTGCCCTCGTCGGCCATCTGCTGCTCGAAGTCCTTCATCGCCTGCGTCGTCATGCGTGGCTGACCGTTCAACGAGTCGGGAAGGGACAGGGTCTTGTGGAACAGGAACCGAACACCGAACGTCGCCACGAGCGCGGCGACGATGACGACGGCGATCCGCCCGAGCTTCGACGGACCGGCCTGGACGGACATCGCTGGAGGAGCCGGCATCGATGGAGCGACCGGGACGCCGGGGCGGTAGAACGCCGTCGTCGCGACACCGGTCGGCGTCGTTGGAGCGTCGGCCGGCGTCCGCGTGAACGACGTGTAGCACTGCCAACAGAATCCTGCCGACCGGGGATTCTCGGTCCCGCACGACGGACAGAGGGAACGATCTTCAGCCTGCATCCCGCACTCCGAGGGTTGAGTGTTTCCTGGGATGCATCGGTGCGTTTGATCCCGCTCTGAAGCGACGCATTAGACTCCGCGACATGGAGCAGAACGAAGGAACGCCGGCGGAACCATCTGGTGTCGATGGTGGCGGTTCGAACGGTGTAAGTCTCGCCGTCGCGGGCGTGATCGTGGCGTTCTTCGCTTCTCTGCCGTTCGTGTTCCTGGTGTGTTTGTACATCTTCCTCACGGTCTACGCGATCGTTCGAGCGATCGGGCCCGGCGCAGGAGAGAACGCGGCCGCGATCGTCGTCGGGTTCGTGCTGATCACCTCGACGTTCGCGGTGTTGCTCGGCGTGACGATCCATCTGGTCGGTAGATCGGTCACCCCGCGGAAACGCCGCCGAGGGCCCTGGATCTGACCAGATCTGGCATCTTCCAGGTCGTTCCAGCGGTATGACCGGGGCGTTTGCAACCCCTGGAGTCGGCCGATAGGCTCAAACGCGATGAACATCCGACGGCTGGTGCGGACGCTCGCCGTCCCCCTGCTCGTCGTCCTAGCGCTCACGCTCCCTATACAGGGTGCGATGGCAGGCGGGCGAGCCCATCGCTTCCAGACCGAGATGTTCCGCCTGGTGAACCAGACGCGCGTCGCTCACGGACTACACACGCTCCGCCTGAACGCCCGACTTTCGCGCGAAGCCTGGCGCCACAGCATCGACATGGGCCGCCGATACCTCCTGTTCCACACATCGAACGTGTGGGATCTGGTGCAACCGTACGGCGCGCGGACCTGGGGCGAGAACGTGGCGTACGCCCAGACGCTGCATCGCGTGGAGCAGCTCTGGATGCAGAGTTACGAGCACCGCGTGAACCTGCTGAACCCGGCCTTCGATTCCGCGGCGATCGGCGTCGTACGGGCCAGGGGCTGGCTCTGGGTCACCCTGCAGCTGTACGGCTGACTTCTCCCTTACCACGAGCCCGCGCAAGCGATAGGCTGCTGCCGATATGACCACCCCTCGAGCGCGTTGGCGCTTGGTCGTGAGCTTGGCGGTGTCCGCGGCGATGGGCGCCTGTCTCGCCACGCCCCTAGCTCACGCCACGTCGCACACGCAGTCATCGACCCACGTGGCCGTTCGACCCGTGTCGAGCGAACTCCGCGATCGCCTGCTGGGCCTAGTGAACCGATCGCGCCGCAGCCACGGCCTTCCTCAGTTGCAGCTGAACCTCCGACTCAGCAACGAGGCGCTGAGGCACTCGAGATCGATGGCGAGGAGCGGCGCGATCTCGCACACCCCGAACCTAGCGGACCTCATCCGCAGCGTCGGCGGCACCGTATTCGGGGAAGACGTGGGGAAGGGCCGGGCGATCGTCGGGATCCGCGATGCCTGGCTCACCCGGCCCGACACCCGCCCGATCCTTCTGGATCCACGTTTCCACCACGTGGGACTTGGCGTCATCCATATCGGCGGCTTCTACTGGGTGACCCTGCAGGCGTTCGACTGAGGCAGCAAGGTCGGGCGAGGACGGCTCAGCCGAGCAGCGTGCGGACCTGCCGGAGCGCTACCGTGAATTGCGCCAGTTCGGTCACGCCCTCCACCGCAAGGTTCTTGATGAAGCGCTGCAGGCGTTCCTCGGCTTCGACGCGACGTTCGAAGAACGCACCGATCGCCTCGTCGACCGATACTCCCGGCGCCTCGGCGATCACCTTCTCGACCAGTTGACGACGCACCAGGAACAGGTCGTCCTCCATGGACTGGGCTGCCCACCGCTGCCAATGTGTGCCGACCGGCAGCGATTCCAGCCGGTGCTCGAGCCAATCGAGGCCGACCCGTTCGCCCAGCACGAAGAACGCCCGAGCGACCTCGAGCACTTCCCACGTCGTCGCATACGCCACCGCGATGATGTCCGGCCCGTGGACCAGCTCACCTTGGAACGCGTGACGACGCGCGATCTCTTCGGGCACGCCCTCAGAGACCAGGCGCCTGACCGCGAGCTCGTGCTCCTCGCGCCACGGCTCGGGGCCGATCTGCCAGATCAACGACGAGAGCTCCGCGAACGATGCCCGCTGAGCGTCGATCGCTTCCGAGAGTCGCTGACCATGCGCCTGCACCAGGTACCAACGCGACGCGGTCTCGACCAGATAGTCGACACCATGCATGAGCTCGCCCTGCACGGGCGGATCGATGGACGCATCCAGGGATTCGATCGCCTCCCAACGGTCGACGGCGCCCGTGATGTCTCGCGCGATACGGAACGCGCGCACGACGTCGGCCGGTCTCGATCCGGTCTCCGTCACCATCCGCGAGACGAACGTGATCCCCGATGAGTTCACGACGTCGTTGGCCACGATGGTCGCGATCAGCTGCCGCTTCAGCGGATGCTCCGGGATGAGATGGCCGAACCGTTCCACGATGGCTGGAGGGAAGTACCGCAAGAGATCGTCGTTCTCCAGATACTCCGAGTCCGGCAGGTCGGACTCCAGCAGCTCGGCCGCGATCGACCGCTTGGCGTATGCGAGGAGCACCGCGAGCTCGGGGCGGACCATCCCTTGCGCGTTCGCGCGTCGCTCCCACATCTCTTCAGAGGTGGGCAAGAACTCGACCTCGCGCTCCAGCTCCCCGTCCGCGACGAGCTGTTGCATCAGATCCTCGTAGGCGTCGATCCGCGAGACCGAGAAGTCGAGCTCCTGCGACAGGATCTGCGCTTGCAAGTAGTTGTCATAGAGCACGTGTTGGACCACGTCGTGCGCGCAGGAACCGAGGAGCTCGTTCCGCTCTTGAAGCGTCAGCTCGCCGCGCCCGAGAGCGAGCCCCAGCAGGATCTTCCAATTCACTTCGTGGTCTGAGGTGTCGACCCCGGCGGAGTTGTCGATGAAGTCCGTATTGATGCGTCCCCCTGCCTGGGCGTACTCGATCCGGCCGAGCTGGGTGAATCCAAGGTTGCCGCCCTCACCCACGACGCGCGCTCGGACCTCGCCACCGTTGATCCGCACCGTGTCGTTCGCACGGTCGCCCGCGTCGCCGTTCGATTCCTTGGAGGACTTCACGTACGTGCCGATCCCGCCGTTCCACAGAAGATCGACCGGCGCCTTCAAGATCGCCTTGATCAGATCGTTCGGCGTCATCTCGTCGGGGACATCGTCGGGGAGGCCCAGCACCGCTCGGACCTGCGGCGACGGGATCACACTCTTCGCCTTCCGATCGAAGACGTCGCCCGCCTGCGACAGCTTCGTCTTGTCGTAGTCGTTCCAGGATGAACCAGGAAGCTCGAACAGCCTTCGTCGCTCCTCGAAACTGACGGCGAGGTCCGGATCGGGATCGACGAACACGTGCCGATGATCGAAGGCGGCGACCACCTTGATGCACGGCGAGAGCAACATGCCGTTGCCGAACACATCGCCGGACATGTCACCGACACCGACCGCCGTGAACGGCGTCGCCATGATGTCGATGCCCAGTTCGCGGAAGTGGCGCTTCACCGACTCCCACGCACCGCGCGCGGTGATCCCCAGCGCCTTGTGATCGAACCCGGCGCTGCCGCCGGAAGCGAACGCATCCCCCAGCCAGAACCCGTACTCGGCGGACACGCCGTTCGCCGTGTCCGAGAAGGTCGCCGTGCCTTTGTCGGCCGCGACGACCAGGTAGGTGTCGTCGCCGTCCAGGACCCGGACGCCCTTGGGATGCACGACGCCGCCCTGGTCGAAGTTGTCCGTGATGTCGAGCAGTCCGCGCATGAACGCGACGTACTGCTTGATCACCTCAGCCTTCAACAGGTCGGGTGTCAGTGGGTTCCGCTTCAAGATGAACCCGCCCTTCGACCCGTCGGGCACGATGACGGCGTTCTTCACCTTCTGCGCCTTCATCAGACCGAGCACCTCGGTGCGGTAGTCCTCACGCCGGTCGGACTAGCGGATGCCGCCGCGGGCAACCATGCCACCACGGAGGTGGATCGCCTCCATCTCGGCCGAGTACACGAAGATCTCGAAGAGCGGGTAGGGCTTCGGCATATCGGGCACGCTCGCCGAGCGGAGCTTGAACGACAGCGACGTGCGGACGTCCAGATAGGCGTTCGTGCGAACCGTCGCCTGGATGGTGCCCAGCATGTGGCGGAGGATCTGATCCTGGTCGAGCGACGCGACCTGACGGAGGTCGTTCAAGACGTCGCGGCGGATCTCTTCCATCTGATCCTCGGTGGCCGCCCGTTCGGGATCGAATCGAGTTTCGAAATACGAGACGAGCTTGGACGCGATGACCGGGTTCTCCGCGAGCGCGTCATTGCGGTACTCCTCGGTGAAGCGGGTGGAGATGCGCTGGCGGTACTTTCGGAACGCGCGCAGGATGCCGACCTGACTCCAGGTGAGTCCGGCGGTCACGACCAAGCGGTTCAGCGAATCGGATTCGGCCAGCCCACGCCAGACGGCAACGATGCATCCCTCGACGCGCAAAGAGCTCTGTTCCAGGTCGAGCACCGCCCCGCGCGAGTCGAGCACGCCGAAATCGTGGATGTAGGCCTTGCCCTCACCGAGCAATCCCGTCGGGACCTCCTCGACGACGCGCAGGCCGAGGGCCTCTAGGATCGGCATGAACGCCGACAGGTCGACCTTGCCGCCGGTCTTGTAGAGCTTCACGCGCGTCAGGCGCTCGCCGGTGGACTCGTTCCCCAGGCCGACGACGAAGCCCTCTTCGCCTTGCGCCATCTCCTCCAGCTTGAGCACGTCGCCGGCGATGAGACCCCAGTCGTCGTTGGTCTTGTAGTAGTCGGGGAATCGGCCCGAGTACCGTTCCGTGAGCGCCGCGCCGCGCTCGGGCCCGACGCGTTCGATGAGCGCGTCGCGCAGGTCGTCGTCCCAGGTCCGCGCCAACCGCTCGACCTCTTCCTCCAGCTCCTCGTAGGGAACCTCGGGGATCTGCACGCCGGGATCCACGTGCACCGTGAAGAAGATCCGCGCGCTCTCGGTCTCGCCGAGCGAGAGGTGGTAGTCGACTGTGGATCCGTGGAACCGCTCCACGAACAACCGCTGCAGACCCTTCCGGAGATCCGCGTTGAAGCGGTCACGCGGGAGCGCCACGACGATCGAGATGCTCCGTCCGTAGAGATCTCGACGGACCAGAACGCGGATCCCTCCGTGGCGTTCCAGCTGAAGCAGCCCGCTGATCAGCCTGCGGAGCTCGCCCGCCGAGGCCTGGAAGAGCTCGTCCTTGGGGAACGACTCGAACAGCGTCGTCGCGGACTTGTAGTCGTGGGACCCGGGGATCAGATCCTCGGCCGTCAGCACCTGCTCGAGCTTGTGATGCAAGAGCGGCGTCTTGGCCGCGGGCTCCATATACGCCTTCGACGTGAAGAGGCCGATCATCCGGGCCTCGCCAACGATCTCGCCCTCCGCGTTCACGCGGCGCACGCCGATGTAGTCCATGCGCGCCCGACGGTGCACGGTCGAGTAGGCGTTCGTCTTCGAGAAGACCAACAGGTCGCCGTCCTCGATCCGGCGCCGGAGGCCCGGGTCGAGCGAGTCCAGCAGCGTCGACTCGGCGAAGCTGGACCGACCGACGTCGGACAGGATGCCGAGTCCGGAGCCTGGAGCCGTGCGGATCGCGCGACCGTCGGGCGTGTCGATCAGCTCGTACTCGCGATAGCCCAGGAAGACGAAGTTGAGCTGCAACAGCCAATCCAGGAAGTCGACCGTCTCGCCCACCTCCTGCGGCGAGTAGCGGACCGCGGCGTAGCGCGCCATCTCGAGCATCTGGTGCGCACGGTCCTGCATCGGCTCGAAGTCGCGCACGACCAAGCGAACGTCACGCAGGATCGTGCGCACTCGCTCCTGCAGATCGACGCGCTCCTCTTCAGAGAGACGTCGATCCAGCTCGAAGTGCATGACGGATTCGCGGTGCGACGCATCGCGCGCAGACGAAACACGTTCGAGCCGGCCCTCCTCGTCCCGCGAGGTGCCGATCACCGGGTGAAGGATGCGTCGGACGGTCAGGTTCCGCGCGGAGAACTCTTCGGTGACGGAGTCGACCAAGAACGGTGAGTCGTCGCTGTTCGTCTCGATGACGGTTCCCGCGCAGGTGAACCCATCGTGCTCGACATCGGGGTTGAACGCGCGTACCGCAGAGGGGTGCAGGCCACGCTCGTCGACGAATCCGAAGGTCGAGCGGACGAGACCGTAGAGTTCGTCAGTCGAAGCCGCGAGGATCTCTTCGTCGGAGAGCCGCCGGAGATATGCCTTCGCGAACGCTGCAACGGTCTCCCGGCGTTCCGCAGGGGCTCGTTCGTCGATCAAGACGAAGAGCGGGGTCAAAGATGGGCGGGGTTCGGCGAACGATGAAGGACCGGCGGACGTGCCGCCCGCGCGTCCGCTGCCGCTGTTCGTTCGCTCCACAGTGTCCGACACGTGGCCTCTCGATGACGTCGATGCTGTCGGAAGGCCATTGTGGCAGACACCGGAGACGCCGGCGGACGCGACGGTTGTTAGCCCGCAACGATCTCGTGGGAATGGGTCAGCTCGACCTCGGGTCGAAGCGTCGCCGCCACGGAGCAGTACTTGGACTCCGCAAGATCGATCGCCCTTCCCGCCTTCCGCTCGTCGATCGCGCCCCTCAGCACGAAATGGGTGTGGATCGTCCGGAACGTCCAGGGCGGCTCCGGATCCTGCGTCGTCCGGATCATGACCTCGAGGCCACGCAGATCCTGGCGCTGCTTCCGCAAGATCGCGACGACGTCGTAGGCGGTGCACGCGGCGAGCGATAGGGGAAGGAGATCCGAGGGCTTGGCGCCGGGCCCCTCCATGTACCCGCCCACGTGAACGGGCTCTCCGTACGCCGTGAGGCCCTCGAACTGAAGCCGCTCGCCGGTCCAGATCAATCGTTGTTCGCCCACGTCGCGGCGAGTCTATCGGCCTCCATCGTTCGGCAAGGGGTCGCGACTTTCGACCGTCGTCCCAGCTAGGACCCCCAAGTAGGCTGCTGAAGGGACATGGTCGAACGGCGCGTTCGCGTGATGGTGGGCGAGGGGCAGACGGCTCGCAAGGGGCTGCTCCGATTCGTGCTGGAGAACGAGGGCTACGACGTGGTCGCGGAGGCGACATCCACGCTCGAGCTCGCACAGCGCCTCGCGATCCACCGGCCCGACGTCGTCGTGCTGGATGACGGGATCGATGCGAGCGCCGTCGGCATGATGCGTGAGGTGCTTCCTTCCGCCAAGGTGATCCTGGTCTGGCCTCGAGGCGTCACGGCGGTGGGCTCCGACGCCCGACTCGAACCCTCGGAAGTCATGACCTCGCTCGGATCGACGGTGGCACGAGTGATGGGCCGTGGAGGCGTCATCGCACCCCCGAGGCCGCGCGTTCCTCCGCCCGACGTCATCGTCGTCCCCGAACCCGAGCAGCCGCCCCAGCCGACGAAGAAGCCTACGCCCCTATTCGAGCCTGTCGCTCCGGCTGAGCCGGTTGCCGTGGTCGAGTCGGTCGCTCCGCTCGAACCGATCGAAGAGCCTGTCGTCGTACCCGAGGCTCTTCCCGGCGTGATGATGAAGCCGTCGAGCCTCGAGGCGCCCCGGTGGGTGTACACCGCGGCCGAAGGAACTTCGGCCGCGCCGACGCGTCGCGGTTCACGCCCTCCCGGGGTCCCGTCCGCGCTCGTCGCGGCCTCCGCGGTCATCGTCGCCGTTATCGCCGTCGTGCTCGGGACGATCTATCTGAACAGCCGAACGGTTGCGATCCAAAGCATCACCGGGAGCACGGGCGCCCATCCTTCGCCAGGTGGTGGTGGAACCGGTTCCGGCGGAACCGCGACCGTCCCCGGGACGTACGAGGGTGTCGTTCATCTGCACGCCAACGGCACGCTCCGCCTTCGAGCCTCCGGGAACCTCCGCCTGCGCGTGGTAGGCATCTCGCACATCGTGGTCCTCGGTGACGTCCGGATCCACGGTGACGGCGTGATCAGTAACGTGTCTTCTTCGCATGTCCGCGTTCGCGGGAACGGCACGATCCACATCGTCTTGCGCGACGGGCACATCCGCCTCCGCGTGCAGGGTTCGTTGATCGCCCAGGGGAACGGCACGGTTCGGATCGGCGGCGATGGGCGGTTCCTCATCCACCACCGCCCGGTATGAGAGACCGCGATGACCTGGCCGATCGGACGCAGGTGGCCGTCCCTCGTCTTCGGTCGCTGGAGTAGGCTCCGATCGTGGAACGGGACCTGACCCCGGAACGTCCGCGCATCGGCGTCGTCGTCGGCGAGGGCCACCCGACGCGCAGAGGCCTGCTCCGCTTCGTCCTGGAGGGGGAGGGTTTCTTGGTGCTCGCCGATGTCTCCACGGCCGTCGAGCTCGTCCAGGCCCTGGCCGTTCACCATCCGGACGTCGTCGTGTTGGACGACGGGGTCGGACCCACGGCGGTCGTGCTGACGCGCGAGATGCGTCCCGACGCGAAGATCGTCCTGGTGTGGCCTCCCGCCCTCACACCCATCCGCGGCGATGCGACCGTCGATCCCACGCAGGTGCTCCGCGGGCTGGGGCCGGCCGTCGAGCGAGCGTGCGGCGTCCCAACGATCGAGCCCGCCACCGCGACCGTGCGGACGATGAAGAACCGACCGACACGCCCGTCTCGCCATGTGCATCCCAGCGCCGGAATGGCCGATGTTCTGCCGGGTCCTGGTGTCGCGCGGGCGCACCCGCGGGAGGACGAACCGATCATCGTCGACCGCGAGCCGGCGCCGATCCTGATCCTTCCGGTCTCACCCGTCGTAGAACGCGACCCCCAGTCGTAGGTGTCGATCCAAGGATCCACGGCACCGCTGCGACGCGTCTACGTGCGTTCGCCGGTCGGCGCCGACCTCGGTGAATGGAAGGCGTTCGGATGGCGGTCAGAACCAGATCCGGCTCGGGCCGCCGATGAGCACGCCGCCTTCCGCGCGGAGATCGAGCGGGCCGGCGCCGAGATCGTGAGCGGCTCCTCACCGGTCGCGGGCGACCCCGACGCGATCTATACCTACGACCCCATCTTCATGACCGACGCCGGAGCGATCCTGCTTCGCCCCGGGAAGGAGGGCCGGCGCCTCGAACCGGATGCGATGGCTCATGACCTCGCCGCCGCCCGGGTCCGCATCGCCGGGCAGATCGAGCCCCCCGCTACTGCCGAGGGCGGGGATCTCTTCTGGCTCGATCGCTCGACACTCCTGGCCGGACGCGGCTACCGGACGAACGACGGTGGCGTCGAACAGCTCCGTGCGTTGCTCGGGCCGGAGGTGGACGTGATCGTGTTCGACCTCCCTCATTTCCATGGGGCGGACGAGTGTTTGCATCTGATGTCGTTCGTGTCGCCGCTCGATGCCGATCTCGCGGTTGGCTACTTGCCGATGATGCCCGTACGTCTGCTGGAGGTCCTTCACGATCGCGGCGTTCGCGTCGTCGAGGTTCCCGACGCGGAGTTCGGATCCATGGGATCGAACGTGCTGGCGCCCGCCCCTCGAATGGCACTCGCGCTGGAAGGCAACCCGGAGACCCGTCGCCGGATGGAGGCTGCCGGCGTCGACGTCCGGACCTACGCAGGCGCGGAGATCTCACGCAAAGGTGACGGCGGCCCAACCTGTTTGACCCGGCCGCTCGAACGCGCCTGACGGGCGATCAGCGAGCAGTCCCGGCGAGGCGAGGGCGTTCGGCACGGTTCGTTCCGGCACCGCAGCGATACGGTCGAGTAGGAGGTGAGACGCATGACGCGTCGATCGCTCACAGAAGTGTTCCGAGGCATCGGCTATCACGACCAAGATCGGCCGCTGAACGGGCGGTGGGGTGTCCTGCCGAACCGCGCCCACCTGCGTCGAGGAGATCGGAGGAAGGGCCACATCCTGCGGATCCGTCATCATCGAGGGCAGCCGGAGGGTTGAACCCAGCGCTGTTCGGTATCGTTCAGCGCCATGGCGTGGCAATGGTGGCTATTCCTCCACATCGCGGGCGTGTTGGCCTTCGTCGGCGCGCACGGCGTGTCGATGGTCGTCCTGTACCGCGTCCGGGGAGAGCGTGATCGACGACGGATCTCCGAGCTGATCGCCTTCAGCGGCACGACGACCCGCCCTATGTACATCGCTCTGGGGGTCCTCACATTCGGCGGCGTCGGAGCGGGCCTCACGCTCCACCTGTTCTCCGCGTGGTGGCTCTGGATCTCGATCGTCATCCTGCTCCTCACGATCGGTCTCATGACCGGGTTGGCGAAGCCGTACTTCCGCAAGATCACCGCCGCGTGCGAGGTGCGCCCAAGCGGCGTCCCGCGCGTCTCGGACGAGGAGCTCGAGCAGCTGCTCCGCTCCGGCGAGGCACATGTCATCACGGCGATCGGCGGGATCGGGTTGCTCGCGATCCTCTACCTGATGTTGTTCAAGCCGTTCTAGAAGCCTGGCCGGTTCTCGATCTCAGGCGGGCGGCAGCGAGCGTGCGGCCGGACCGTTCACGACCTCACCGGTCGGACCGAAGCGCGACCCATGGCACGGACAGTCGAACGTTCGCTCACCCGGATTCCACGCGACCGTACAGCCCATGTGCGTGCAACGCGCGCTCATCACGTGGACCTCGCCATCGGCCTTGACGTAGACCGCGAGCTTCTCCCCGGCGCGCTCGATGATGCCGCCCTCACCGGACGCGAGCTCCGAGACCACCTGCGTCACCGTCCGTGCGACCAGCACGTCGCGGCTCGCTCGCTCGCAGACCTCCTGGGGCACCGACCCCAGCAGGAAGCCCTTGGCACCCACCATCCCTTTGTTCCCGACGATGATCAGATCGGCATCGATCTCGTCCCCCGCCGCGAGGATCTGGGTCGCCGGGTCACCTTCGCGCAGGAGCACGTCGGTCTCCACCTCTCCCGCGTAGGTCGCGATCGTGTCCTGCGTGATCAGCTCCCCCGTCTTCGGATGCCCGACGAACACGAGCGTCACCTTCGCTTCGAGAGCCTCGGCCAGCTCGAACCCCTTGCGCGCCGCTCGGTCCGCGGTCGCGGAACCGTCGGTCGCGATCAGCACCCGTTGGTAGACGGGATTCTCCGACCCCGCGGTCGTCGTGCCGATCACCAGCAACACATCGCGGGGCGAACGCAGGGCCAGCCGGTGTGCCACCTGGCCGAGCCCGACCTTCTTCCCGCGGCCGCCCGATACGACAACGAGCCCGACGTCGTGCTGATCGGCGAGCCCGATCAACGCGTCTGCGGGCACGCCCGCCCGTATCTCGCCCTGCACCTTCCGCACGCCGGCGGCCTTCGCCTGCTCGACGCCGGCCGCCACGGTCCGTTCGGCATCGGTCGGCTTGTCGAACGCGCACGCAACGATCAGCTGGGCCGAGCCGGCCTTCGCCAGTGCGGCCGCCACCGAGCCCGCCATCTGGGCCGACGTCGAACCGTCGGTGCCGAACAGGATCCGCTTGTACGCCACGTGGAGAGCCTCCCGCGAGCCAGGGGAACGGCCTGGTGCGGGCGCCACGATACCCTTGGTACCGCATGAGCGACCGCGTCTTCAACTTCTCCGCCGGCCCCGCCACGCTCCCCCTCCCCGTCCTGGAGCAGGTGCAGCGCGATCTGCTCTCGTTGCCCGGCGTCGGCGCGTCGCCGCTCGAGATCTCGCACCGGAGCCCGTGGTTCGACAGCGTGATCGACGAAGCCGAGGCGAACCTGCGGGCGCTTCTGGGCATCTCGGACCGGCACCACGTCGTGTTCTGTCAAGGCGGCGCAACGATGCAGTTCTCGATGGTGCCCATGAATCTGCTGCGCGGCAATGCCGACGCGGCGGCATACGTGGTGACCGGCGCCTGGGGGAACAAGGCAGCGAAGGAGGCGGAGAGGGTCGGAGCCGTTCGCGTCGCGTGGTCGGGCGAGGATCAAGGCTACGTGCGAGTGCCACGTGCCGATGAGCTGCTCGACGTACTTTCCGGCGCCGCTTCCTACGTGCACGTCACATCGAACGAAACGATCCAAGGGGTCGAGTTCCCCGACACGCCCGCCGTACCCTCCGGCCTCCCCCTCATCTGCGACGCGTCGTCGGACTTCCTCTCACGTCCGATCGACATCGAGCGTTACGGCCTCCTGTACGCCGGAGCTCAGAAGAACGCCGGCCCGGCCGGCGTCACCGTGGCGATCGTCCGCGACGACCTCCTGGGCAGGGTCCCCGACGACCTGCCGACGATGCTCGATTACCGGACCTACGTGGCGAACCGTTCTATGTACAACACGCCCCCCGTCTTCTCGATCTACGTGCTGATGCTGGTGACCCGTTGGCTCCGCGACGACGTCGGCGGACTCGACGAACAGCATGCCCACAACCTCGAGAGATCCGGGCTGATCTACGCAGCGATCGATGGAAGTGGCGGTTTCTACCGAGGACACGCCGCCGTCGGGTCGCGTTCATCGATGAACGTCACGTGGACGCTGCCAACGCCAGATCTGGAGCGGCGATTCGTCGCCGAGGCGACCGCCGAAGGTCTCGTGGAGCTGAGGGGACATCGGAACGTCGGCGGGATCCGGGCCTCGCTGTACAACGCGATGCCACTGGCCGGAGCACAAGCGTTGGCCGGCCTCATGCGTGCGTTCGCGGCGTCCCACAGCTAGTCGGCCGGGCCACCGACCGTCAAGTCGACCCCGAGATGCGCCGATGGGACTAGTCCATGGAAGCCCCGTCGAACGACCCCGGAGCCCTGAGCCGCAGGGTAGACCCGTTCACGAGACGCCGCGCATCCGACGCCCCCGTCGGGCCGTCTCCGGACAGCAAGCCACGGCGTCGTCAGGACGACCGATGGCTCGATCGTTGGGTGGCGGCGACGGCGGATCTCACGCGCCTGAAGCACGAACACCCGATGGTCGATGCCGTCATCGACGAACAGGTGGGACGCAAGATCCGGATCGGCAACCACTGGCTGACGGACTTCGCGTCCTGCAACTACCTGGGATTCGACCTGGACGAGGAGATCGCCGCTGCCGTTCCCGAGTACCTCGCGTTGTGGGGAACACACCCCAGTTGGTCGCGGCTCCTCGGCAGCCCCCGGCTCTACAACGAGATCGAAGAGGAGATGACGGAGCTCCTGGCATGCGAGGACGTCCTGCTCCTTCCGACCATCACGCACATCCACATGTCCGTGATCCCCGTCCTGGTCGGCGACGGGACGATCTTGCTCGACGGACGAGCCCACAAGACGATCTACGACGGCGCGATGGTTGCGGCCGGTCACGGTGCGCAGATCGTTCGCTTCCGTCACAACGATGCCGCGCATCTGGAGGAGCTGCTCGCCGCGAGCGACCCCGGGCTCCCACGGTTGATCGCGATGGACGGGGTGAACTCCATGACAGGCAACGCGCCCGACATCGGAGCATTCGCCGGCCTGGCGACGGAGCACGACAGCTTGTTGTACCTGGATGATGCCCACGGATTCGGCGTAATCGGCGAGCGGGCGCCCGAGGAGCTCTGCGACTACGGAACGAAGGGGAACAGCCTGATCCGCCATCAAGGCGTCGCGTACGACAACGTCGTGATGGTCGCGGGGTTCTCGAAGTCGTACTCGTCGCTCCTGGCGTTCCTGGCGCTGCCCACCAGGTTGAAGGATGCCTTGAAGGTCCTCGCGCCTCCGTACCTGTACTCGGGTCCGTCGCCGGTCGCTTCGCTCGCCACGACGATCGCCGGGCTCGAGGTCAACCGGACGCGTGGAGATCTCATCCGCTTGGCCTTGTGGAAGCGTACGCATCGGGTCCTGGACGCGCTCGACCGTCTAGACATCTGCACACCGAACGAGAGCGGGTTCCCGATCATCGAGATCCCGCTCGCCGACCACGATGAGATCGACGAGGTCGGCAGGTACCTGTTCGACGAAGGCGTCTATGCCACGATGGCCGCCTACCCGCTCGTGCCGAAGGACGAGGTCGGCTTCCGTATCCAGGTCACGGCGGCGAACACCGACGAAGAGATCGAGCACCTGATCGCCGTGCTCGGCGCCTTGCGGGAGCGGTTCCAGCTTCGCCAGGCCGCGTCGGCCTCCGCGTAGCCGCTCCGCTGCTCAGCGGCCGTTTCCTAAGGTAGCCCCCGAGGGAGCCCGATACAGGATGCGATGAGAACTCGAGCTTGGGCCCTCTACCTGGCGATCGGCGGCGCCGTGCTGACGGCCTTCGTCTTCGTCCACTCCATCCGCGTCGGCCCGCTCTTCAACGTGATCGGCCTTTCGGCGTCCGTCGCGATCGTCGTAGGCGCCCGGATACACGAGCCACGTCAGCGACTGCCCTGGTACCTCGTCGCGATCGGCCAGGCCCTCTTCGTCGCCGGCGACGTGATCACCTACAACTACGACCGGTTCTTCGGAACGTCGCCGCCGTTCCCGTCGATCGGGGACCTGCTGTACCTCAGCGTGTACCCGTTCCTCATCGCCGGTGTCCTCCTGCTGGTGCGTCAACGGAGCCCGGGGCGCGACCGCGCGAGCCTGATCGACTCGCTCATCATCGCGATCGGGATCGGGACCCTCTCCTGGGTCTTCCTGCTCGCGCCGTACGCGCACGACCAATCGCTCACGCTCCTCGAGAAGCTCACGGCGATGGCATACCCGATCATGGACCTGCTGCTCTTCGGCGTCGCGGTCCGGCTGGCGGTCGACCGGGGCAAACGCACGCCCGCGTTCTACCTGATGGCCGGCTCGATCATGGTCCTGTTCACCACGGACACGATCTACACCCTGATCCTGCTGCACGGGACGTACGACAACACGACCGGCCTGTTGGAGCTCGGCTGGGGTCTCTTCTACCTGCTGTGGGGCGCGGCGGCCCTCCATAGCTCGATGGTCGACCTGGACGAGCCCACGCCCGCCGGCGAGCTGCAGCACCCTCGACGGCGACTCGGCGTGCTCGCGGGAGCCTCGCTCATCGCCCCCACCGTTCAGGTGGTCCAGGCGCTTCGAGGGGAGCAGGTCGACGTGCCCGTGCTCGCGGGATGTTCGGCCGTGCTCTTCGTCCTGGTGCTCGTTCGCTTGAACGGCCTGATGGTCGATATCGGCGAGTACCGTCGCACGGAGCGACAGATGCGCGAGGCGGAGGCGAAATACCGGTCGCTCGTCGAAGGCCTGCCGGCCGTGGTCTACATCGCCGAGTTCGGCAAGGACGCCGCCTGGACGTACATCAGCCCCAAGGTCGAATCGATCCTGGGGTTCTCTCCCGAGGAGTGGACGGGCCAAGCCGACCTGTGGCGCGAGCGGATCCTGCCAGACGACCGCGAACAGGCACTCAACGCCGAGCTTCGCATCCTGAACGGCGAGAGCCGCATGCAATGCGAATACCGGATCATCGGCAAGAACGGCAGGGTGATCTGGATCCACGAGGAGGCGGAGGCGCTCCAGGACGACAGCGGCCAGCCCGTCTACCTCCAGGGCGTGATGTACGACGTGACCGAACAGAAGAACGCCGAGGCGCAGCTCGTGAAGGCCCTGGACACCGAGAAGGAGGCCGCGACCAGGCTCCGTTCGCTGCACGAGATGCAGAACTCGTTC
>JBOGVK010000139.1:0-23691 GCA_050692375.1 Actinomycetota bacterium
GCCGACTCCACCAGCAACCGGTCCCGGACCAGTAGTCCAACCTGGACTAGGGCAAGCGCCATCACGAGCACCAACGGCAACACGAGCGCGAACTCGACGGCCGCACTACCGACCTGTCGGCGATCAGGCCGCGTCGGCATTCCCGGTGACGTTGTTGATGATGTGATCGAAGAACGCCGGGAGCTTCCCGGATGAGTGAGCCCAGGCGATCAGCACCACGGCCACCGCGGCGGCCGCCAGGATCACCAGGGCGTACTCGGCGGTCGTCTGCCCTTCTTCGCAGGACAGGCGCGCTCGCGCGCGGAACAACAAGGAGTACAGCAACAGCATCGTTCACCTCCTCTCAGCGGATGGACTGCACGGTGGTGAGCAGGACCGGAACCACCGTGAGGAGGAGGAATGCGGGGAGCACGAGGAAGACCAGGCGACAGCTTCTGGCACCAAGGGTCCGGCGATCAACGCGGACGCCGTGGCGCACCCGATGCCAGCACCAGCAACCGTTGCCAGAGCCGATCCACATGCGAAGCTGATCGTGTGGTCATCTCCACCTCCTGTCATCACGGGGGAGGTGGGGGAGCGTGAATCTACACCGACGCGAGCCGTTGGCGCATCGGCGGTCGAGGGGACGGAACGCGATCGCGTGGCGGATTCCGCGTGACCCTCGTCACCCGGCTACAGCTCGAAGCGGGTGCCCACGCTGTTCGGAACGAACGCCTCTGGAAGCTCGGATGCCAAGCGGTGCATGGCCTTCCAGCCGGTGCAGTGGGCGGGGACAACGACCGACGGCGACTCCGCAGCCAGCGCGGCCACGGTCCGCGGGATGATCGGCTCGAACAACCCGCCCGTCAGGTGGAACCCGCCGATGACCGCGTACACCCGATCGATCCCGGTGAGCTTCTTGGCGTAGCGGACGATGTTCACGATCCCCGCGTGGCCGCACCCGGTCAGCACCACGAGGCCCTTGTCTCGCACGTGCAGCACCGCGGCCTGATCGTCCAGGATCAGCGGGTCCTGTTCCCAGTCGCCGCCGCGGAGCGACTGGTGGATCGGCATCCCCTGCTCGAACTCGGAGGACCGGTCGACCTCACCGGTGATCAGGAGCGACCCGTCCAGCAGGAACGACGGCCGCACGTCCTCCACGATGTCGAACCCCACCCCCTCTAGCGCGGTACGGCTGGTGAGCGGGAGCTCGAACGCTCCGCCGCCCGGCATCACGATGCGCCGATGGGTCCAGAACTCCGGGTGGATCAGGACCGGCAGGTTCGAACGGCCCAGGCGCCGGATCAGCCCGTCCATCCCCATGGTGTGGTCGAAGTGGCCGTGCGACAGCACGATCGCCTCGAACGTCTCGGGCGAGATGCCCAGACGGTCGAGGTTGCCGATCAGCCCGTCGGGCGTGACCCCTGCGTCGAACAGGACCCGATGCGTGCGGCCGGCCTTCTCGATCTCGATCAACACCGAGTAGCCGTGCTCGGCACGGAGGAAGTCCACGGTCTTGCCGCCATCGGCGACCTCGGCGGGGATCGCCGGGATCGGCGCGGACGTCCCGACCGGACCCCAGCGCTTGATGAACCCCTGGTCCGGCATCAAGACGTCGATCGTGTTGTCGATCAACGTGGTGATCCGGACGCCACCGACCGGCTCGAGCGCGATCGTCTCCATCGCCCGAGCCTACTTCGAGTTGGGCTCGGCCGCGCCCACGGCGGCCTGGCCGGCGGCGAGGCGCGCCGTCTCCACGCGGAAGGGCGAGCAGCTCACGTAGTCCAACCCGATCTGGTGACAGAACACGACCGCCCCAGCGCGCGCCGCCGACTCCACCAGCAACCGGTCCCGAACCAGGAGTCCGACCTGGACGAGTGCGAGCGCCACCACGAGCACCAGCGGCAATACGAGCGCGAACTCGACGGCCGCGCTGCCGACGTGTCGCCGGTCAGGCCGCGTCGGCATTCCCGGTCACGTTGTTGATGATGTGGTCGAAGAACACAGCCGCGCTCGCGCGCGGAACAACAAGGAGTACAGCAACAGCATCGTTACCTCCTCTCAGCGGATGGACTGCACGGTGGTGAGCAGGACCGGAACCACCGTGAGGAGGAGGAATGCGGGGAGCACGAGGAACACGAGTGGGAACAGCATCTTGACGGGAGCCGTTCGGGCACGCTCGGTTACCGACGCTCGGCGGGCCGAACGGACCGACGCCGCGAGCTCGGCGGTTGAATCGGCGAGCGACGCCCCGAGCGTTTCGGTCCTCGAAAGCGCTGCAACCGTGCGGCGAAGATCCGAGAGCTGGAGCCGCTCCGCAGCCGCCGCGAGCTCCTCACGCCAACGGGCACCAAGGTCGATCGCGTCCAGCACACTTCGGAGCTCGGTGGCGAGCGGGCCGCCGAGCGCGTCCACCGCCCGGCGGAGCGAGAGCTGACCCGACAAGCCCGCAGAGGACGCCGCGGCCAGCAGGTCGAGGAACTGCGGGATCTGCGCGTCCATCGCAGTGTGGAGATGATGGGCCTTGCGGCGCTCAAGGATGACCGGAACTCGGGCGCCCGCGAACCAGAGGAGTGGAGTCAAGAGCACCCCCGGGAACGGCAGGACGAGTCCCGTCGCCAAACCCGCGACCGCACCTAGGCGTCGCGCGCCTCGAGGCGAGCCCCACGGTCGTGTGCCCCGCCGGCGGGCCTCTGCCGTCCCGGATGCGACCGGGACGAGCCTCGCGAGGACGTGGTCGCCCAACCCCGTTGCTGCGCTCGACATCGCGGCCGCCGTCGCGAACGCAGCAAGCGTGGGCCCGATCCATGCCGCGGCGGTCATCCGACGTCCAGGAGCGAGCGGATCCACAGGAACGCGATGCCTTCGAGGACCAGACCGACGACCACCGCTCCCACGCCGATCGGGGAGGCGAACGCACCTTCGATGTCCGCTCGTGAGGTCAACCAAAGGAACCCGAAGAACGCGATAGGGAGGAGACCCAGGATTGCGCCGGACAGGCGCGCCTGGGCCGTGAGCGCTCGAACCTCCCGTGCGGCCGAGCTCCGTTCGCGGAGCGTCGCCGCAACCTGATCGAGGACACGGGGAAGGTCACCACCGCTGCGCCGGTGAAGAGTGAGAACGCCCACGACGAGCCGGGCATCGTCGGAGCCGATCCGATCCGCCCAATCTGCGAGCGCGTCCTCGAGCTCTCCGCCGACCTCCATGCGACCGACGATCCGCGCCAACCCGTCGGCGAGAGGCGGCTCGGCCTCTCGGGCCGCGTAGGCGACCGCCTGCGGAACCGAGAGTCCCGCGCGCATGCCGGCCGCAAGAGAGCGAACGGCATCGGCGAGTTCCTCATCGAGCGCTGCGGCGATCCGTGCAGCGCCTCTGCGCCGCAGCAAGCGGCTGCAGACGAGGGTTGCCAGTGCTCCAAGCCCCGACGTGATGACACCGCCCAGGAACCAACCACCGACCGCCCCCACAAGCGGCCACCAGCGCCACGCGAGCCCTGGCAGCGCGGGAAGCGGGGGACGGGGAGCAAGAACACGAACTTCCTTTCCGTCGATCCGCCTAGCGACGACCGTTCGATCGGCCTGCCGGACCGCGAGACTCGCGGACGCTCCCGCCGCCATCAGCAAGAGGGGCACCACGACCGCGCTCACCGATCGGGCCCGATCTCGAACAGATCCGATGCGATCGATTCGCCTCGATCCACGAGCGTGCCGATCACTTCGGGCACCGCCCCGGTCGCCTCGAATGCCTCCGTCCCCCCCGCTCGCGGGCGGAACCGGAAGAGTGGCACCACTACGGGCTCGCCACGATGCGTTCCCTCCACGGCGGCGATCTCCCACACGACTCGGCGGCCACCACGGAGTCTCGCCAGATGCACGATCACATCGATAGCAGCGCACACCTGTGTGCGGATATGGGTCGCCGGAAGATCGACGTCGGACATCATCGCCATGGTCTCCAGGCGCCACAGGAGATGCCGGGTGGAATTCGCATGTGCGGTCGAGAGAGAACCCTCGTGGCCGGTGTTCATCGCTTGGAGCATGTCGAGTGTTTCCCCGCCGCGAACCTCGCCGACGATGATGCGATCGGGGCGCATGCGGAGGGCGTTGCGCACCAAGTCGCGGATCGTGACCTCGCCCTTCCCTTCCACGTTCGCGGGCCGAGCCTCGAGAGAGACGACATGGGGTTTTGCCAACCGCAGCTCGGCCGCATCCTCGATCGTGATCAGCCGCTCGTCGTCCGGGATGAACGCAGAAAGAACGCCGAGCATCGTCGTCTTTCCCGTTCCGGCGCCACCGGAAACGATCACGTTCGCACGGCCGCGCACACAAGAGGAGAGGAAGCGGAGTGCGCGCGGTCCCACGCACTCGTTCGCCAGGAGGTCGTCGGCGGTGATCGCCACCTGAGAGAACTTGCGGATCGTGAGCGCTGGACCGCGGAGCGAGAGAGGCGGGATGATCGCATGGACACGGCTGCCCTCCGGAAGTCGCGCATCCGCCCAAGGCGATGATTCGTCGACCCGAAGACCCAACGGTCCCACGATCCGTTCGATCAGGTGCAGGACGGCCTCCTCCCCCTCGAATAGACCATCCGGCGCCCTTTCGATCCGCCCCTCTCGCTCCACGTACACGTCGTCGGGTCCGTTCACCATGACCTCGGTGACGTCCGGGTCCTTCAGCAGGAACTCGATCGGACCGAACCCGACGACCTCGTCTGAGACCTCGTTGACCATCCGCGCCAGCTCGCGCTGCGGAAGGATGGCGCCGCTCGCGCGGAGGAGCGCGAGCGCTTCTTCGCGAACGCGGAGCCGTCGCTCGGTGCGCGGCGCGGTCGCAAGGCCGCGCGCGTCGACGCGTTCGCGAAGCTGCTCGCGGAGTTGACGCCGCACCACTTCGATCGTCACGACGCCGCCTGGACGTCGCGCCGTTCGAGGGTGTCGTGGAGCACGTTCACCTCGCCCATCGATCCGATCCTTCCGTCGTACAGCGCCGAGGCGCAGCTGAAGGGGAACGAGGGAGAGACGCGCCGCCCGGTGGGGTCATCACGTGCGGCAGGAGCGAACACTAGCGCGGAGGTGCGTCTTCCATCCATCCCCAAGCCGACGGATTCTCGGTTCACTCGCGGGGGATGGTTCGACACTCGCTCGGAGGAGCCGGTTTGCGGGTGAGAGATCGCCGGCTCGCGTTGTTAGACGGGAGTGCCTACGATGCAGCCTCTAGCGTGGACGGCAACCCATGGCGCCCACCCATTGAAAAAGGAGAGACGGATGCGGCGGACCAGAACGGTGTCGATGGTGCTCGCTGCCGGCGTCGTTGCCGCGCTGATCTCGACGCCGGCGTCGTTCGCGACGGTGCCCGGTGCGAATGGCAAGATCGTGTTCGAGTCGAATCGCGACGGCAACTTCGAGATCTACGCGATGACCTCGGACGGCACGGGCCAGCAGGACCTCACCAGCAAGCCGGGCACGGACATAGAGCCTGCGTGGTCGCCGGACGGCACGAAGATCGCATTCGCGACCGGGCGTGACGGCAACTACGAGATCTACGTGATGAATGCGGACGGCTCGAGCCAGACGAGGCTCACGAACAACCCGGCCGATGATCTCGACCCCACCTGGTCGCCCGACGGGACCAAGATCGCGTTCGTGTCCGCTCGCGATGGCAACGACGAGATCTACGTGATGAACGCAGACGGATCGAATCCGACGCGGCTCACGAACTACGTCTCCTACGACGAAGAGCCCTCATGGTCGCCCGACGGGACGAAGATCGCCTTCGCGCACGACGTCAACCCGCTCAGCACCACGGTCTACGACATCTACGTCATGAACACCGACGGCTCGAACCAGGTCGACCTCACGAATGACCCTTCCAACGACGACACCCACCCGGCGTGGTCCCCGGACGGAACGAAGATCGCTTTTGTCCGATCGCACGGCAGCATCTCTACGTCCTACGAGGTCTACGTGATGAATACCGACGGCTCCGGGCCAACCGATCTCACGAACAACCCTGCGCTGGACATCGAACCGTCCTGGTCTCCCGACGGGACGAAGATCGCGTTCCGCACCGGCCGCGACGGGAACGACGAGATCTATTCGATGAACGCCAACGGCTCGGGGCAAGTGAATCTCACGAGCAGTTCCTCCATCGACGAGCGCCCGGACTGGGGGGTTCAGCCCGCCCCAACGCCCCCGCCGGCGCCCGATTGCTTAGGTACCGCCGCCACGATCGTCGGGACAGCCGGTGCCGACACGCTCGTCGGGACTTCGGGAGACGACGTGATCGCGGCACTCGGAGGCGACGACCACGTGATGGGCACCGGCGGGGACGACCGCATCTGTCTGGGCGCAGGCAACGATGTCGCGACGGGAGGCCTTGGCGCCGACTCCGTCCGGGGCGGCAAGGGCAACGACACCATGCGGGGCAACGGAGACGACGACCGGCTGATCGGACAGCAGGGACATGACCTGGCCATCGGCGGCGCCGGCCACGATGTCTGCCGGGCGGAGAGCACGAAGACCTGCGAGGCGCGGAGTCCCTAGGTCCTACGGCGAGACTTCGGCTTCATCATCGGCCGAACCCGTGACGGCGCGCCCGACCTGGCGCATGGCGGCGTCACCGATCCGGTGTGCGTTGACGCGAGCGGACCAGGTCTTCGTTCAGCCCGTGCTCACGGCCTCGTGGTCGAGTGTGCGGAACGCCGCCGCCTCATTGGCAGTGGCCGGACCGAGCGTCCGGTTCCTCCCGGGGAGCTGTCGGCGGATCCGCTCCAGCTCGCGTCGGGTGAAGTCGCAGCTCGTGTGGAGTGGATCGACGCCGTAGAGCCGCGCGCCGTTCAGCCCGAGGATCTTGTGCTTGATCTCCTTCGTCAGCGCCGGGTAGCCGTAACGGTCCTGGAACTCGTGGCTGATCCGGAACGAACGAAGGGCCTGGATCTGGTCCTGCGGCGAGCCGTAGAAGAGGCAGTCGGTGCCCCATACGACGTTGTCCTCGCCGACATACTTCAGGAGCTTACCCAGCACGTGCGCCGCCTCTGTCGGATACCGCAACACGTACCACCACGTCGACCCGAGCTCGGCGTATACGTTCTCGTTCGGACCGATCCTCGCCCTTCGCAGGGACGTGACCAGCCGGTTCACTCCGACATTGGCGGTGGCCGGCGTGTATGGGCCTTCCGGACCGCCAGCTTCGTACCCCGAGTGATAGATGACGAAGTTCGCTTCCGGATGGCGCTTCGCGGCAGGGCCCACATCCTGCGGCGACGCGTAGACGCTGCCGCCCCCGAACCCCTTGTGGGTGCAGATCGTCGGCAGGCCCAGATCCACGGCTTTGCGGATGAACGCCTCGCCGACCTGGGGAAGGTTCGGATCGTGATCGTCGAGCCACCACCCCTGGTCGTTGTTCTCGAACACCGCGGGGAAATGCGTGAACGTCTTCCACGCCACCACCGGATAGCGCTTCGCCGTCTCCTCCATCGAGTCGAGCGCGGCCTCAGGCCGCCCGATGTTGGGGAGCGCTTGCGCGTGGAGCAGCACGCGGTCGTCGCGGCACAGTCCCTCGGCGATCCGCCGCGTCTCGTTCATGATCTGCGGCGAGAGGGGACTGCCCTCGGGGAAGATCGGGAGCGCGGACAGGACGAGCATCGACGTATCGCTCCGAAGGAACATCAGCTCCAAGAACGATTCGATCGAGTAGCAGACCCGAGGATCGTCCTCGCCGCAGTTCTGCTGCGGGAAGAGGCTCCAGAAGTCCTGCCCGTTCAGGATCGGGTTCAGGTTGTATTCCAGCAGATGCCCTTGAACGTCGAACACGAACTCCTCGCCGCCGATGGCGGCGTGAGCCGGTTCGGGCTCGACCGAGGCCTCCGGAGGGATCGAGTAGCCGCCTCCCGGTTCGCTGGTGGTCCGCGAGGGATCCGCCCGGTGGGCCTCTCGCGTGCAGGCGTCGAGCGCGATCAGCGTGGTCGCTGCGCCGCAGATCGACAGCAAGAACTCACGGCGGCTCATCCCTAGGTGTCGGGCGTGCTCCTCGCTCGCGGCTCTGGCTCGCCGTGTGGTCTCCAGGAGCACCTCGGGCAAGGCCGGCTCTGGGTCGTACTCGGCGTTCGAGCACGGGCCGAACTTGATCGGCAAGCCCGGGTCCTCGTCGCTCCAGTCCATCGTGTCCTACCGTTAGCAGTTCGTTCGCAGGGGTAACGGATCGGGTCGTCGAGGCTTCTGCGTGAAATCGAAATCGTAGGACAGGTTCTTCGCGGCCCGATCGCGTGGGGTGAGCCGGCGGAGGTGCCAGTTGTCCTCGATGAACCGCAAGACGCTCGAGAACTCCCCCAGATGGTGGTCGATCTTTCCCCTCAGCGCGTACGGCGAGATCACGAGCAGGGGCACCCGGATCCCGAACCCGAAGGCGTCCACTTGCGGCGGAGCCACGTGGTCGTAGAAGCCGCCGTAGTCGTCCCACGTCACGAAGATCGCCGTGCTCTTCCACATCGGGCTCCTCATGATCGCGTCGATCACCTGCGTAGACCAGTTCTCCTCCAGGCAGAAGTTGTACTGCGGATGCTCGGAGACCTCGTATCGCGGCGCGATCCACGTGACGGGCGGCAGCCGGTCCTTGCCGATGTCGGCGATCACGCGATCGACGGGCAGGACGTGATCCCGCCACTGCCGCGTGTTTCGGATGTGGCCGATCGCGGAGTACGCGGACCAGATGTACCCGAGCTGGTTCGGATCGGCGGCGTAGTACGCCCAGTTGATGCCGGCGCCGTTCAGCAGATCGCCTTCGGTCCGGAACTCGAAGCACGGCTGCACCTGCTGTTCCTTGCCCTCGCTGTCGACGACCGTGACGGTCTGGCCCTTCGGCGCGTCGCACCCGAACGTGTTGCTGGAACGGAAGGCTCCGGTCCGCCGAGGGTTGTCGTGTGCGCCGCCCGACTGCGCCGCGATGGCGTAGAGGTGGTTCGGGAACGACGGACCCTGCGCGGAGGAGAAGAACCGATCTCCCAGCACGAACTGCTTCGCCCAATGCCAATAGTTCGGAAGCTGCGAGCGCTGGAGCTGCGTGTAGGACCATCGGTCGCTGACGGCGCTCTGGTTGAACCCATCCATCTTCCCGTGGTCCCACGCCGTTCGGGAGCAGATGTAACAGTGCGGGATGTCTTCGGAGCCGATGCTGCCGTCCGTCCCGGGGGTGAGCGGCCGCCGGACGCCGTGGTCGAAGCCGAACGAGACGCCGTTCGCCCCCGGGAACGTGCCGAAGAGGTTGTCGAACGTTCGGTTCTCTTTGATCAGGAACACGACGTGCCTGATCGGCCACAGCGTGCCGGAGCGGTTGTCGGTCGACCCCGGCGCGGACGGTGGTGGATAGGAGTATCCCGTCGGCGACGAACGAACGACGATGGTGGAGTCTGCCGACAGGGAGGCTCCACCATCACAGCCGACGGCCAGGAGCACGAAGGCCATGACCGCCACGGCTCCGCGTCGGCCATCGAAGGGTCGATGAGACAACGACATCCATGGAAGCAGACGAGATGAAGCCCTCCGACGTTCCGGCCATCGTTAGAGTGAGCGCCATGCAGCAGCGGGTGAGTCTCATCACGCTCGGCGTCGCCGACGTCGCGATGGCACGGGCCTTTTATGAGCGCCTCGGCTGGCGCGTCGGGATGGACGTCGAGGAGACGGTGTTCTTCCAGATCGGTGCTTCGATCTTCACGCTCTGGGGTCGCGACAAGCTGGCTCAGGATTGCGGAGTGACCGACGGCGGTGGCTGGGGCGGTGTCGCGCTGGCGCACAACGTGGGTTCGCGTGACGAGGTCGACCGCGTCATCGAAGAAGCGCGGTCAGCGGGCGCGCGGATCGGGCGAGAGCCGGCGGAGACGTTCTACGGCGGATACGCGGGCGTCTTCATCGACCCGGACGGCCATCCCTGGGAGGTCGCCCACAACCCCGGGTTCGAGCTCCGCGACGACGGCAGCCTGAACCTTCCGCAGAGCGCGGGCTAGACGACGATGTCCTCCCGAACATCCTTGCGCGTCACCGCGAGGTAGCCGACGAAGCCGACGATCACGATCGTCAAGCACACGCTGACGGGCCCCCATCCCAGCCCGAGGCCGCCCCGACTGGCGGGCACCGACAGCCAGTCCGCGAACGACGCGCCGAGTGGCCGGGTCATGACGTAGGCGAACCAGAAGGCGAAGATCCCGTTCAGACCGAACCACCGGTAGCCCACGGCGGGGACGGCGATCAACGCCGCGAACAACAGGCCCGAGGACAGGTACCCCAAGTGCAGGGTGATCGCGGTCATGTCGCCGGTGGCGGTCCCCAGCGCGAACGTGGCCATCACCACCATCCAGTAGAACGCCTCTCGTCGAGAGGTGAAGATGCTGTGGATCGACAGGGTCTTCTCGCGCGAATACCACGTCACGAAGATCGCGGTCAGGACGACCGCGAAGAACATGCTGGACACGAGGTATGGGACGCCGATCACCACGTGCACGCCGTCGGCGGCCATCGTGCCGAAGATGCTGACCATGACGAGGCTGAGCCAATAGGTCCACGCCACGTATCGTCGGGCCCGGAACTGCAGCGCCAACGAGATCGCCAGAGCGGCGCCCGTGGCCAGCGTGATGCCCGCCAGAGCGGCCGTGTTCTTCAAACCGACTCGATGGATGAAGTAGTCCGAGGTGGTCTCACCCATCCCGGTCGTCAACACCTTGATGATCCAGAAGTAGACGGTCACCTCCGGAACCCTGCTCGGGGCCCTGCGCTCGCCATCCATGGGCCGACATTCTCTTGGGAGCGAAGGCTTACCGACAGTGCGATCTCATGGAGGTTCTGCGTTGTCTCGGGGGCAGTCGGAAATCGTGAGGTCAAGACGCCCTGCGGGGTATCACGCTGCGTTCGGTTTGCGCGTCAACGCATGTACGGTCGTCGAGACGAGCCACTTCACGACCGCGACCACAGCGAACGGATCCTTCGTCGACGGCACCGACGTCGTCGAGCCGCTGAAGATACACATCGCCCACCCGATCACACCCAGAACGACGACACCCGCGCCGACGCTCCTGAGGAGCGGCCAACTCCACTCCTGGGTGACCGCGACCCGCATCGGCACACTCCGCCTTGCGGGGTCGACCAGACACCTCCAGGATGAGCCCATGGACACGCCGGAGACCCGCTACGCGAGGGCGGCCGGCGGCGTCTCGATCGCGTACCACGTCGTGGGCGACGGACCGATCGACCTCATCTGGCTCCACGCGTTCATGGGAAGCCTCGAGGTCATCTGGGAACACGAGGTCATGCGGGCGCTCACCGGCAAGCTGGCCTCCTTCGCACGGGTGATCAGACACGACATGCGAGCAACGGGTCTGTCCAGCCGGGCGAGCGAGCTCCCTAACCTCGAGACCCAGGTGCAGGACTCGCTGGCCGTGCTCGACGCGATCGGCTCGCGCTCGACGGTCGTCGTCGGAGCTGGGCCGGGCGCTCACGCCGCGTCGCTCTTCGCCGCGACCTACCCGGACCGCACACGGGCGCTCGTACTGTGGGACCTCTCCACGTGGGCCGGGAACATCTTCGGTCCCCACGATTTCGACCTGATGACCCGAACCTGGGGTACCGAAGCGTCCGCGGCCGCCGCAATGGCTCAGGTCGCACCCTCAATGATCGGCGATCGCGAGTTCCTCCGCTGGTACGCCAAGGTCCAGCGCCATTTCGTTCCGCCAGACGTCGCCGCCGACCTGATGCAGAGCGCGACCGACACCGACATCCGGCCCGTGCTTCCGGCGATCCACGTGCCCACCCTCGTCCTGGCCAGAGGATGGCCTAACCATGAGCACGACCGAACGGTGTCCGAGATGATCCAGGACTCAACATTCGTCCTGTTGCCGGGGAGCGATCGCGCGACCTTCGCGGGGAACCAGAACGAGCTCGTCGAAGCGATCCGCGACTTCGTCGGTGTCGATCAGGCAACGCGAACGGGCAAGACCCTGTTGCGAGCGGTGCTGTTCACCGACATCGTGGGTTCTACCGAGCACCTGGCCAGCGTCGGGGATCGGGCCTGGCGTGAGCTGATCGTCGCCCACGACGATCGCTCTCGGCGCTCGATCGAACGACACGGGGGCCGCGTGGTGAAGAGCACCGGAGACGGCGTGCTCGCGACGTTCGAGGGCCCAGCGCAAGCGGTGCGAAGTGCTCAGGAGATCGCGACTTCCCTCGGCGACCTGGAGCTTCGGATCCGCGCGGGGATCCACGTCGGTGAGATCGAGACCGTCGGGGACGACGTCACCGGCGTGACGGTGAACGTCGCGGCGCGAGTAGCGTCGATGGCCGGACCGTCCGAGGTTCTGGTCTCCTCCACGGTGAAGGATCTAACGCCGGGGTCGGGACTCGCCTTCGAAGACGCCGGCGAGCACGAGCTGAAGGGCGTTCCCGACCGCTGGCATCTCTACCGAGTGATGAACGAGGTCAGCCCGCGCGTTTCTATTCCTTGAAGAAGAAGAACGGCTCGGCGAGGAACCGCGCCGGCTGCGTGGGCGTTCCGCTCGCTCCCGCATCGGGACCGGACGAGGTGACGGTACGTCTCCGGCCGACCCGCCCGAGTCCCAATGCTGCCAAGCCGAGGAGCGCGAGCGCGAACATCCAGGCGAATGGCGCCGGCCCAGTCGGGAGCCCCGTGAGCGCTGTACCACCGGCGGGAGCCACCGCGGCGGGTGCCGTAGCGGCGTTATCACCCGGGTTCGGGTCGCTCTGGTCCTCGGCCGACACGCTCGCTCCGTTCGTGATGGTGCTTCCCCCGGTCCCGCTGTTCACGCCGGCTTGGATCTGAAGCGTTGCGGACTCGCCGAACGCGAGCGACCCGACATCCCAGACCCCCGACGCCGCGTCGTAGGAACCCTGGGTCGGCGAATCCGAGATGTAGGTCACTCCGCCCGGGAGCACATCCGTGACCTGGACCCCGGTCGCATCGTCGGGACCGTTGTTCGTGACGGTGACGGTGTACGTGATGGTGTCGCCCTCGTGCGGCGACGCGTCGTCGACCGTCTTCGTGAGGACCAGGTCGGCGGAGCCCCCGACCACGCCGATCGTCGTCGTCTCGCTCGCAGAATCGTTCGAGGGATCGGTGTCACCGGCGCCGACGACCGTCGCCGTGTTCGTCACGGTGCCGGAAGTGGCGTCCAAGGGCACGGTCACGGTCACGGTGATCGTCCAGACGGCGCCAACCGCAAGGGGATCGATGGAGCAGGTCACCAGATTGCTCGTGGCGATGCATACCCCAGGGCTCGAGGAGGCGACGCCGATCACCGTGAGTGTCGAGGGGACGGGATCGGTCACGACGACCCCCGTCGCGGCGTCGGGACCGGCGTTCGTCACCAAGATCGTGTAGTTGAAGGAGTCTCCGGGTTGAACCGGGTCCGCCGAGTCGGTCTTGGCGATCGATAGATCCACGACGAGCGGCGTCACCGTGTCCGTGTCGGTGGCAGTGTTGTTCGCAAGATTCGGATCCGGAACGGGAGTGATCGTGATCGCGGCCGTGTTCACCAGCGTGGGCAAGATGTACGCCGCACCGACGACGACCGTCAATTGATAGGCGATGGACGCGCCGGACACCAGGGTGGCCGTCGTCGTACAGGTGAACGTCGCGCCTGCCAGCGTGCAGTTCGGCTCGGTCTCCGAGCCCGTCGTTCCCACGGGCACCTGATCGGTGACCACGATGCCCGCAGGGACGTCGGACGGCCCGTTGTTCGTGATCGTGATCGTGTAGGTGGTGGACGCGCCAGGCTTGATGGTCACGACCCCGTCGGTCTTCGTGATCGCGAGATCGGCCGACGCGCCAACCACCGTCGCCTCGGTGTCGGAGTTGTTGGCGGGGATGGGATCGAGCGTCGTCGCGGAGACCGTTGCCGTGTTCGAGATCGAACCCGGTACGGTCGGCGTCACCGTGATGGTGATGGTCGCCGTCGCCAACGTCAGCACCGTTCCGAGAGGGCAGGTGACGATCCCCGCCCCCTGGGCGCAGGAGCCTTGCGTCGGCGTCGCCGTGCCGAACGTGACCCCTGCCGGCAACGTGTCGGTGACCGTGACGCCAGTGGCGTCGGCAGGCCCGTTGTTCGTCACCACCAGGGTGTAGGTGAGCGTCCCTCCGACCGTGACCGGGTCGGGCGCGTCGGTCTTCACGATCGACAGATCCGCAGAGGACGAGAGCGCGTCGACGTCGGTCGCCGAGTCGTTGGCGGCGTTGGGATCGGGGACCGAGGAAGACGTGATCGAGGCCGTGTTGGTGACGGCCGGCAGGGCGTAGCCCGGCGGGATCGCGAGCGTCAGCTGGTAGGTGACGAACGCGCCGACCACGAGCGGCGCGGACGTCGTGCAGGTGAACACCGCCGCGGCGATCGAGCAATCGGCCTCAGACTCGGAGCCGTTCGTGCCTACAGGGATCGGGTCCGAGATGACAGCGCCCGCCGGCTCGTCGGATGGGCCGATGTTCGTGACGGTGATCGTGTAGGTCGTCGATGTTCCCGCCGAGATCGTCGCGATCCCGTCGGTCTTCGTGATCGCGAGATCGGCTGAGGCGATCACCGTCGTGTCTTCGAGCACGTCGTTGTTCGCGAGCGCGGGATCTGGCGTGGCCGCGGTCACCGACGCCTCGTTCGTGATGACACCCACCACGGTCGACGTGGCAACCACGATGATCGTCGCCACGCCGCCGGCGACGATCGCGCCGAGCGGGCACGTGACGATCCCGGCGAGCTCCGCGCAGCCCCCCTGGCTCGCCACGGCGGACACGAACGTCGTGAACCCGGGCAACGTGTCGGTCACGACGACGCCGGCGGCGTCGCTCGGCCCGTTGTTCGTGACGGTGATGGTGTAGGTGACGTCGTTACCCAGGGCAACCGGGTCCGGCGCATCGGTCTTGGTGATCGACAGGTCGGCGCTCGATCCCACGGCGTCGACGTCGGTCGCGCTGTCGTTCGCCGCGTTGGGGTCGGGAACCGGCGAACCCGAGATCGTGGCCGTATTCGAGACCGTGGGGAGCACGTAGCTCGATGGGATCGCGACCGTCAGCTGGTAGGACACCGACGCGCCGGAGGCAAGAGCCGCCGACGTGGTGCACGTGAAGGTGCCCGCGACGATCGAGCAGTCAGCCTCGGACTCGGAGCCGTTCGTCCCGGCGGGGATCGGGTCGGTGATCACGACGCCGGCCGGCTCGATGGACGGTCCGTTGTTGGTCACCGTGATCGTGTAGGTCGTGGACGCGCCCGCTGAGATCGAGGCGACGCCGTCGGTCTTCGTGATGGCCAGGTCGGCGGAGGCGGTTACGGTAGTGCTCTGGCTGGCCGTGTTGTCGGCCGGCGCGGGGTCGGGTGTCGAGGCCGACACGACCGCCGTGTCGGTGATCAGGCCGTCGATCGTCGTGGTGACCACGACTGTGATGGTGGCGGTACCCCCGTTGGCGATCGTTCCGAGCGGACACGTCACCACGCCCGCCGCCTGCGCGCAGCTCCCCTGGCTTGACGTGGCGGAGACGAACGTGACCGAGCCCGGCAACGTGTCGGTCACCAGCACGCCCGACGCATCGGAAGGCCCGGCATTCGAGACCGTGAGGGTGTAGGTGACGTCGTTCCCCGCCACGACGGGATCGGGCGCGTCGGTCTTGGTGATCGCGAGGTCGGCGGCCGTCGTCACGGCGTCGGTGTCCGTCGCGGAATCATCCGTGGGATCGGTGTCCGCGATCGGCGTGAACGTGATCGTCGCCGTGTTGGCGAGCGTCGGCGGAGCGTAGCCGGCGGGCACGTTGAGGGTCAGCTGGTACGAGACCGATCCCCCAGGTGCGATCGGCGCCGTCGTCGTGCAGGTGAACGTGCCGGCGGCGATCGCGCAATCGGGCTCGGACTCGCTCCCGCTCGTGCCGGCCGGGATCGGGTCGGACACGACGACTCCCGCGGGCTCGGTCGATGGGCCGGTGTTCGAGAGCGTGATCGTGTAGGTGGTCGACGTGCCGGCCGTGACCGAAGCCACGCCGTCGGTCTTCGTGACGAGCATGTCCGCTGCCGGGAGGACGATCGTGCTTTCGGAGTCGCTGTTGTTCGCCGGCACCGGGTCACTCGTCGCCGAGGTCACGACCGCCGTGTCGGTGTAGAGCCCGCCGGGCGTCGCCGGATCCAACAGGATCGAGATCGTGATGACCCAGGTGCCGGACACGGGCAACGCGCCGAGGGTGCAGGTCACCGCGTTCCCGACGTTGCCGCACACGCCGGCGCTCGCCACGATCCCGGTGATCTGGAAGGAGGCGGGCGCCGGGATGTTGTCGGTGACCTGCAGGTTGACGGCGTCCGACGGCCCGTTGTTCGTCACCGTGATCGTGTAGTCGAACGGCAGCCCCGGGTCGATCGGGTCGACCGAGTCCGCCTTCACGATCGAGAGATCGGCGGACGTCGTCACCGCGTCGGTGTCGGTGGCGGAGTCGTTCGCGCCGTTCGGATCCGGGATCGGCGAGGAGGAGATCGAAGCCGTGTTGACGAGGGAGACGAGCGCCGAGTTGGACGGGAGGGCGAGCGTCAGCTGGTACGACACGGAGGCGCCGGGCGCAAGCGCCGCGGTCGTGGTACACGTGAAGGTCCCAGCGGCGATGACGCAATCCGGCTCGGACTCCGACGGAGTCGTGCCCGCGGGGATCGGGTCGTCGATCACCACGCCGGCCGGCTCGGTGGACGGGCCGCCGTTCGTGACCGCGATCGTGTACGTCGTCGAGGTGCCGGCGATGACCGACCCGACGCCGTCGGACTTCGCGATCGACAGGTCGGCCGACCTGGTCACCGCGTCCGTGTCCGTCGCGGTGTCGTTCGACGCATCGGGATCGGAGGCCGGTGTCGAGGTGATCGACACCGTGTTCGTGAGGGAAACCATCGCCGAGCCCGGCGGGACGGCCAGGGTCAGCTGATACGAGAGCGATGCGCCGGGCGCGATCGCGGCGGACGTCGTGCAGGTGAACGTCCCCGCCACGATCGCGCAGTCGGCCTCAGACTCGCTCCCGCTCGTGCCGGCCGGGATGAGGTCGGAGAGCACCACTCCAGCCGGCTCGGAGGAGGGCCCGTTGTTGGTGACCGTGATGGTGTAGGTCGTGGAGGTGCCGGCCACGACCGATGCCACCCCGTCGGACTTCGTGAGCGCGAGGTCGGCCGACGTCGTGACCGTGTCCGTGTCGGTCGCGCTGTCGTTCGCGGGGTTCGTGTCGACCGCGGGCGACGACGTGACCGAGGCGGTGTTCACGAGCGTTGGCGGCGCGTATCCCGGTGCGACGTCGAGCGTGAGCTGATAGGACACCGATCCGCCTACGGCGATCGGGGCGGATGTCGTGCATGTGAACGTGCCGGCGGCGATCGAGCAGTCGGGCTCGGACTCGTTCCCCGCGGTTCCGGCGGGGATCGGATCCGAGAGCACGACCCCGGCCGGTACCTGCGATGGGCCGCTGTTCGTGGCAGTGATCGTGTAGGTCGTCGACGTGCCGGCCGTGACGGATGCCACGCCGTCCGTCTTCGTGATCCCGAGGTCGCCCTGGACGACGACGGCATCCGTGTCGGTGGCCGAGTCGTTCGAGGGATCGACCTCCGCCACGGGGGAAGAAGTGACCGACGCGGTATTCGACAAGGTGGCCAACGCGTAGCTCGCCGGAACGACCAACGTGAGCTGGTACGAGACCGAGCCCGCCGGCAGCAGCGCGGCCGTGGTCGTGCACGTGAACGTCCCGGCGGCTATCGAGCAATCGGGCTCGGACTCGCTCCCCGTGGTGCCGGCCGGGATCGGGTCGCTCACGACGACCCCCGCCCCGACGGTGGAGGGGCCGTTGTTCGTGAGGGTGATCGTGTAGGTGGTCGAGGTCCCCGCGGTGACCGACGGCGCCCCATCGGTCTTCGTGAGCGCGAGGTCGGCCGCCGGGAGAACGATCGTCCCTTGCGAGCCGGCGTTGTTCGCCGGGTTCGGGTCATTCGTCGCCGACGTGACGTTCGCCGTGTCGGTGTAGAGCCCGCCCGGCGTGGAGGGATCCAGGAACACCGAAACCGTGATCGTCCAGGTCGCCCCCGAGGCGAGAGACGCCAGCGTGCACGTCACAGCGTTCCCGACGTTGCCACACGACCCGGACGCGGAGGTGACGCTCGTGACCGAGATGAACGCCGGGGCGGGAACGTTGTCCGTCACGGTCAGACCGGTAGCGGTCGACGGCCCGTTGTTCGTGACCACGATCGTGTAGTCGAGCGGCAGCCCCGGGTCGATCGGATCGACCGAATCCGTCTTCACGATCGACAGATCCGCCGAGGGGATGATCGTCGTGCTCTGCGACCCGGAGTCGTTCCCGGGAACGGGGTCCGCGGTGGCCGCGCTCACGGTGGCGGTATCCGTGTAGACGCCTGGAGTCGCGGCGAGGTCGGTGGTCACCGACACGGTGATGACCCACGACCCCGCGGCTGCGAACGTGGCTCGCGTGCAGGTGACCACGTTGCCGACGTTGCTGCACGCGCCGGCGGGCGAGGTCACGTTCGTGACCGTGAACTGCGCGGGCACCGTATCGGAGACCTCCACGGTCGCCGAGTCCGACGGTCCGTTGTTCGTGACCGTGATCGTGTAGGTGAACGCCTGGCCCTGGATGACCGGGTCGGCGGAATCGGTCTTCGCGATCGAGAGATCCGCCGACCGCGCCACGCTGTCGGTGTCGGTGGCGGTGTCGTTGGCCGCGTTCGGGTCGGTGGCCGGTGCCCCAGTGATCGAAGCGGTGTTGGACAGGTTCGCCGGCGCGAAGCTCGCCGCCACTGCGAGCGTCAGCTGGTAGACGAGCGACCCGCCCGACGCGATCGGAGCCGTGGTCGTACACGTGAACGTGCCGGCGGCGATGACGCAATCGGGCTCGGATTCAGAGCCGATCGTGCCCGCGGGGATCGGATCGGCGATCACCACGCCCGAGGGTTCGTTCGACGGACCGTTGTTCGTGACCGTGATGGTGTAGGTGGTCGACGTGCCAGCGGTGACCGATGCGACCCCGTCGGTCTTCGTGATCGAGAGGTCGGCCGACCCGGTCACCGTATCCGTGTCGGTGGCGCTGTCGTTGGTCGCGTTCGGGTCGGAGCTCGGGGACGACGTGATCGTTGCCGTGTTAGCAACGGTGGCCGGCGCGTAGCCGGACGGGACAGCCAGCGTGAGCTGGTAGACCACCGAGGTGCCCGAGATCAGGACGGCCGTCGTGGTGCACGTGAACGTGCCGGCCGCGATGACGCAGTTCGCCTCCGACTCAGAGCCGACCGTTCCCGCGGGGATCGGATCGGAGACGACGATCCCGGCTGCCACTGCGGAGGGTCCGTTGTTCGTCAGCGTGATCGTGTACGTCGTCGACGTTCCCGCGACGACCGATGCCACGCCGTCGGTCTTCGTGACCGCCAGGTCGGCGGAAGCCGTGATCGTCGTGTCCTGCGATGCGGAGTTGTTCGCTGGCGTCGGATCGGCGGTAGCGGCGCTCACGGTGGCCGTGTCCGTGTAGGTACCGCCGGGCGCGGCGAGGTTCGCGGTGACGGAGACCGTGATGACCCACGTCGCGGCGTTGACGAACGTGGGTCGCGTGCACGTGACCACGTTGCCGGCATGACCGCAGGCGCCTGCGGGGGATGTCACGTTCGTCACGGTGAACTGTGCCGGAACGGTGTCCGAGACCGTGAGCGTGGCCGCGTCCGAGGGCCCGTTGTTCGTGACGGTGAGCGTGTACGTGAACGCCTGCCCGGGGTTCACCGGGTCGGCAGAGTCGGTCTTGGTGATCGACAGATCCGCCGACCTGGTGACGTTGTCGGTGTCGGTGGCAGAGTTGTTCGTAAGATCCGGGTCCGTGATGGGCCTAACGGTGATATTCGCCGTGTTCACGACGGTCGCGGGCGCGTACCCCGATGGCACGGCAAGTGTCAGCTGATACGACTTGGTAGCGCCCGACGCGATCGTCGCCGCCGTGGTGCACGTGAAGACCCCGGCCGCGATGGCGCAGTCGGCCTCGGTCTCCGATCCCACCGTGCCGGCCGGGATCGTGTCGGTGAACCGCACACCGGCGGGCTCGGTCGAGGGCCCGTTGTTCGTGATCGTGATCGTGTAGATGGTCGATGTGCCGGCGGTCACGGTCGCCGTTCCGTCCGTCTTCGTCAGCAAGAGATCGCCGTAGGACCTCACCGTGTTGTTGTTGTTCACGGTGTTGTTCGCCGGCGTCGGGTCGTTCGTCGACGCGCTCACCGTTGCCGTGTTGACGTACGTGCCGCCGGGGGTCGTGGTCTTCGCCGTGACGTTCACGGTGATCACCCAGGCCGGCGCGCCCGAGACCATCGACGCCAAGGTGCACGTCACGACGTTGCCCACATTGCCGCATGCGCCGGTCGGCGACGTCGCGCTCGTCACCGTGTACTGCGACGGCACGGTGTCCGACACCACGAGGCTCGTTGCGGTAGAAGGGCCGGCGTTGTTGACCGTGAGCGTGTAGGTGAACGATTGACCGGGGTTCACCGGATCGATCGAGTCCGTCTTGGTGATCGACAGGTTGGCTTGCGGGACCGTATCGGTGTCGGTCGCCGAGTTGTTCCCTGCCACGGTGTCGACGATCGGGAACGTGGTGATCGTCGCGGTGTTCACCACCGTGGCGGCCGCGTAGCCCGCGGGCAGCGTCAGCGTGAGCTGATAGGACTGCGACGCGCCGACGGCGAGCGCAGCGGTCGTCGTACATCGGAAGACGCCGGCGACGATGGCGCAATCGGCCTCGGTCTCCGATCCCACCGTCCCTGCGGGGATCGTGTCCGAGATGACCACGCCGGCCGGCTCGATATCCGGCCCGTTGTTCGTCACGGTGATCGTGTAGGTGGTGGACGAGCCGACGGTCACGGACGCGACACCGTCCGTCTTCGTGAGCGCGAGGTCGCCCGTGGACCTCACCGTGTTGTTGTTGTTGACGGTGTTGTTCGCCGGCGCGGGGTCGGCCTCGGTCGCGCTCACGGTGGCGGTGTTCACGTACGTGCCCCCGACGGTCGAGGCCTTGACCGTGACGTTCACCGTGATCACCCAGGCCGGCGCGCCCGAGGCCATGGAGGCCAGGGTGCACGAAACGACGTTCCCCACGTTGCCGCACGAGCCGGTGGGCGACGTCACGCTCGTCACCGTGTACTGCGAAGGCACGGTATCCGAAACGACGAGGTTCGACGCGTTCGACGGGCCGGCGTTGTTGACCCTGAGCGTGTAGAAGAAGGATTGACCGGGGTTCTCCGGATCGGTCGAGTCTGTCTTCGTGATCGACAGGTTGGACGAAGCCACGATGTTGTCGACATCGGTCGCGGTGACCTGTGCGAACGGGTTCCCGAGCCCATCGGCGTAGTTGACGCGGGCCGTGTCCGTGATGGTCCCGCTGACGCCCTGGTTGACCGTGCCGGTGACGCGGAGCACGGCGTTCGCGCCGCCATTGATCCATCCTGTCTGGGTGAACGTGACGACCCCCGCCGCCTGGGAGCACACCCACGACCCCTGCGCCGGCGTCGGGATCGAGCACCCCGTGTACGTGAACCCCGCGGGGATCGTGTCCGTGACGACCACGCTGTTCGCGGCGCCCCTCGTGGCGCCGGCCGAGTTGTTCGTCGCGGTGATGTTGTACGTGAGCGCTTGACCCGGCGAGGCATTGGCGATCCCGTCGGTCTTGGTCAGGGTCATGCTGGGCGTCGGTGGCTGCGTGTAGTACGACAGGACCCCCTGCTGACCCTCCTGGATCAGCTGGTTCCCGTTGCTGATGCAGTTGACGATGCGCCACCATCCCGTCGTCGGCGCCGCGATCGTGTCGCCGAGACGCGCGGCGAGCGTGCCACCGTTGTTCCAGACGCCGTTGCCGGAGAGCGTGCCTAATATTCCGCCGGCGTTCGCGTTCGGGTCGTAGCTCGGGTCACCCGGCGCGTAGTAGCGCAACCGCGTGTTCCCGTCCATGTCGAAGTTGTTGAACGTCGCGGAAGCCTGGCCCGGGTTCGTGTACTCGTAGAAGGTTTGGCAAGCGACTGCTCCGCTGTTCTGCTGGAACGACGTCTGCGCCATGCCGATCACGATCTCGTCGTTCGTTCCGGTCACGCCGTCGGGGTTGTCGTAGTTGGCAGGTGGCGCGTTGGTAGGGTCGGCGTCGTTGTCGTTGCCGACACGCAGCCTCCATCCGTTCTGATCGTCCCCGGTGCCTCCGGGGTTCAACGGATCGACGGTGAGCACCTCTGAGCGGAGCACGTACGACCCACAGGTGACCGGGGCGCTCAGGGTCGCGAACCGAGTCCACGCCTCCGCGACGCCGGCAGCCCCCGGCTGGTAGGTGATCCGGGTCCCGGGGATCCCTGCGCCGGGCGCAGGACTGGCGAACCCCGGCCCAACCGTGGCACCCGGCCCGTACAGCTCGAACTGGGTGGAGTCGTAGTTGCCGTTCGGCTCCTCGTGCTGGGCGAGAGCCCCCGCGACGCGGTTCTCCTCCGGACTGAAGAGGTCGACGAAGACCGGGAGACCGGCCGGCCAGCCGCACGGCACCTGGAACTGGACGTAGTGGTACCCGGCGCCGGCACCCGCCACGTTCGACGTGTACCAGTCGCCCAGCGTTACCGCGGCGTTCGGTCCGTTGGTCTGGATCCAGTAGTTGTTGCCGGCCGGCGGGAGCTCGACCGCCGAAGCGGCGATCGGGGTGAGCGTGATCGATGCGACGATCACCAAGGCCGCCGAGGCCCGGATCAGCTCAGCCCAGGGCCGCGTTCTTCCACGCTGCCGCACGCCGCGAGTGCATGCGGCAATAAGGGCTCCGTCCAAGAGCACGGTCGGATTGTCACCCGGTTGCACACGGAAACCGTGGAGCGTTGCGCTTCTACGAAATAGGCTCTTCCAGCCGTTTTACCAAGCGTTCGAACGCTCGACCGGCCCGTCCGCGGGTCGACACCAGCCGACCGTGATCCTGCGCGCGACCGGCCGAACGGTCGAACGGGACCACCGCGAGGGGCTCACAACCGAACACACGTTCGACGTCCGCAGGGGTGATCTCCCCCCGGGTGGCCCGGTTCACGACGAATCCAACGCTTTCGCCTCGGCCGAGAGGACGGAGTGCGTCGACGTCACGTTTGGCTCCGCGGAACGACGAGACGTCGAGCGAGAGCACCTCGACGATCCTGTCGGCGGTCTCGAGTCCGGCGCGCCCGAGCCCGTCGATCCTCCGGCCGAGGTGGAGGAGGACCGCGTCGGACGATGTCGCCGCGAGATCGACGATCCGTCGCAGATGGACGGGCTCGATGGTCGGCGCTTGCTCTGGAGGCGGCCCGATCAGCACACGGAACCCGGAGGGGTGCGTCCACAACGTCTCGTCCAGATGCCCGATGGTCAGCTCTGGGCCAAGTGGCACCAGGTCGGCCACGGTGTGGACGTCGTCCTCGGGGGCGCCGACCGCGGCGCCTACCTCTGCCGCCAGCGGATCCCCGTCGATCACCACGCAAGCACGGCCCGCCCGTGCGAACGCCCGGGCCAGGTGGGTCACGACGAACGTGGCGCCCGCGCCCCCTCGAGCGGCGTGGACGGCCACGACGATCGCGCGCCGCTCCAGGATCGCAGGACCCGCGAGCGCCGCCGCCGCGGCGCTCGAGAGCGCGTCACGATCCGCGGGCCAGATGAAGAAGCCGCTGGCGCCGCCTCGGATCGCCGCGCGAAGCGCGGCG
>JBOGVK010000140.1:0-9035 GCA_050692375.1 Actinomycetota bacterium
GGTCTAGGCCGCGGCGCCAGCTGGGAAACGCACCATGGATGTGACGGAGGCCGGCCCCTTCGGGCCGGCCTCCGTCGTGCGGAGAGGGGGGTACCTCACCGGCACTGGTGGCAGGCGTAGCTCCCGATCATGACGGGCTGCCCGCCCGGCAGCGTCCTCGAAGTCACGCCCATGACGTTCCGGCCGCCGCTCAACTGCTGGGTCACCTCGAACCGCGTGCTCGCCGGGGTCCTCTCGACCGTGCCGCCCCGTGTCATGGCGAACAGCGTCACGGCCAGGATCGCGATGAGCAGGATGGCGGCGATGCGTCCCCCCGCCCAGCTGATGCCGGTCTGCGTTCCCTGGATCGTTCCGGCCTTCGTGCTCATCGTGCCCTCCTCGGTTCCCGCGCCGCCCGGTCGGGCGACTTCACGGGAGGACGGTATGCCGGGCACTGGGCTCGACGCGGTGGCAGCGGGCACCGTATCCGCGTGACCTTCGTCACCGCCGCCTCCATGCGTGAGGACGTGAAGGAGGGCCGGCCCGAAGGGCCGGCCCTCCTCGTTTTCCGCTTCAGCGTTCAGGAAGACGGGTCCCTCACAGGCACTGGTGGCAGACCGAGCCGTTCACGACGATCGGCCGCCATGGCCGGGCACCGGCGGTCGGTGCCACGTGGCTGAACCCCACCGGCACCGTGGTCCCCGCCTTCGGTCCCACGTGGCTCATCCCCACCGGCACCGTGTTCTCAACCTTCGCGGTGGTTGGCACTGGCTGGCTCGTACGGCTCGAAGCGACCACCGCGAGCAGGCCCACGGCGATCACCGTTGCCAGCACGATCGCGGCGATCCACGCGCCGATCGACGCGCCGGTCTGCGTTCCCTGGATCGTTCCGGCCTTCGCGCTCATCGTTCCCTCCTTGTTCCCGTGCCGCCCGGTCGGGCGATCTCACGAGCAAGGTAAGCCGGCCACCGTCGGGCGTCGGTGGCGACGGGCACCGTCTCCCGGTGACCTTGGACACCGCTGCTACGATGCCGAACGATGAGTGATCACACAGAACGTCTCGCACGGATCTCCGAACGGGTCTCTGCCGCGAAGGAGTTCCTTTGACGTCGACGGGAAGCGAGCGCAAGCGACGGAGCTCGAGAGACAAGCATCTGATCCATCGCTCTGGGACGATCCCGCCCGCGCTACGCAGATCACCTCGAGACTCTCGCGGCTGAAGGCCGAGGTCGACCGCTCCGACTCGTTGCAGCGCAAGGTGGACGACGCACGTGCGATCGACGAGCTCCTGAGCGAAGAGGGCTCCGATCCCGAGTTGGAGCGTGAGTTGTCTGCTTCCGTCGCCGCACTCGAGCAGGAGATGGCGAAGCTCGAGTTGACGGCGCTGCTCTCGGGGGAGTACGACGCCGCGGATGCGATCGGCACGATCAACGCCGGCGCCGGAGGCACGGAGTCACAGGACTGGGCCGAGATGCTGTTGCGGATGTACACGCGCTGGGCCGAACAGGAGGGGTTCACGCTCGACCTCGACGAGATCCATCACGGCGAAGAGGCCGGTATCAAGTCCGCGACGTTCACGCTGCACGGACAGAACGCGTATGGGCTGCTGTCGGCGGAACGAGGTGTGCACCGGCTGGTGCGCATCAGCCCTTTCGACTCGCAGAAGCGCCGGCACACGTCGTTCGCCAACCTCGACGTGATCCCGCTCCTTGACGAAGTAGATGAGGAGGATGTGGAGCTCGACCCTGACGATCTGCGGATCGACGTCTATCGCTCGTCGGGCCCGGGTGGGCAGTCGGTCAACACGACCGATTCGGCCGTGCGCATCACGCACCTGCCGACGGGGCTCAGCGCCGCTTGCCAGAACGAACGATCACAACTGCAGAACCGCGCGGTAGCCATGCGGATCCTCAAGGCGAGGCTGGCCGAGTTGGCCCGCCGCGAGCGCGAGGAGAAGATCGAGAACCTGCGCGGCGAACGGAAGGCGGTCGACTTCGGCTCGCAGATCCGCTCGTACGTGCTGGCCCCGTACCAGATGATCAAAGACCACCGGACGGAGATGGAAGTCGGCGATCCGTCCCGCGTCTTGGACGGCGACCTGGATCGGTTCATCGAGGCAGAGCTCCGGCGTCGCGCTTCTCTCCGGCCGTAAGCCCGCCTCCCCTTATGCTCCTGCCATGTCCGCGACGCCCGATCCCGCCGCATCGAAGAAGCGACGGTCCTTCCTCGTGCTCGTCGCGACCCTGATCGTGGGTGTCGCTGTCGTGGTGGTCATCTTGGGGCGAGGCGACGACGCTGCGGTTTCGAACACGCCGACACCCGGCGCCAGCGGGTCGTCGGCGGCCGGCGCCGTGACCCTGCAGACGGCGTGCGCGGAGATCGCACCCGACATGGCGTTCCGGGTGGACGCTCTTCGCCGGACGGCCTCGCTCGTCCGTGCAGACGTCGCCACGATGCAGCAGGCGGGCAACACGGCCGACGCCGCGCAGGCCACCAAGATCGCGGACGCGCTGGATGCGGCCGCGGCTGCCGAGAACAGTCAGAAGGGCGTCCGCCGTGCTACCCGCGAGCTGGGGCAGACGCTCGCGTCGATCTGCTGACCGGTGACGCGGGTCGCACATGCGGGAGCGCCGGAGGAACCTTCGACCCGCCGACCGGAGACTCGCGGCGCGCGTGGCACCGGTCATCGGTCTCCTCGCGGCGCTCTCGCTCCCGGCGGCCTTCCATCCTCCCGTCTCGCAAGCAACCGCTCATCAAGCGCCGGCTTCGGCGCCCAGCATCCTGCTCATCGTCACCGACGACCAACGGTGGGACACGCTGTGGGCGATGCCGTACGTTCGCAGGTTGATCACGGACGAAGGCACGTCGTTCGACAACGCGTTCGTCGTGAACCCGCTCTGTTGTCCAAGCAGGTCGAGCATCCTGACCGGCGATTACTCCCACACGACCGGTGTGTATCGCGAGACGCCTCCCTTCGGTGCGTTCCCGTCCTTCCGGGATGGGTCGACGATCGCGACCTGGCTCCGCTCGAGCGGATACTCGACCGCATTGTTCGGGAAATACATCGACGGGTATCAGCACGCCGCTCTGACGGGGTACGTGCCTCCCGGTTGGGACCGCTGGGTGGCCTTCGTGCGCTCCAGGTATCAGGACTACAAGCTGACCGTCGACGGCGCTATCCGGAGCTATGGGTCGACGCCCGCCGACTACTCGACCAACGTGCTCGGAGGCTTCGCCGACCGCTTCATCCGGCAGACGTCCGGGCCGATCTTCGTGGAGTTCGCGCCGGCCGCGCCTCACGCACCCGCCATCCCGGAGTCGCGGTTCGCCCGGTCGTTCGCGTCGTTGCCTCCGTGGCGACCTCCGAGCTTCGATGAGCGCGACGTCTCGGACAAGCCTTCGTACATCCGAGACACGGCCCCCTTGGACGCGGAGGCGCGATCGGCCGTCGATCGCTTCCGTCTGGATCAGTACCGCACCCTGCTCAGCGTGGATGAACAGGTCCACGTGTTGATCGACGCACTCCGCGACACTGGCCGCCTCCACAACACGCTGATCATCTTCACGTCGGACAACGGCTTGTCGTGGGGAGAGCACCGGTGGGTGAAGAAGGAGGTGCCGTACGAGGAAAGCATCCGGGTGCCGCTGGCCGTTCGCTACGATCCGATGACCGCGACGGGCGCGCCGCAGCGCTCCGCGGCCCTGGCACTCAACATCGACATCGCGCCCACCATCGCCGATGTTGCCGGTGTTCCCGCTTCGACCGATGGACGGAGCCTCCTGCCGCTCCTGCGCGATCCCGCCAGCGCCGACTGGCGTCGGCGGTTCTTGATCGAGCACATGGAGGGCACGAACCCCGTGCCGACCTACTGTGCGGTTCGCACGCAGCGGTACCTTTTCGCGCGCTATGTCACGGGAGAGCAGGAGCTGTACGACCTCCAGGTCGATCCCTACGAGATGACGAACGTCGCGAGCTCGTCGCCCGGATCGGCGTCGGATCTCCTCCACCAGCTCGATGCGCTCTGCGTTCCGACACCCCCGGGCTATGACCGGCGAGAGGGCGCGGCCGCCGCGATGTTCTTCGCGATGGCGTCGCTCGTTCTGGCGGTGTTCACTCGCCGGAAGAGCCAGGCCGTCTACGCCGTCGGTGGAACACGAACGTCGCGGGTATCGCGGTCAGGAGGATGAACCAGACGATCGCGCCGGCGGCGGCACCCCGGGCGATGTCATCGTCCCGGTAGACCAGTCGCACGTCGTGGTGTCCCGCGGGGACCGCGACCCCTTGGACGAGGTAGTCGGTGGCGAGCACAGGCGCGGGTCGACCGTCGACCGTCGCCGACCAACCTGGGTCGAAGCTGTTCCGCACCACGACCAGCGCCGGCGAGTTGGCGTCGACGGTGATCCGGACGTCCTCGGGCGAGATCTCGCGGTACGTGGCGACTCCGGGCACGGCTGCCGGAGTGACCGGTATCCCCGGATCCCGTTCCAGATACGCGGTGCGTGCGGGATCGAAGCCTTCGGTGAGCACGCCGTTGAGCGCGTCCGCCGGTCGTGAGGCGACCGTCCACGACGTCACCAATGAGACCCGCGGCTCCCATCCATAGACCTGCACCAGGTCGTAGTCGTTCGCGCTCGCGACCACCCGTCCCGTCGGGGACGGGTCGAAGCCCTTCGGGACGATGAGGTAGCGGGCTCCGGTCAACCGGACGTTCTCGAGAGACGGCAAGCCGATCACCGCGGCGTTGTAGAACACCGGGTTGTCGTTCGTGGCGCGGATGTAGGTCCAGTACCGAGGTAACTGGATCGGGTTGTAGCCGAGAACGTCGGGGATCCCGAAGAGCGTTCCGCGCTCCATCGCGAGCGCCGGCCAATCTTGCGGGCGTTGAGAGAACAGATACCCCTTGTCGAAGCTCGCCGCCGGAGGCGCATAGGTCAGGTAGCGGTCGGGCTGACTCCGCAGGATGTCGACGAACCGGGTCGGGTGCAGGAACGTCTGCTCTGGTAGATCGGGATACCGCAGGACCTGCGGGACCAGGTTGGGGTGCTCGGCCGTTTCGAGTCCCGTGTAGATGGTTCCTCCGTGATACAGGCCAGAGAACACGGCACTCGCCACGAGCTCCAGTCCCAGCACCGCGACCACCATGACCGCCGCCCGTCGCTTCCGCGCCGTCGCCAACCAGAAGAGCGCCGGGACCGCGGCGAACATGGCGACCGCGAGCAGGATGAACCGATCCGGCTTCCCACCCAAAGCGAGTGGCAGCGCCAGGAGGATCGCCACGCCGCCGCCCAGGACCCGGCGCGCCTGTCTGGGCGGCATCGGTCGATCGCGCAGGCCCTGGAACCCGATCGCGCCCAACACGGGGATCGCGATCATCGACAGGTATCGCATCCGCCCGGGGTTGTGCAGATACACGTCCCCGAACGGGAGCTTCAGCATCAGCGACTGGAACCATCCTGCCGTGACGATCGCGTTCAGCATGAGCAACCACGTCAGCACGAAACACCCGGCGAACGCCCACACCAGGGCGCGCCGGGCCCTGTCACGCCACGCGAACGCCACCGCCAGGAGCATCACGGCCCCGACATAGGCACCCGGCGCCGTCCCGAGTGCGAGCGGCCATGTCGCCCACACCCCGTTCGTGGCGATCGGTCGGTCCTGGATGTTCGCGGCCGATCGCACGGGTTGGCCGAGCGCGTCGTATCCGCGGTGCAGGCTGGACGACCCGATGAATGCGAGACGCGGCCAGAGGATCGGCAGGCTCGCGAGCGGCATGGCCGCGAGGAAGAGCGCGACGCGCCCTGCCGCAACCCACCGGCTGAGCTCACCGTTGCTGATGGCGACCACCGAGCTCGCGGTCAGATACGCCGCGAGCAAGAGCGAGCACATCACCAGCCCGTGGCTCATGTGCGCGCTCGCGACCTGCGACCACGCGAACGCCGAGAGTGCGAGCCACGTCAAACGCTTCGACCACCGATCGGCCTGCCGGTAGCCCGACGCGCCGACGAGCACGATCGTTGTCCACGCCAGGAACCCCGCGAACGGGATCTCGATCGCCATCTCGGAGGTCGACATCAACATCGCCAGGCAGAGCCCGCCCGCGGTGGCCGCCAACCGCGACAGAGATTCCTTGCGCAGGAACCACAACAAGCCGAGCCCGGCCAGGAGTGGGTTGAAGACGATCAACGCCCGCATCGCTGCGCCCGGTGAGAGCGCCGAGAACAACACCATCGGCGGGACGTAGAGCCATCCGCTCTGCGGGTCGGCGGCGAATCGGTAACCGAGCATCTCGAACGGGTTCCACAACGGGACGTGGCCAGCGGAAAGCTCACGACCCAGGAACGCGAATCGCGGCAGCCAGAACGCCAAGACGTCCGGGTGGTGGTTAGTGAGCAGCGGGTGGAACGCGAAGCCGCGGAGCGCGAACAGCACGCCGGCCACGATGATGGCGGGGCCCGCGCACGCGGCGCCGGCGCGTCGGAGTCGTTCGTTTCGGACCGACGGCGCGGCTTCGCGGGGCGGGGCCTCGGTCCCCGCGACGGTGGTGCTCATGGGCTCTCAGCCTACGGGAACCTCCCCGTCTTCGAGGGTTCCTTTGGTAGGGTGAGCCGGTCGTTCGCCCCCCTCCCTCACCTTCGAGAAGGCCCGCGCATGATCAGCCTGCAGACCGTCACCAAGATCTATCGCAACGGCGTCACCGCCCTCGAGGACGTCTCCGTGGAGGTCGAGAAGGGCGAGTTCGTCTTCGTCGTCGGGCAGTCGGGTAGCGGCAAGTCCACGCTCATCCGCCTCCTTCTCAAGGAAGAGGAAGCCACGAAAGGCAGCGTCTACGTGGCCGGCAAGAACCTGGCGAAGATCACGTCGTGGAAGGTGCCCTACCTGCGTCGCAACATCGGCACGGTGTTCCAGGATTACAAGCTCCTCACCGACAAGACGGTCTTCGAGAACGTGGCGTTCGGCTTGGAGGTCATCGGCAAGCCGAAGCACGTGATCGATCAACGGGTCCCGGAGATCCTGGAGTACGTGGGTCTTGGCGAGAAGCTGAACAGCTTCCCCGACGAGCTCTCGGGGGGAGAGCAGCAGCGCGTATCGATCGCGCGGGCGTGCGTGAACAGGCCGCTGGTGCTCCTCGCCGACGAGCCTACGGGCAACCTGGATCCGAACACCAGCGTGGACATCATGCGGCTGCTCGACAAGGTGAACCGCATCGGAACGACCGTGGTCATGGCCACGCACGACCAGGCGATCGTGGACGCGATGCGCAAGCGGGTGGTCGAGCTGGACAAAGGTCACGTGGTCCGCGACCAGGTCCGCGGGGTCTACAGCTGATGGCGATCGGCCTGCAGAGCTACTTCCGCGAGACCGCGCTGGGTCTGCGAAGGAACGGCATCGTGGCGTTCGCGGCGATGTCGACGGCGTTCATCGCCCTCTTCCTCTTCGGGCTGGCCCTGCTGATCGCGCGTGAGTTCAACCTGGTGATCGAAGCCTTGACCGGCAACGTGCAGGTCGCCGTCTACCTCACGGATCCTCCGAACCCGGAGACCGTGAAGCTGCTCACGACCAAGCTGGAAGCGCTTTCCGCCGTGGGTGAAGTGACGTATGAGAGCAAGGCGGACGCATGTGCCAGGGCGAAGATCTTGTTCGTCAATACGCCGAACGTGATCGAGAACGTGGATTGCGCGAACGTCTTCCCCGCGTCGCTCCGCGTGAAGCTCGCTGATACCCAGCAGTTCGCGGAGGTGCGAGCGGCCGTCGAGGGGCAGCCGGGTGTGCTGCAGGTCGCGGACTACCGGGAGGTGCTCTCGCGCCTGGTCACGATCACCCGTGTCCTCTCCGTCGGGATCCTGTCGATCGCCATCATCATGCTCGCCTCCGCCGTCGCGTTGATCGCGAACACGCTTCGCATGGGCATGTTCGCGCGACGCAAGGAGATCGGCATCATGCGTCTGGTGGGTGCCACGAATTGGCGCATCCGAACGCCATTCCTCATCGAGGGGCTCGTCGAAGGTTTGCTCGGAGCCGCGGCGGCGGTCTTCGCGCTGTTCCTGGTCAAGGTGATCTTCATCGATCGGCTGCGGGGCCAGATCAGGTTCTTCCCGCTCGTACAGAACCACGACGTGCTGGCGATCGCCCCGTGGATCCTGATCGCGGCAACCGTCATCGCGCTGATCGCCGGCACCATCGGGATGCGTCGTTTCCTCGACGTCTGAGCCGGCGTCATGAGCCCGCAGTCCGAGGGAGAGAAGACGGTTTCCAGCAACAGGCGCGCGCTCCATCTCTACGCGATCCTGGAGCGGTTCGAGGCCGGGATCGTACTGACCGGGTCTGAGGTGAAGTCGTTGCGGCAGGGTCGCGCATCGATCGCCGAGGCGTACGGCCGTATCAGCGATGGTGAGGTCTGGCTGGAGAACATGCACATCCCGCCATATGAGCAAGGGGAGAAGCGCGGGTACGATCCGCTTCGCTCTCGGAAGCTGCTCCTGCACCGGCGCGAGATCGAGCGACTGATCGGGAAGCAGAAGGAGCAACGTTTGACGCTTATCCCCATGCGCGTCTACTTCTCGCATGGGCTGGCCAAGGTGGAGCTCGGCCTGGGTCGCGGCAAGGCCGAATACGAGAAGCGTGAGGCGACCCTGAAGCGGCAGCACGATCGCGAGATGGAGCGCGCGCTCGGACGGCGACGCTAGCGAATGATCTCGATCCAAACCGGCGACGAGAGCGAGATCGAGGCGGTCTTGAGGCTGCGGAAGGCCGGACAACCGATGCCGAGCTCCACCGATGACCCGCAAGGCATCCGGGAACTGCTACGCCGCGATCCCGACGCGCTCTTGCTCGCCGGGTCCGAGGGGCGGATCGCTGGAACCCTCATCGTCGCCTGGACGGTTGGCGGGCCGGGCTCTACCGCTTGGTCGTGCTGCCAGAGTTGCGCTGGTCCGGCGTCGCGACGCTGCAGCCCTGCTCCGGCGATCTCCTAGGGCAGGATCTCGACGTACCCGTCCGTTCCATGCACGCGGATCCGCTGCCCATTTCGGATCCGCCGGGTGGCTTGCTCCACGCC
>JBOGVK010000141.1:0-5034 GCA_050692375.1 Actinomycetota bacterium
TTCAGGCCGATGCTTCCGGCGATCAACGTCACGCCGATCAGCAAGACCGCGTTCACGAGCGTCTGGGCCAACTCCGCCGACATGCCGCCTCCTCGTTCGAAGGGGGAGGAGTCGACGGCATCCTAGCGCACCGCACCGACGCGGCTTCGAAGCAACGAGCTTAGCCATGGCTATGCCCTGCCCACACCGATCGTCCCTCGCCTTGCGAGTCGGGGGCATCCTGTTCGGTCCTTTCTCTCAGGCGAAGTTGATGTCAGCGACGAACACCCTGCGAAGATCGCGGTCCGGCACGTAGACGATGACGATCGCCCGAGCATCGGAGCCCGCACGGCCTGTGAAGTTGCCTGTCTCGCCATCTTCCACGCCGCACTCGAACGGTTCGATAACGAGATCCATCAGGAACTCGTCGACGTGAGCGATGCTGACGGTGTCCGGTTCGAGCGCGTACCAACGGGCTAGCGCGTCAGCCAGTCGCTCCCGATCAAGGGTCCAGCTGACTGCGCTGCTCACGCAGGAAGTCCTGCAACTCGTCCTGCGAGAGTCCAGGACCCGATGTCTCGCCACCTTCGATCTGCTCGTGGATCTGGCGGAGCCGATCCTGCACCTCGGGATCCCTCAGGCGTCGTCCTCGAAGCTCCTCATCGGAAGGCGACTCGGGGCGCACCGGCAGGGGACGACTCATCAGGGAAGCCTACTGCGGGGGACCGACATAGCTCGCCAGCGGAGCGTTCAACATCGTGGAAACCTTCATTGCTGTTAGCGTCGCGTTCGGATGTTCGCTCGAAAGGGGAAGGCGAGCCATGAACGTAGACGATGCGGTGGCCATCGCGACGGAGGCGCACGCCGGTCAGGTGGACAAGGCCGGCGAGCCCTACATCGGCCATCCGCTCCGCGTGATGCGCTACGTCGCGACCGAAGAGGAGCGCCTCGTGGCCGTCCTGCACGACACGCTGGAAGACACCTCGCTCACGGCCGATCGGTTGCTCGAGCTCGGTTGCCCGAAGGCGGTCGTCGATGCCATCCAGATCCTCACCCGGAAACCCGACGATTCGTACGAGGCGTTCATCGTGCCGCGTCCGTGACAGCGGGGATGCCACCGCGTTCCACGTCAAGCTCCCCGACATCGCCGACAACTCCGACATCCACCGCCTACTCCTACTGACGCCTGCTGAGCGGTCACATCTGAGCAAGAAGTACGAAGCGGCGATGGGCCTCCTCCTGGAGGGCCTGATCCCCACGCCGATCCTCGCCGAACCCCCGTGCGCGGTCTGCGGAAGGGTTGCTTCGCACGTGGAACTCGTTGAGCCCAGCGAACGCCCAGCATGGACGCTCATCTTCAGCGGGGTCGTCGCGGGGAACGGCTCCGGTAGGGATATCGACGCCGAAGAAGCCGGCCGGATCGCGTTCGCCTTCACCCAGCCTTACTCCTCCGCGCGGATCCGTGTAGCCGATCTCTACGACGACGCCGGGTTCTGCGGTCGCTGCGGGGTTTTCTATTGCGCCGGGCATTGGCGTGCCTCATCGAGCGGGTACGGGACATGCCCGAACGAGCACGGCAAGAGCTTGGACCCTCACTGGTCTCCCGACTTCTGACGCGACGAGCCATGCTTCCGATCACGGGAAGAGGTGGCGGATCCGGCCGGATCGGTCGATCGTCTTCACGTACCCACCAACTTGGGCCGCCGCGATCACGAGGATCCGCGGCAGAGCGCGCACGAGGACCTCGCCCATCTGCTTGCCAGTCAGATCCCTCGATGGGTGGAGGCAGAAGCAGCGCACCCCGGCGGCGACGATGACGTTCGTCTCGCCGGACCTTCGTCGGATCCGCTCGTCCTTCGTGAGGACGATCGACCCTCGTCTCCCGCGATCTGCGAGCCAGACCGCGTCGTCGGTGTCTTGCGCGAACCGGTCGTCGTGTGCGATCACGCTGACGTCTGACCCAGCGGCTCGGCGGAGCGCATCGGGAACGATCCTTCCGCCCAGGCTACGGTCGCAGAAGAGCTCAGGCGGCGAGGCGGTCACGGAGACCTGCCTCGAACCGGAGGGCTTCTTCGATCCGGTTACGCGACAGAGCGAAGTCCGTGCTCAACGTCGCGACGGAGTCGCCGGCGGTGAAGCGCAAGAACACGTCCTCGGTTCGGATCCCCGTCTCCACGATCACCGGTGAGCCGAAACCGCGCCGAGGATCCACCACCACGCCACCCTCACGACCACCCGATGAGCCGGGCCACCATCGCGTGGCGAATCGGTCCTTCCCCCAATCCATCTCACGGAGGTACTCAGCGATGACATCGTCGAACGCCTTCTGGCCACCTCGGCTGATGTTGACCAGGCCGACCGACTCCCCGGTCTCTCGCTCGAATCCATAGAAGAGATCGAGCCCGTCGGTCAGCAGGCGCTCGCTTGCCAAGAGGTGGGCGGCCTCGGTTTCGCCCGCGACATATTCGAGCGCCCTGCGAACCCGCTGCAGTGGCACCCCCGCTCGTCGGAACGCGGACAGCGCCACCGCTTCAACCAGGTTGATGAAACTGACGACCGTGGGATCGCCGGTCGTCGGAACGATGATCTCAGCGGCCTGAACCAGCTCACCCGCGGCCGGATAGCGATACCCGCGAACCCAGTTCCTAACGCTCTGCGGCGACCTCCCAACCAACCTCGCCACGTCGGGTAACGGGTAAAGGCCCAGGTCGAATCGTGGATCGGTCATCGTGGCACCACCCTCAGCTCGGGACAGGTTCCGACCTCGGTCGGAGGATACGACGGAAGAGCGGCTCACCTCGTGAAGCCAAGCGCAGCGGCGAACCCGTGTCTGTGAGCCGCGTCACGGAGCGGAGGACGACCTCGCCGATCGCGACGGGGCCGAGCGTGGGAAGTGATGGCACGTGCTGGCGAACACGACGCGCCGGGTCTCGTCGCCGTAGGCGTCGCCCAGTTCCACCTGGACGCCGCCGGGCACCTCGATGCTCGGGAACTCGTTCAGGACCCCTAGCACCTTCACGTGCTCCGAGACGCGGATCTCAACGCTCACGTTCTGCGCCACCAGCGAGACCAGGTCCTCGAACTCCTTCGCGCGCCCGCGATCTTCGACTCCCAGGCTACATATGGTAAGTCATATGGTATGGTCGGTCGGATGGCGCGGAGGCAGGTCTTGGTGCAGCTCGACGACGAGCTGGTCGCGAGGCTCGATGAGGCTGCCGAGGCCCTGGAACGCAACAGGAGTGAGCTGATCCGGGAGGCGCTCTCCGCATACCTCGACGCAGGTCGCGAGGCTGCTTGGGATGCGCGAACGATCCGCGCCTACCTGGAGGTCCCGGAGGATCCCGAGGACCTCGAGGCGTTCGCGCGCATCGCCACCTGGCCGGACGCCTGATCGGTGCGTCGCGGCGAGCTGTACTGGGCGAAGCTGCCTCCGCCTGTTGGGCGCCGGCCCGTCCTGATCGTGACGCGGAGCTCGGTGCTCGGCGTGCGCACCTCGGTCACCGTCGCTCCCGTGACCCGCACGATCCGCTCGATCCCGAGCGAGCTCCCGCTCGATCGCGCACACGGGTTGCGGGTGGTGTCGGTCGCCAACTGCGACACGTTGCAGACGATCCCGAGAGCGTTGTTGGGTCCGCGTCCGATCGGTCGGCTCTCACTGCTTGAGTTGATCGAGCTCGATACCGCGCTTCGCTACTCGCTGGGGATCACGAGCTAGCCCCGTCGAACCCGATCGCATCCCTGACATCGTTGTGTCGGTGTCGCGGACTACCCTTCGTTGATGGTGAGCGCACCTCCCACGCATCCATGCTCGGTCCCCGACTGCGGGCGTCCGATCGTTCCCACGGCGGATCGATGTCGTCTCCATCTGGCGGAGGCGCTGCGGGCCGAAGGATCCGCCATCCCGTTCGACGATCCGGAGATGGCGGCGATGTGGGGTCTCGCCCTCTTCCTCACCCGTGGGATCGTCTCGGATCTTCCCGACGATGTTCGAGGCGCCGGCGCTCCGTACCAAGCGCTCGAGATGTCTGCGGTGGTCGGCGAGGGCTCCACGTGGCAGCTCGCCTACGGGGTACTGGACATGTTGGGTTCGCATCTGATCGATGAACCTCCGTTCATGGGCATGGAACTGCCGAACGCTGTCCAGCTCGACACGGGCGACGTCCTGCTCGGGTTGCGTGTGGGCGTCGCGGCCGGCGCGGTGACCACCATGTCCCCGCGCCTGCGGTTCGCGTGCGAGGCGATCGTCCTCGAGTTCGTCGACGCCGCGGATATCCGTGGATTCGAGATGCACGTGCGCGCCGAGGGTGTCGGCTGACCGGATCGGAGCGGCCTGGACGCCTCCGCCATCGTGAAGCTCGTTCGGCGCGAGCCTGAGACATCGGCGCTGATGATGGAGATCGAGGCTGACCCCGAACACGTCTCGAGCGCGCTCGCGTGGACGGAGGTCGTTCGCGCGTCGCGACGAGCTCGTGTGAGCCCCGATCGCGCGCAGGCGGTGTTGGAGGGGATCGGCCTCGTGCCGGTCGACGACGGCATCCTTCGCGGGGCGGGGGAGCTCTCGCCGACGACCCTCGGGACGCTCGATGCGATCCATCTCGCGACCGCCTTGTCGCTCCGGGGCGACCTCGCAGCGGTGCTCGCGTACGACGACCGCCTGATCGCGGCCGCTCGGCGACAGAGCCTGCTCGTGCGATCGCCGGGTCGCTGAACGTTCGGTCCCGCGAGGCGTCGAACGCGTGCAGCGCCTGTCCTGGTCAGCCCTCTGTGCCCGCGAGCTCCTTCGACAGCGGTGAGGGGAACCGCATCAGCACGCGCGTGCCTCCGAACCACTCGGTGAGACGGGCCGCCTCCGCCTCGAGGGCGCGGCGAGCATCCGAGCCGACGTCCTCGAGCAGCTGGAGGTCGACATCCCCGGTCTCGCGCTGACGCCAGCCGCCCACGATCCGGCCGTCCCACCAGGCGGTGGGTCCGGCGTTGCCGTTCGTGTCGAACAGCTGCGCCTTGTGCGGGCCGAGGTACCACTCGCGTTCGAACCACCCCATCGTGGTGGGGTCC
>JBOGVK010000142.1:0-16029 GCA_050692375.1 Actinomycetota bacterium
GCGCAGGGCATCGCGGAGATGTCCGGCGAATTCGAGGGCCGGCCCGCCGAGATCCTGGGCGGCGTGGACGCCATCGGGAACTCGACGAAGGCGATCACGAAGGGCATTGCGATCGCCACTGCGGTGATCGCCGCGACCTCGCTGTTCGGTTCGTTCGAAGAGGCATTGCGGGGCGCCGGGTTCGCCTTCCACGGCATCCGGGTCGACCATCCCGACGTCCTCGTTGGACTGCTGCTGGGCGGCTCGATCGCGTTCCTGTTCTCATCGCTCGCGATCCGAGCGGTGGGGCGCGCGGCCGCCCAGGTCGTGGTCGAGGTCCGCAACCAGTTCCGCGACCATCCGGGGATCATGGACTACTCGGAGAAGCCGGATTACAGCCGCGTGGTGGACATCTGCACGAAGACCTCGTTGCGCGAGTTGATGACGCCGGGGCTCCTGGCAGTCCTGTCGCCGGTGATCGCGGGGTTCCTGTTGAAGGGCGAGGCGCTCGGCGCGTTCTTGGCCGGTTCGATCCTCACGGGGCAGCTGCTCGCCGTGATGCTGTCCAACTCGGGCGGTGCCTGGGACAACGCGAAGAAGTACATCGAAGAGGGGCACTTCGGCGGGAAGGGCAGCGACGCCCACAAGGCCGCGGTGATCGGCGACACGGTCGGCGACCCGTTCAAGGACACGGCCGGCCCGGCGTTGAACCCCTTGATCAAGGTCATGAACCTGGTCGCTCTGTTGATCGCGCCGTTGGTCGTGACCCACGCCACCGACGTCGCGCTCCGGATCGCGGTGTCGGCGGTATCGGTCGTCATCCTGGGCTCGATGATCTACGTTTCGAAGTCCCGCAAGTCGGAGCTGGAAGAGGACATCCGGCGGATGGACGCCACCTCCGCCGCGTCGTAGCTCTCGATGGGCGTCTTCTCGAACTTCTTCGCACGGCTGAAGGAGAGCGATGAGACGCGCCTGTCGGTCGAGATCCGCACCTGGGCCGAGAAGGTGCCGGGGACCACGCGGATCGCCGACGCCCCGATGCGGGAGCCGGTGAAGATCGCCGGCGTGATCAAGCGGATGACCGTGTTCCCCATGGAGGGGAAGGAGTCACTCGAGGCCCTCGTATCGGACGGATCGGGGGAGGCCGTCGTGGTGTTCATGGGCCGCCGGGGCATCGGCGGGCTCACCTTGGGCACCCATGTCGTGGTCGACGGGGTGCTCGGGGAGCAACGCGGGACGCTCAAGATGATCAACCCCCGATTGGAGCTCAGCGTCTGATCGATCCGGCCCGTTAGGGTCGCGCAAGGGCGCGACGGACCCGCCGTCAGGGTCGCGTCAAGAAGCGCCGGGCGCCGATGCGCCAGATGTACGTTTAGGGACATGGACGCCATCTACGTGTTCCTGACGATCGGGATGTTCGCGCTGCTCAGCCTGCTGGTCCGAGGGACGGACCGCCTGTGATCTCCGACGTGATCGGCTTGGTCATCGCCTGCGGTCTGGTCCTTTACCTGATCCTCGCGCTGCTCTTCCCGGAGCGGTTCTGACGTGAGCGGGTGGGTCCAGCTTCTCGTCCTGATCGCACTGCTCGCGATCGCGTATCGACCGCTGGGCGACTACATGGCGTGGGTGTACTTCTCCGATCGTCCCCTCCGCGTCGAACGCTGGATCTACCGCGTCGCCGGCGTGGATCCCGCGTTCGAGCAGCGGTGGACCGGCTACGCGATCTCGATGCTCGCGTTCTCCGTGGTCTCCGTGCTCCTCCTTTTCATCCTGCAAAAGGTGCAGGGCGGTCTGCCACTCTCGCTCGCGTTGGGGGGCGTGCACCCCGATCAAGCGTTCAACACCGCGGCGTCGTTCTCGACCAACACGAACTGGCAGTCGTACTCAGGCGAGTCGACGATGGGGTACGTCGTACAGATGGCCGGGCTCGCGGTGCAGAACTTCCTCTCCGCCGCCGTCGGCATGGCGGTGGCGATCGCGCTCGTTCGCGGGTTCATGCGCGCGGAGTCCGAGACGATCGGCAACTTCTGGTCCGACATGGTTCGTTCGACCGTCCGGATCCTCCTGCCGATCGCGTTCGTGTTCGCGGTCGTGTTCGTCTCCCAAGGCGTGGTCCAGAACCTGCACGGCTTCCACACGGTGCACACCCTGAGCGGCGGCACGCAGGCGATCCCGGGTGGGCCCGTCGCCTCGCAGGAAGCGATCAAGGAGGTCGGGAACAACGGGGGAGGTTTCTACAACGCGAACTCCGCGCATCCGTTCGAGAACCCGAGCCCGTTCACGAACTTCCTCCAACTCTTCCTGATCCTCGTGATCCCGTTCGCGTTGACCGGCACGTTCGGCAAGCTGGTGGGCGATCGCAAACAGGGATACGTGCTCGCGGTCGTGATGGCGCTGTTCTGGGTCGGCGGCTCGCTGATCGCGTGGCACTTAGAAGCCGCTGGCAACGCGGCCCTTCCCGCGGTGGCCGGCGGAAACATGGAGGGGAAGGAGGTGCGGTTCGGTCTAGCCGGGACCGCCACCTTCGCCTCGGCGACGACGAGCACGTCGACCGGCTCCGTCGTCGCGTCGCACGACTCGTTCACCCCGTTCGGTGGGGCGGTGCCACTGGTCAATATCATGCTGTCTGAGGTCACGCCCGGCGGGGTCGGCGCCGGGCTGTACGGGATGTTGATCCTCGCGCTCCTGTCCGTGTTCATCGCCGGTCTCATGGTCGGGCGAACGCCCGAATACCTGGGCAAGAAGGTCGAGCCCAGAGAGATGAAGTTGATCTCGCTCTACATCCTGCAGGTGCCCGCGCTGATCCTGTGCCTCACGGGCGCGGCGCTGTTGATCCCGTCCGCACGCGCCTCGATCCTGAACGCCGGACCCCACGGATTGAGCGAGGTGCTCTACGCGTTCACGTCGGGATCGAACAACAACGGGAGCGCGTTCGGTGGCCTGAACGCCAACACGACGTTCTACAACACGTCGATCGGGATCGCGATGCTGCTGGGACGCTATGCCTTGATCGTGTTCGCGCTGGCGTTGGCCGGGTCGCTCGCGAAGAAGAAGCACGTACCTGAGTCGCTCGGCACGTTCCCTACGGACTCGATGCTCTTCGGCGGTCTGCTGGTGGGCGTGATCCTCATCGTGACTGCGCTGACGTACTTCCCCGCGCTGTCGCTCGGACCCATCGCGGAGGGGTTGCTCAAGTGAACCTGAAGATGCTGCTCGCTTCGCTCCCGGACGCTGTGCGCAAGCTCCAGCCCCGGAACATGGCGAAGAACCCGGTCATGTTCGTGGTGGAGGTGGGCGCGGTGCTCACGACGATCCTGTTCGCCATCGATCCGTCGCTCTTCGCGGGGCAGATCACGATCTGGCTCTGGCTCACGGTGCTGTTCGCGAACATGGCGGAGGCGGTGGCCGAGGGGCGCGGCAAGGCACAGGCCGCCACGTTGCGGGCGGCCCGCAAGGAGACCATGGCGCGACGGCTCCTGGCCGATGGCACCGAGGAGCTCGTGTCGGGCACCCAGCTCCTACCGGGGGACCGCTGCGTGGTCGAGGCGAACGAGATCATCCCCGGCGACGGCGAGGTCGTGGAGGGCGTGGCCTCCGTCGATGAGTCCGCGATCACCGGCGAATCCGCCCCCGTGATCCGGGAGTCGGGCGGGGACCGAAGCGCCGTCACAGGCGGAACCAAGGTCCTGTCCGACCGGATCGTCGTCGAGATCACGTCGAGGGCCGGTGAGACCTTCATCGACCGGATGATCGCGCTCGTCGAGGGCGCACAGCGTCAGAAGACGCCGAACGAGATCGCCCTCAACATCTTGCTGGCGAGCCTGACGATCATCTTCTTGCTGGCGACGGTCACGCTGCAGCCGCAGGCGATCTACTCCGGCGCGCGGCAGACGATTGTGGTGCTGGTCGCGTTGCTCGTCTGCCTGATCCCCACGACGATCGGCGCGCTGCTGTCCGCGATCGGGATCGCCGGCATGGACCGCCTGGTCCAGCGGAACGTGCTAGCGATGTCCGGCCGTGCCGTGGAGGCGGCCGGCGACGTGAACACCTTGCTGTTGGACAAGACCGGCACGATCACCCTGGGCAACCGGCAGGCGGCCGAGTTCATCCCGGCGCCGGGCGTCACCGTGGAGGAGTTGGCCGACGCGGCGCAGCTCACGAGCCTGGCCGACGAGACGCCGGAGGGGCGCTCGATCGTCGTGCTCGCGAAGGAGAAGTACGGACTCCGCGGCCGGGACCTGGGGGGAGCCGAGTTCGTGGCCTTCACGGCGCAGACCCGGATGAGCGGTCTGAACGTCGACGGGCGCGAGCTCCGCAAGGGGGCGGCGGGATCGGTTCGCAGATGGGTCGAGGAGCGTGGCGGCGTCGTCTCCGAGGAGGTCGACACGATCGTCGCGGGGATCGCCGTGCAGGGTGGCACGCCGTTGACTGTCGCCGAGGACCGGCGCGTCCTCGGCGTGATCTACCTGAAGGACATCGTGAAGGAAGGGATGCGCCAGCGGTTCGACGAGCTGAGGAAGATGGGGATCCGGACCGTGATGATCACCGGCGACAACCCTCGGACCGCGCAGGCGATCGCCGCCGAGGCCGGCGTGGACGACTTCCTGGCCGAAGCCACGCCGGAGGACAAGATGGCGCTGATCCGTCAGGAGCAGCTGGGCGGGAAGCTCGTCGCGATGACCGGCGACGGGACGAACGACGCGCCCGCGCTCGCGCAGGCCGACGTCGGCGTTGCCATGAACACCGGGACGTCCGCCGCGAAGGAAGCGGGCAACATGGTCGACCTGGACTCCAACCCGACGAAGCTGATCGAGATCGTCGCGATCGGCAAGCAGCTCCTGATCACGCGCGGTGCGCTGACCACGTTCTCCATCGCGAACGACGTGGCGAAGTACTTCGCGATCATCCCCGCGATGTTCGTGAGCGTGTTCCCCGGGTTGCAGACCCTGAACGTCATGAAGCTGCACAGCTCGGAGTCGGCCATCCTGTCGGCGGTGATCTTCAACGCGATCATCATCGTGATGCTCATCCCGCTCGCGCTCCGCGGCGTGAAGTACCGGCCGCAGCCTGCCGGACCCATGCTCCGACGGAACCTGGCGATCTACGGGCTGGGCGGCGTGATCGCACCCTTCATCGGGATCAAGCTGGTGGATCTCCTGGTCACCGGGCTGAGGTTGGGATGATGCGCCGCCAACTCGTCGCCGCGGTGCGGATGCTGCTGATCCTCACGCTCGTGCTGGGTGTCGCGTACCCGCTCCTCGTCACCGGGATCGCGCAGCTGACGATGAGCCACCGAGCCAACGGCAGCCTGGTGACCAGCGACGGTCGGGTGGTGGGCTCGGAGTTGCTGGGACAGGGTTTCGACGCGGACCGGTGGTTCCAGCCGCGTCCGGGCTCGTACGACCCGACCGCGAGCGGTCCCTCGAACCTCGGGCCGACGAACCCCGACCTGCTCGACTCGGTGACGCAGGCGATCGCATCCCTTCGGCAGCGCGACGGGATCGTGCCCAGCGCCCCGATCCCCGCCGATGCCGTCATGACGAGCGCGAGCAACCTGGATCCGGACATCTCGCCGGCGTACGCAGCGTTGCAAGCTGCGCGGGTGGCCGCGGCACGGGGTCTTCCGGTCCAGCAGATCCTGGACCTGATCGACCGGCAGACCGCAGGTCGCACGTTCGGGTTCATGGGTGCGCCTCGGGTGAACGTGTTGCTGCTCAACCTCGCGTTGGAACGCCTAGCCTAGAAGGAGACCATGCGCGGCACGCTCCGCATCTACCTCGGATACGCGGCGGGCGTCGGGAAGACGTTCGCCATGCTGGGTGAGGGTCTGCGCCGACGGGAGCGCGGCACGGACACGGTCGTGGGCTTCGTCGAGACCCATGGCCGCACCAAGACCGCCGAGCGCCTGGCGGACCTGGAGATCGTGCCGCGCCGGTCGCTCCCCTATCGGGGCTCGACGTTCGAAGAGATGGACGTCGACGCGATCTTGGCCCGCTCGCCGGAGGTCGCGCTGGTCGACGAGCTGGCGCACACGAACGTCCCGGGGTCGAGGAACGAGAAGCGGTGGCAGGACGTCCGCGAGCTCTTGGACGCCGGCATCGACGTGATCTCGACCGTCAACATCCAGCATCTGGAGTCGCTGAACGACGTCGTCGAGCGCATCACCGGCGTGAAGCAGCGCGAGACGATCCCCGACGAGGTCGTGCGAGCCGTCGATCAGGTGGAGCTCGTCGACATGACGCCGTTCGCGCTCCGTCGCCGGATGGCTCACGGCAACATCTACCCCCCCGAGAAGATCGACGCTGCGCTCTCGAACTACTTCCGCGAGGGGAACCTCGGGGCGCTCCGTGAGCTGGCCCTGCTGTGGATGGCCGACCGCGTCGACGAGTCGTTGCAGGGGTACATGCACGACCACGCGATCGAGGGACCGTGGGAGACCCGCGAGCGCATCCTCGTCGGCGTGTCGGGCCGACCCGAGGACGAGGCCCTGATCCGGCGGGCCGCCCGGATGGCGGTGCGGCGCGGCGGCGAACTGATCGCGGTTCATGTGATCCCGGAAGACGGCTCGAGCGACAGCTCCGCGCTCGGCGAGACCCGGCGCCTGGTCGAGATGACGGGTGGAAGCTTCCACGAGGTCGTCGGCCGGAGCATGCCCGAGGCACTCCTCGAATTCGCCCGTGCGGAGAACGTGACGCAGGTCGTCCTTGGCGCGAGTAGTCGGAGCCGATGGCAGCAGCTGGTGAGGCCGTCCGTGATCACCCGAGTCATCCGAGATTCGGGTCGCGTCGACGTCCACGTCATCTCGATGGAGGCGATGGAGTCTCGACCGGCGTACCGACCTAGGGCCGCCGCAGGGCTCTCCATCCGGCGCCGCCTGCTGGGCGCCGGACTCGCCTTTGGGTCTCTTGTCGCGATGACGCTCGTGCTCGTGGCGTTCCGCGAGCAGCTCGGGCTTCCCAGCGTCCTCTTGATGTACCTGTTGGTCGTGGCGGCCACCGCGGCCGTCGGGGGGCTATGGCCCGCGACAGCGGCTGCGGTCGCGAGCGTACTGATCATCAACTGGTTCTTCACGCCGCCCATCCATACGTGGACGATCGCCGAGCCCGCGAACGTGTTCGCGTTCGTCGTCTTCGTGGCGACGGCGGCGGTCGTCAGCGGTCTGGTCGACCGCTCGGCGCGGCTCCGCGCGGAGGCCCAGCGTGGAACGGCCGAAGCCGAAGCGCTCGTCCGATTGGCGGGATGGCTCTTGACCGAGGACGACCCCCTCCCTCGACTCGTCGAGCATGTCCGGTCGACGTTCGGACTCGAGGCGGTGTCCGTGCTCCGCGGTCGCGACGACGGCAGCTGGGAGCTCGAGGCCTCCGCCGGAGCCGCTCCTCCGGTCGTTCCCGATGAAGGATCGGAGGTACTCGAGCTCGGGGATGATGCATCGCTCGTGATCCGCGGATCCCGCCTGCCGGCCGAGGCGCGCCGGATCCTCGGCGCGTTCGTCGCCCAGCTGAGCGTCGCGGTTCGTGCTCGGACATTGGAGCAGGAGGTCGAGGATGCCGCTGAGCTCGTCGAAGTGAACGAGCTCCGGGCTGCGATCCTCGCGGCGGTCTCCCACGATCTGCGGACGCCATTGGCGTCGGTCAAGGCCGCTGTGAGCAGCCTCCGCCAGCAGGATGTCGACTGGACTCCGGAGGAGTCGGCCGAATTCCTGGCCACGATCGAGGAAGAGACCGATCGCCTCACATCGTTGGTCGGGAACCTCCTCGACGCGAGCCGCATCCAGAGTGGCTCGCTCCGACTGGTACGGCGTCCCGTCGGTCTCGACGAGATCGTGCCGAAAGCCCTCGCGAGCTTGCAAGACGACGGGAAGGGGATCGATGTCGACGTTCCCGAGACGCTCCCCAGGGTGGACGTGGATCCGGCCCTCCTCGAACGAGCGATCGCCAATATCGCCGCCAACGCACGGATCCACGGGTCAGCGACCGCACCCATCGCCATCCTCGGATCATCGGTGAACGGGCGCGTGGAGCTGCGGATCGTCGATCGGGGTCCGGGCATCCCGGTCGGGACGCGCGACCACGTCTTCGAACCGTTCCAGCGGCTAGGCGATCAACCAGCTGGCGATGGCGTCGGCCTCGGCCTCGCCGTGGCTCGAGGGTTCGTGGAAGCGATGGGCGGGCAGATCGAGATCGAGGACACGCCTGGAGGCGGTCTCACGATGGTGCTCGCATTCAAGGGGTCGCCGTGACCCGCGTGCTCGTCGTCGACGATGAGCCGCAGATCCTCCGCGGGTTGGGGACGAACCTGCGCGCGCGCGGCTACGAAGTGGAAACCGCGCCCGACGGAGAGCGCGCGCTGGAGGTGGCTGCGCAGGGGCACCCCGATGTGGTCATCCTCGACCTCGGCCTCCCCGGCATCGATGGTGTAGACGTGATCCGAGGGCTGCGTGCATGGACCCTGATCCCGATCATCGTGCTATCTGCGCGCGATCAGGAACGCGACAAGGTCGAGGCTCTCGATGCGGGTGCGGACGACTACGTCTCCAAGCCCTTCGGGATGGACGAACTCCTTGCACGGCTGCGCGCGGCGGAGCGACGAGCGGCGCCTGCAGCCGGTGACGCGATCGTCGTGACCACCCACTTCAGCGTCGATCTGGCCGCCAAGCGAGTGAGCAGCACGGCCGGGGACATCCGGCTCACCCCGACCGAGTGGGCGCTCGTCGAGATCCTCGTACGCAACCCTGGGAAGCTCTTGAGTCAGCGGCAACTGCTCCAGGAGGTCTGGGGACCGAAATACTTAGAGGAGACGAACTACCTGCGTGTCTACATGGCGCAGATCCGCCGGAAGCTCGAGACCGATCCGGCTCGGCCTCGGTACTTCATCACCGAGCCGGGGATGGGCTATCGATTCGAACCGAAGGAGTGATCCGCATGCGAAAGCGCGGCCAAGATCTGTCCCCCGATGGCGCTGTGGACCCACTGAACCAGTCGCTCCGCGCGCTGTTGCGACGATCCCGCCGCAGACGGATGGTCGGCTACTTCTTGGCGACCGCTGGGGTCGCCGGCGTCGCGGCCCTGTTTCTCCCCTTCCGCGCCCACGTCTCGCAGCTCAACACGGCGTTCGGGTTCCTCGCGGTCGTCGTACTGGCCTGCGCCGTCGGAGGGATGGGCTCCGGGATCGTCGCGTCGTTCGTCGCGTTCCTCACCTTCAACTTCCTGTTCATCGAGCCGTACAACACGTTCGCGATCGGGCGCAACGAGGACGTCGTCATGCTCTTCGTGTTCCTCGGGCTCTCCATCCTGATCGCCGTGCTGATGGCGCACGCCACGGCGAGGGCGGAGGCGGCAGAGGCTCGCGAGATGGAGCTCCGCACGTTGCAGGAGCTCAGCCGGGCGCTCGTGGACCGCGGGCCCGATCCCGAGAGCTACACGGCGATCGTCCGATCGGTCGTCGCGTGGTTCGGGTTCCACGACGGGGCGTTGTTCATCCAGCAGCACGGCGATGGCCGTGGCCTTGACGAACTAGTGACCGTGAACATCGAGCCGGGTGCCGTGCCACTCGGAGCGGAGGGCCCCGGCGTCGAACGCCTGGCGCTCAACATCGGCAATCGGAACCTGGGGGTGATGGTGCTGCGAGGAGGTCGTGAAGCGCTCTCGGGCCCAGAACGCCGCGTCCTCCGTGCGTTCTCCGACCAGCTCGCTCTAGTCCTCGAGCGCGACCGAGCAATGCGCGCGGCAGTGAACGCCTCGCGGGGGGTGCTCCCGGCTGAGTAGCGTCAGATGCTCGCGGCGCCAGACGTGCCGTCGGATGGAGTTCCACCGGGCATCCCGTCGCCTACGATCGTCGAGCGCAGCGCGCCCTCGGACGCGGTGCTCGCCAGAGCGACGACCTCGTCGCCAGCCGAGAACACGGTCTCGGGCTGTGGGATGACGACGTGGCCGTCGCGGAGGATCGCGACGACGGCGGCGTCGGTTGGAAGCCGAAGCTCGTAGAGGGGGCGCCCGACGGACGGCGAATCCGCCGGGAGCGTCATCTCGACGATCGAGACGCGTCCACCTTCGAGACGGATCAACCTCACCAGGTCTCCGACCGTTACGGCTTCCTCGACCATCGCGGTCAGGATATGCGGGGGCGAGACCGCAGCATCGACCCCCCATTGTTCCGTGAAGAGCCACTCGTTCTTCGGGTGGTTCACCCGCGCCAGGACCCGCGGCACGGCGAACTCCTGCTTCGCGAGGAGCGACGTCACGAGGTTGTCCTCGTCGTCTCCCGTGGCGGCGACCACGACGTCCGAGCGCTTCAGATCCGCCTCTTCGAGAACCCACGGCTCACAGGCGTCGCCGAGCACGACCGCAACGTTCGGTGCCCACTCCTGCACTTTCTGGACGACATCCTGGTCCTGGTCGATCAACGTGACCTCGTGACCGCGGTCCGCGAGGTCGGCGGCGAGGTGACGCCCCACCGCTCCGGCGCCGGACACGACGACCTTCACGTCTGGTGCTCCCCGCTCGGCGGCGCCACCATCTCATCGAGGACGTCCATCCCATCCTTCGCCATGATGATGGCCAGGTAGTCGCCGGTCTGGAAGGTGCTCTCTGCGATGGGGATGAACCCGCGTCCTCCGCGTGAGACACCCGCAACGAGGATCTTCCCGTCGAGGTTCACGTCGGAGATCCCCTTTCCCACGAGGTGGGGCGGTACGGGGAGCCGGAGGCGCACCAGATCCCCTCCTCCGAGGCTCTCGCGAACCTCCTGCCGATCGTGGAAGAGCATCAGCTGGATCTGTTTGATGCCCCAGGTAGTGGTCGCGACGGTGGGGATGTTGAGCCGTTCGTAGATCTCGGCGCGGCGTGGGTCATAGATCCGGGCGATAACCTTCGGGACGTGGTAGTGCTCGAGCGCCACCCGCGCGGAGACGATGTTGGAGTTGTCTCCACTCGATACTGCCACGAAGGCGTCCGCCTCTTTGACCCCGGCGGACTCCAGGATGTCTCGGTCGAATCCGAGCCCCACCATCTTGCGCGCCCGGTCGCCCGGCGAGTACCTAACGAAGGCTGCGGGGTTCTTGTCGATCACCGTGACGTCGTGCCCACCTTCCAGGAGCTTCAACGAAAGCTCGGAGCCGACGCGCCCGCAACCCATGATGATGATCTGCACGACACGTAAGCCTATCCGACGCCCGACCCCTCGACACGACCACGGTGGCGCGCGCTCGACCCGTAGGATGCGGCGATGGCCAGGGGGCGCAAAGGCATCGGTGCCAGCGGCTACCTGAAGCGGCTCTTCGTGGGGCGGGCGCTGGCCTCCCACAAGGCTGAGCACCAGCTCCTGCCCAAGTTCCTGGCGTTACCGGTGTTCTCGTCCGACCCGTTGTCCTCGGTGGCCTATGCGACCGAGGAGATGATGCTCGTCCTGGTCCTTGCCGGGGCCGGTGCACTCAACAAGAAGATCCCGCTGGCGATCGCGATCGCCGCGCTGTTGATCATCGTCGTCACGTCGTACCGGCAGACGGTGCGCGCATATCCGCGAGGGGGTGGCTCCTACATCGTGGCCCGGGAGAACCTGGGCACTGTTCCGGGGTTGATCGCGGCGGCCGCGATCCTTACCGACTACGTGCTCACCGTCGCGGTGAGCGTCACCGCCGGCACCGTCGCGATCATCTCCGCCGTCCCCAGCATGGACGCGCACCGTGTGCCGCTCGCCATAGCGTTGGTGCTCCTGGTGACACTTGCGAACCTCCGCGGGGTGAAGGAGGCGGGAACCCTTTTCGCGATCCCGACGTACGGGTTCGTCGCGATCGTCGGGGTGACGCTGGTCGTGGGTTTAGCGCGATGTGTCGGTGGGTGTCCGCAGGCCCCTACCGCCCATCTCCCGATCGTGCCCGTGGTCGGCCTGTCGCTCTTCCTCATGCTCCGAGCATTCGCGTCGGGGGCCACCGCCCTGACCGGCGTGGAGGCGATCGCCGACGGCGTCCAGGCGTTCCGTCGCCCCCAGGCGAAGAATGCTGCGGACACCTTGCTGATCATGGCGGTGCTGGCCGTCACGATGTTCCTCGGTATCACGATCCTTGCGCAGCTGTTCCACGTGCGGATCGACGAGGAGATCGCGGCTTCGCACTCGGTCCTGTCCCAGATCGGCGAGACCGTCTACGGTCGAGGTCTCGGCTTCATCCTGCTGCAGACGTTCACTGCCGGCATCCTGATCCTCGCGGCGAACACCGCCTTCCAGGACTTCCCTCGGCTCTCCTCCATCCTGGCACGCGACCGGTTCATGCCCTCGCAGTTCCGCAACCGGGGTGACCGTCTCGTGTTCTCCAACGGCGTATTGGTGCTCGCGGGGTTGGCCTGCCTGCTGATCTGGGTGTTCGATGCCCAGCTCACCCGCCTCATCCAGCTCTACGTGGTCGGAGTGTTCACGGCGTTCACGCTGTCGCAGACGGGCATGGTGCGACGGTGGTTCCGGATCCGTGGGCAGCGCTGGCGGCAGCGGGCGGTCATCAATGGGGTTGGGGCCGTGACGACGGGCGTCGTACTCGTGATCGTCACGATCACGAAGTTCCACAAGGGGGCGTGGATCGTGATCCTGGCGATCCCGATCATCGTCACGTTCTTCCTCGGCGTGCACCGGCACTACGCGCGGGTCGGTGCCCGGCTTCGGTCGGGGACCCTCTTCGGGACAGGAACCGCACGCGCGACGTTCTTCCTCCTCGTGCCGGACCTCGGACCGGCGACGCTCGAGGCGATCGGGTACCTGCGCGCGATCCGTCCCGAGCGACTCGAGCCGCTCTACATCGGGCCGGCCTCGTTGTACGCGCGTGTCGCTGAGCTCTGGGCGGGCGTCGCTCCTCGCCTGGGTGCGTTGCGGGAGCTCGAGTGGGCTGATCGGCATCTGGTTCGAGCCGTCCGGGCGATGGTGCGGGCTCGGCACCGGGAGCGCGGTGAATACCTGGCCATCATCATCCCCGAGGTCCTGCGAGGTCGATCCTGGTGGCAGTTCGTGGGGGAGCGGAGGACGCTCCTCCTGAAGGGATCCTTGCTCTTCGAGCCTGGTGTCGTCGTCACCGACATCCCGTTCCTGCCGGATCAGGAGCATGTCGCGAACCCGGCCCGTCCGGTCGAGCCCGAGCGAAGCGTCGTGCTCGTGCCCATCTCGGCCGTCCACGACGCCGTCGTCCGTGCCGTGACGTACGCGAAGACCCTGCAACCGGCGGTGATCGAGGGGATCTTCTTCGTGACGGATCCCGAAGACGTCCAACCCGTCATCGAGGCCTGGCACGAACGACGGATGGACATCCCGCTCCTGATCGAGGAGGCTCCGTTCCGCGATGTCGACGCCCCGTTGCTGGCAGAAGTGCGGCATCACACCGCTCGCGGAGATACGGTCGTGACCGTCGTGCTCCCCGAGCTGGTTCCCATCCATTGGTGGGAGAACGTCCTGCACAACCAGACGGCGTTCTCGATCAAACGCCTACTGCTGTTCGAGCCGATGGTCGTGGTGACGAGCGTGCCCTTCCACCTTCGGGAACCGGAATCGGGACCACCCGGCGCCGGCCCGAAGACGTAGCATCTCCGCCGATGTCGAACGCGGCCACAGGTCCGAGCTCCACCGGTGTCATGAAGCGCGTCCTCGTCGGTCGCGCGGTGGCGAGCTCCCACCTGGAGCACACGCTCCTTCCGAAGGTCCTCGCGCTGCCGGTGTTCTCGTCCGACGCGCTCTCGTCGGTCGCCTATGCGAGCGAGGAGATCCTCCGGGTTCTCCTGGTTGCCAGCGTGGCGAGCGCGTACCTGGTTGGGCCGATCGCCCTGGCGATCTCGGGCCTCATGGCCATCGTCATCCTGTCCTACCGGCAGACGGTGAAGGCGTATCCCAGCGGGGGCGGCGCCTATATCGTGAGCAAGGAGAACCTCGGGACGATGCCGGGGTTGATCGCTGCCTCCGCCTTGCTCGTCGACTACATGCTGACGGTGGTGGTCTCGACGGTGGCCGGTGTGATCGCGATCATCTCGGCGGTCCCCTCTCTCGCGTCCTTCCGCGTGGAGCTGTCGGTCCTGTGCGTCGTGCTGATCACGCTCGCCAACCTCCGTGGTGTGAAGGAAGCCGGCACGATCTTCGCCGTTCCCACATATGGGTTCATCGTGTGCATCCTTCTGCTCGTCAGCGTGGGCATCGTCAAGTGCCTCGGCGGATGTCCAACCTCTTCGCTGCCTCCCGGGATCGAGCCCGAGGCCGGTCTGGCGACAGCGGTCGGGACCATCGGCCTGTTCACCATCCTCAGGGCCTTCTCGTCGGGAGCCACGGCGCTCACCGGGGTCGAGGCCATCTCCAACGGCGTGCCTGCTTTTCGCCGCCCCCAGGCGAAGAACGCCTCACAGACGCTGGCGATCATGGGGGCGATCGCCATCACGATGTTCTTGGGGATCTCGTTCCTCACGACCCACATCTCCGGCATCACCGTGAGCGAGTCTCGTTCGGTCGTGGCCCAGATCGGCTCGGCCATCTTCGGCGAGGGGTCGTTCGCGTTCTACGTGGTTCAGGGATTCACGGCGGCGATCTTGATCCTGGCCGCCAACACCGCCTACCAAGACTTCCCAAGACTCGCCTCGATCCTGGCCCGGGATCGGTTCATGCCGCGGCAGTTCATGAACCGCGGCGACCGACTCGTCTTCTCCAACGGGGTCATCGGGCTGGCACTGGTGTCGATCGTCGTGATCGTCGCGTTCGACGCGAACCTCACGAGGCTGATCCAGATGTACGTGGTCGGCGTGTTCACGTCCTTCACGCTGTCGCAGACAGGCATGGTCCGGCACTGGTGGCACGAGCGGCTGAAGGGCGATCAGGCCGCGAAAGGCTGGCGACTCTCGATCGCGATCAACGCGGTGGGGGCCGTGACCACGGCGGTCGTCCTCTGCGTGGTGACGGCGACGAAGTTCAAGGGCGGCGCCTGGCTCTCGATCACGGTGATGATCCTGATCGTGCCGACGCTGCTCTCGATCCACCGTCACTACCTGGCCGTTCGCGGACAGCTGCGACGAAGCACGGTTCGGCCAGGCGCGGTCGGTCCGAACCGGGTGGTCGTCCTCGTTCGGAAGTTCGATGTCGCGACGGCGGATGCACTCGGCTACGTCAAGTCCATCCGGCCCCTAGAGGTTCATGCCATCTATCCCACATCCGCAGGGTCGATCCCCCAGGGCACGAAAGACCGGTGGCGAAGGCTCGCCGGCGGCGACGTTCGCCTTGAGCCGATCCCGGAAGGGGATCTGCTCGCGTCCGTCCGGACCTACGTGCGCGGGATCGCCCGCGAGCCGAACGATTTCATCACGGTGATCGTCCCCGAGACGATCCGGGGGCGGCTGTTCTCCTACGTGGTCCGGCGTCGGGACCTCATCCGGTTGAAGTCGGGTCTCCTGCGAGAGCCCAACGTGGTCGTCACGGATGCTCCCGTCGTCTCGGACGATCTCGGAGACGCTGGGGCCGAGCCGCTGATCCCCGGGCGGACGGTCACGCTTGTATTCGTCTCGGCTGTGCACGACGCCACGATCCGCGCGGTGAACTTCGCGGTGTCCTTGGGTGCCCCTGAGACGCGAGCGGTCACGTTCGAACTGGATCCCGGGGGTGCCCAGAAGGTGGCCGGGGAGTGGTTCGATCGTCGGTTGGGGATCCCGCTCGACGTCGTGGAAGCGCCGTTCCGCGACCTGACCGGGCCGATGCTCGAAGAGGTCCGGCACTACACGGCGCGCCTCGACACGGTGGTGAACGTCGTGATCCCTGAGTTCCTTGTAGGGAAGCGGCGACATTACCTCCTCCACAATCAGAACGCCCTGTTCATCAAACGGCTGTTCCTCTACGAACAGCGCGCGCTCCTGTCGAGCGTGCCGTACCTGATCGAGGACCCGCGGACCGCCACCCGCGCCCCCCTCCCCACCGAGGTCTGACGTGGATCGCGCTCAGGCCGTCGCGTTCTGCCGGGAGAAGTGCCTGAAGGACACCACGGTCCGCCACCTGATCTCCGTCGAAGGTGTGATGCGGGCGCTGGCGGGCCGGTTCGGCGAGGACGTCGAC